>CAWISY010000288.1:0-18129 GCA_963838455.1 Bryobacterales bacterium
CAAGCGCAAGAATCTCATCGGAATCCCTAAAAGTCCTCCACTAGTCTAATATTTTGTGTTCGATTGAGTGATTTGCTTCGGAACTTATTCTGCCGCACGTCAACGCTTCACATCCTTGGCGGCTCCCGGTTCGGCTCCGCAGGATTCGGAGGGCGCTGAACTCTTTGGTTTAATTTGCCCATCCATTATGCTACATCCCTTTCGCCAATTTTTGGGGTGTCCTAGCCGAGCTATTGTCTTGGCGACGCGAATGAAGAGACGTAAAACCGCTTACATTCCTGGGGGTTGGGCGTTTGGGAAAGGGGCATGAGGTGATGCGCGGATGGTAGGAATGGCGGTGGGAGGGTCGGGAGATGAAGCTGGATCGAAGCAAGTTGAAGCCGAGTGAGTTTGCGATACCGGAGCGGAGGGCGTATCCGATTCCGGACCGGCTGCATGCGAGGCTGGCGCTGGATCAGGCGAACCGGGATCCGGATGGGAGGACTCGGGCGAAGGTGCGGAGGGCGGTGAGCGAGAAGTTTCCGGAGTTGGCGATCGATGCGGCGCACGATCATTTGCGCGAGGCGAGCGATGCGAGGGTGAGGAGACAGGCTCGGAGGTGAGCGGTGTCACGTTCAGGCGGGCTGGGCGCGAGGCCGGCGAGACGCGGGAGGAGGTTCGGGAGCCGGGGCCGCCAGCGGTGGTGGAGTGGGCAAGGAGGGAGCTCGGGTTTGAGCCGGATGAGCGGCAGCGTGAACTGCTGGAGAGGCGCGTTAAGCGCGGGATCTTGAAGTGCACGAGGCAGTGGGGGAAGTCGACGGTGGCGGCGGTGATGGCGGTGCACCGGGCGTTGTATCCTTTCAAAAGCCCGCAAAACGGCCAATTCAGGTCCCCGTCGGGTTCGGCTTCCGCCCAACGGACGGTGACCGCGCCTTTGCGGGCAGACGCCAAGACTCTCGTGGTGGTAGCGTGCCCGACGGAGAAGCAGAGCGCTGAGCTGGTATGGAAGGCTCGGGACTTTGCGATGAAAGCGGGGGTGAAGCTAAGGGGCGATGGGAGCAACCGGATCAGTCTACAGTTTCCAAACGGGTCGAGGATTATCGGGATACCGGGGCGGGAGGCGACGCTGCGCGGGTATTCGGCCGTGTCGCTGCTGATCATCGACGAGGCGTCGAGGGTGGAGGACGCGGTGTACAAGGCTCTGCGGCCGATGCTGGCGGTGGGGGATGGGGATTTGTGGCTGCTGAGCACTCCGTTCGGCAAGCGGGGGTTCTTCTACGAGAACTGGACGGCGGGCGGCGAGGAGTGGGTGCGGGTGCAGGTGGCGGCGACGGAATGCGCTCGAATTTCGAAGGACTTTCTGGCGGAGGAGCGGAGACAATTGGGCGATGCGTGGTTCCGGCAGGAATATATGGGCGAATTTATCGACAACGAACAGCAAATGTTTCAAAGAGAGTTATTGATGGATGCGCTGGAGGATGGGAACGGGCTGGGATTCTAAGGGGATGTTTTATATAGGGCTCGATCTGGGGCAGCGGAGGGATTTTAGTGCGATTGCGGTGATCGAGAGGGCGGAGTACCTGCATGTGAGGCATCTGGAGAGAATCGCGCTGGGGACGCCGTATGCGGGGGTGGTGGCTCGGGTGGGCGAACTGGCGCGGCATCGGGTATTGGCGGGGAAAGCGAGAGCGGTGGTGGATGCGACGGGGGTGGGCGCGCCGGTGGTGGAGATGATGAGGTCGGGGAGGGTGGGGTGCCGGGTGACGGCGGTGACGATTACGGGCGGCGAGCGGGCACACGGGTTCGGCGAGGATTGGCATGTTCCCAAGAAGGATTTGCTGAGCGGGGTGCGGGTGCTGCTCGAGGAGGGCCGGTTGAAGATTCACCGCGGCCTGAGCGAGTCGGCGACGCTGGTGCGGGAGCTGACGGATATCCGGGTGCGGCAGGCGGCGAGCGGAGGGGTGTCGATGGGCGCGGAGGGGCCGGGACAGCATGACGATCTGGCTCTGGCGGTCGCGCTGGCGTGCTGGAGGGCGCGGATGCCGGAGATCGGGTATGGGCAAAGAAGGTTGCCGGGGATTTGATGTTTATGGCACCGTGATGCCGCGGTCAGGGGCTCTGTTCCATTGCGACGGGGACGGAGCGACCCACCCGTGCGCTCGATCCCTGACGAATTCGCGAATATCCAGACTCAGCTCCGGCTGGGGCGCTGGTTCCCGTTGGATGGGAGAGGGCGACGGACTCATTAAGGCGCGCTCATCCAGTTCACGCGGCGGATTGCGCTTGGTCATCAGCTCCCGGTTGTCCCGCTTAAGGAGGTAGCAAATCGGTGCGAAGCTGGTGATCCCGGTTATGGAGATCACGTTGAAGAGAAATTGGAGGTTTCGCTGGTCGAGATCCACGCTTTCATTTTGAGCAATGGCGCGAAGCATTGAATCCCTCATGCGTACCGTTTCGGGCAAACCTTTGGTCCTGCCGGGCTGGAGCAGATCCTTCGTGGGGTTGCGCCAGGTGTGGTACCGCAGATTTACCCCTGAGGGGTCCCTCGAATGAGTACTGAAGAGTGGTTTACCGATCCCGACACGCCCCCTATGCTTAAACTCATGCGAGGCATCGTAATCAGCCCTAATGAAAGCCAGCGAGCGCAATTTCAGGCGGCAGCGCATGACTGCCGCGATGCGCTGGTGCTTTCCAAGATTCTTGACGTTTATCCCGACGTGGACGCACTATCCCGCATCATCCGGGCCTGGGCCCCCGAAGTTGTCTTCCTCAGCATGGAGGATCCGGAGGCGGCGGAGGGGGTGAGCAGCCACATCACCCGAGAATTCTCCGGACTGCAGCAGATCGCGCTGCACACATCTCAGGAGCCGGCGATATTCCGCCGGGCATTACGTTTGCAGATGCGGGAACTGCTGGTGAGTCCTTTCGAGCCGGCTGAGCTTCGGGCTGTGCTCGAGCGGGTTTCCGAGGAGCTGGATCTTCATCCGGTGAGCATCGGGTCCACGGATCAGTTCAATGCGTTTCTTCCCGCCAAGTCGGGCGTAGGCACGTCAACCATCGCTGCAAACCTTACATGGGCCCTCAGCAAGCTACCGGATACCACTGTCTTACTGGTTGATTGCGACATGCATTCAGGGGTTACCGGGTTTCTATTCGGCGCAGAGCACGAGTATTCGCTGATGGATGCGGCCAACCGCAGTAAGGAACTGGATGAGGACGCGTGGCAGCGGCTGGTGAAGAAGGCCGGCAACATCGACCTACTGCTCTCCGGCGCGCCGCGGATTCCGGACCAGCTCCAGCACAAGCACCTCAGTGGCGTGATCGAATTCGCACGCCGAAATTACTCGGTCATCAACGCCGACTTGCCGGATACGCTGGACGATATGACGCTCGCCCTGTTGCGGGAAGCGAATCGCATTTTCCTGACCACCACCCCTGAGCTGCCCGCGTTGAGGCTCGCAAAACTTAAGGTCCTCACGCTACGCAAACTGGACCTCGAGAGCAAGGCGACTCTTCTGGTGAACCGGTTTTCCAAGCGCGCGGAACTTTCGCTAAAAGAGATTGAAGAAACGGTTGGACTCCCGGTATTTGCCTCTTTCGGCTGCGAGTACGCAGACATCATGAAGGCGACCAAAGACGCACGGCCCTCCATCAAGCTGGAAGACAGCTTCGCCAAATTTGCAGCGAAGCTGCTGGACAAGAAAGCCCGCGAAGCCAAACCGTCACGTTTCATCGAGCGCTTTGCCGTGGTGCCGCTTCGTTACGGATTCCGGTAGGCGAACGCTATAAAGGAGCAGCCATGACCCAGACGCAGCGCAGGCGAGCGCACAGAAAACCAGCCGGTTCATCCGTGATTCGGATCGAAATGAAAGACGGGATGGGCAACCCTCGCTGGGTCACGGCCGACCTTCTCGACATCTCCGACGATGGGTTTGGCGTGGTAGTGATGACTCCGCTGCAGCCCAAATCGACGGTAGTTGTGCGCGGCAAGCTGGGCAAGACCGGCGAGCATCAAAAGGTAGGGGTGAGGTGGTGCGTCAATAAGGCCGACGGCTCGTTCGGCGCCGGACTGGAGTTTCTAGACAACCAACCGCATTCTACGAGTGCGGCACAAGAATCGGCGGCGGCCGATCCGGTCAATTCCGAGACGCCGGATCACTACGAAGTGATGCAACTGAGCCCCAACGCCGACGCGGATACGATTGCACGCGTCTTTCGAATGCTGGCGCTGCGATATCATCCCGACAACACCGAAACCGGAAACTCCGAAACGTTCGTGCGCCTCTTGGAAGCCCACCAGTGCCTGGGCGATCCGGAAAAGCGCGCCCGTTACGACGCGCACCATAGCAAAACCAAGCGGCTCCGTTGGAAGATTTTCGATCAGGCGGCAACAACCACTGGATGCCAAGGGGAGAAAAAAAAGCGCCAGGGCATCCTCTCTTTGCTCTACGCCCAGACGCTGGACAATTCGGAACACGCCGAAATGAGCATCCAATTGCTGGAAGAGTTGCTGGGCTGCCCGAGGGAACATCTACAGGCGGCGTTGTGGTACCTGAAGGGCAAGAACTTGATCCAACGCAGCGACGGGGGGCGTTACTCCCTCACGGTTGCAGGCTTTGATGAAGCGGAAGCGCATCTAACAGCCGTCGGGACTAACCGCCTGCTGCCGGAAGCGACGTGCGGGAGATGATTCTGGATCATCTCCCGCACTTGAATTCGAGGAAGGACTTCCGAAACTCTGGCACACCCAGGCCGTGAGCCTTTACGTGACCAACCTCGACTCCGAAGTGGTCACGTAATGGTACGTTCGTTCGGACCAAATTGGCGTGATAGCCGGGAAGCGGTCAGCTCCGCCGACGCCGCACGAATCCAGCCGCACCGAGGAGCAACCCTGAACCGAGCAGAAAAATGCTGGATGGCTCCGGCACGGGGGATGAGGTAGTGACGAGTACGCTGTCCAGCAATTCGCCAGCAGAGGAGCCGGGCTCGTCGTTGCTCACAAACAGGAGATTTGACGCACTTGACACCGTCACCGCGGCATCGACCACAATTCCGGTAGTGATATCACTGCTTCCCAGCTCGAAGGTCTGGTCGTAATCGCCTAACGTGACGGTTACGGACGAAGTTGATCCACGCTGATTCCCGATCAGATCGAAGCTTAGCAGGTAGGTGCCGGGACTAAAGACAAAGGTGGATTCGAGTTGACCCACGGGAGTTCCGCCGGTCCCATCCATATCGATGCAATTTCCCGACTCCGGCGAAATGCAGAGGTACCCGTTATAGCCGGTACCCAGGATATCAACGTTGGTGCCGTTGATGGTAGTAAAGGTTGTGCCAATGGTGGTCTGTGAGCCCCCGGGAGTCAGCCCGTCAAAATTCTCGCTGAACACGGTTGAGCCGAACGCCGATGCTCCGAAAAGACAAAAGGTAGCCAGTAATCTCCGCTGTATGTTCAAGATTCGCTCCTCATCTGGATCTATGGTCCTAAAACTTGTTCGAGTATAGCATAGGCCGGCTAGGTTTGTACCCGGTTTTTACCTGGGTATTGACTGGGTTCTTACCTAAGTCGTGCCCACGCGTGGGCGCGGGAGGCGGACTCTATAAGGATTTGAGATAATGCCGGAGGGGCTCATGACTACTGCAAGTAACACATCGTTACGCGTCGGCGAGGAAGTTTCCGCCAGTGAGCTGCTCAACCGGGCTCGGGAGCTGCGTCCGCTGGTGGAGCAGCAGGCTGCCGAGACCGAGCGGCTGACGCATATTTCCGAAGATCTGCACCGGCGGTTTGAAGAGGCGGGCTTTTACCGGATGTTGATGCCGAAGCGCTACGGCGGGAGCGAAACGGATCTGCCGACGTACGTGAAGGTATGGATGGAGATTGCTCGCGGCGATGCGTCGGCGGCCTGGTGCGGGTGTCTGGCGGCGAATCACTCGCTGCAGCTCGGGTCGTGGTGGCCGGAGCGCGCGCAAGACGAGATCTTCGGCAGCAAGGGTGATTTCAAGGCTGCGTCTGTGGCGGCTCCACTGTCCGGTTTCGCGCGCCGCGTGGAGGGCGGCTGGGAGCTGAACGGGAAAGTATCCTACTGCTCCGGAATTCCTTACGCGACGCACTACATCGGTCAGGCGCTGACCGAGCCTGCTGAGAAAGGCGGGCCTCCGGGACCGCCTCTGTTGTTCGTAGCGCCGCGCAGCGCGTTCCAAGTTCTGGACGATTGGGGCGAACTGACGGGCCTGATCGGCAGCGGCTCCAACAGCATCGTATTTGAGAAAGCGGTGGTGCCGCAGCACTGGGTGATGGAGCGCACGCACATGGCGGATGTCGAGTGCAGCGGGGGAACCGCAGGCTCACGCCTGCACGGCAACCCCATGTACGCCACGCGCGGGATCGGATTCTTCACCATGACGGTGGGCTCAATTATGGTTGGGGCGGCGCTGGGCGCGCTGGACGAGTTCGAGCGCATCCTCAAAGCGCGCAAAACCATTCGCGCGCCGTTCGGACCGTGGGCCGAAAACCCGGACCATCAGCGCTGGTTCGGCATGGCGATCACGAAACTCAAGATCGCGGAGATCGCGGTGGTGGAGGCTGCGAAGCTGCAGATGGAATACGGCCGGGCCACGGTCGAGGACGGCAGGCCGTATACCTTCGGCGACGATCAACTGGTGGGCGCGATCGCGCGCGATGCGTATTCGGATGCGTGGCAGGCGTTTCAAACCTGGATCTTCCGCTACGCCGGGTCGAGCGCGGGCAAACGCGGCGCCAAGATGGATCGCGTGCTGCGCGACATGGCCATCGGCTGGAGCCACTTCAATACAGCGCAGAATGACTGGGGCTATGTCGAAGTGGCCAAGGCGCGGCTGGGATTACCGCCGGGGTCGTTGTTTTAGCGTTAGCTCTTTCCGGCTGCGTACTTCAATTCCTCGATCGGAACCTTACGCGTCTCCGGATTCGGAAGATGGATGGGGATAATGCGGTCCACATCCAGGTGCAGGCGCTCGATGTTGGCCAGCAGGTTCACTTGGTACTGATTGGGCTTCTCCACCGGACCGGTGGGGATGGGCGTCAGCACGTTGAACTCGTCGGCCTCGATCAGCACCTTCTGCTTGGGCAGGTAGACCATCAGATTGGAATCGCAGTGCATGCTGTTCTGGATGTGATAGAGGTCGATCTCGTTGTCGCCGCCGGTCATCTTTTTGGATTCGCCGGCATATTCAACTTTGATTTTGGGCTGCGGGTTCATCATCGCCATCTTGTCGGGCTGGAGCGTGTGGGGGTTGGCCAGCAGCATCTCCCAGTAGCCCTTGTTGCCCTGGCTGGTCACGATGGTGGCTCCTTCTGCCACGAAAGCGCGGAGCCCGCCGGAGTGGTCGAAGTGCGCGTGGGTGTTGATGACATAACGGATGGGCTTGTTCGGAACCAGCTTATGCGCCTCCGCGATGATGGCCTCCGCGCGGGCTTCATTGGAGGGAGCTTCCACAACCACGACGTAGTCTTTGAAGTTGACCACTACGGCGCCGTAGCCGCCGGTGATCAGCCAGGCGCCGTTGCCTAAATCGTCATCGGCGACGACGGCTGGACCACGGCCGCCGCCTCTACCACCGGCGCCGCCGGGAGCTCCACCCCGACCCGCGCGCCCCCCGGGACCCGCATTGGCTCCGACGGGTCCGCCCGGTGCTCCGCCGCCCGGACCTCCGCGTCCTGCGCCTCTTCCGCCGCCGCGAGCCGGAGGCGTGAGGTCCACCGGAACGTTGACCTTCACATCCGCCACATTCATCTCGAACAATTTCGGCGCAGCCTTAGCCGGCCCCTGGCGCTGATCCATGTGCGCAGGGAATTTGACGCCGCTAAAATCTTTGTAGCCGTCGAACTCGGCGATAAAGACCGCATCTCCGATCGGGTCTTGCCCGGGGATCAGCGTCTCGATACGGTCGACATAACCCATGTCGTCGATGTAGCCCTTGACCGGCTGAGCCTTGACGGCCTGCCCGCCTGCGGTCTGGGGGTCGCCGGTGAAGCTCAGCACGGTGTACTTCTTCCCCTTCAGGGTTTCCGCTGACACCGTGGCGTTGCGATCGAGCGCGGTCTTCAAAAATCCTTCGGGCAGAAAAATGTAGTCGAGCTGGGTGGTCCAGGCAGTCATCGGCGTCAGCGGCGGAGTGACCTGGTTGGTGGGCGGTGAATCGGGCGCGGGGTTAGTGGTGCCGGCGCCGCCGCAACTGCGGGGATCGCCCTCTTTGCGCGTGTATTGCACGCGCCACGCCTTCATGTCGAAATCGATGGAGCGGGTGTAGCCGTCGAGCAGGAACTTGCGCCAGAAATCGTCGTGCGGGTTGCACTCCTGGCCGACCGATCCGTTCCAGGCCTGGCCGGAGATGACCATGGTGTGGACGCTGTCCACGCCCATCGCCTTCATCGACTTATCGACCACGGTCTTGAGGTCGTCCGCGGCGCACACCGAGGGCGCCAGCGCGCCACCGGCTATAAACACGGCGGCAGCCATCCACTTATTGAACATCGTCTTGTTCCACATCGTCTTGGTGCACATCGTCGCCTCCACTTAATCCCGGAGGGACAGTATACAGGAAACGCGCGAGGCTTGGGGACGAAGCGCGTGGCCTCGCCCCCTTCAAAGAGAAGTACGGCTTTTAAAGGAACTACAGCTACTGGCTCACGGCCGGCAGGGCCGCTAATTCGGCTTTCGTGGGGCTGTTCAGGCACGTCGGATGGCCGAATCCGCTGGCGCTGTTGCCGGTGCCGCCATTCGGGTTAGCCGTGATGTCGAAGATGATGTTATCCGGATGGGTCGGATCGCTATTGAACAAGCCGGCCGGGCCGGGGATTACGGTGCCCAAATGATCCAGGCCGAGTTTATTGCGCGTCCGCCAAGCGATCATATGATCGGTGCAAGAGGTGTCGCCGCTGACGCCGATGGCGCCCACAAGTTGATGCTGTGCGTTGTACAGCGCCAGCCCGCCTCCGAAGACGTTCACGCCGCCGATCCTCTGGCCGACCATCGGATCAAACGGCGTTCCATAGGCGGCGTACGGAGCACCGTAGGCGGCTTCGGTATTGATCGGATTGCTGGCCTGTAATCCGTAGAGGCTGCCGCCCGGCTGCACGGCGGAAAACAGGTTCGCGGTGGAAAGGGCCAGCGGACCGCCGCCGCCGTTCTTCTTCGGGTTGGAAGCATCCAGGCTGAAATCGTTGGCCGTGTTGGCCTTCTGAGCCGCGATGGCGCGGCTACCGAGCCACTGGGATCCGGTGGAGGGTCCGCTAAAAGCCACCGCGCAAACCACTCCCGCGCGATTGACGACGGTTCCCCACATCGAGTTGTTCAATCCGCTGGTCTCCGCCGAAGCAGCCGCGGCCAGCGCGGCCTGTAGCGCCGGCCAATCCGGAAGCGAGGAGCATCCAAGCGAATCTCCAAAGTAGCCTCCCTGAGAAAAGCCGGGGACTGCGCAGGCCACAAAGACCAGCGCTAAAGACGCAATTCCAGTTACACGTTTACTCACAGTTGTTTTCCTCCTGATGACAACTTGCGCAGCGGTCGCCCCTACCGGGCTCCGCCGCCGCTCCTTAGTATATGCGCGAAGGCGGGTCGCGTCTAATTTTTTTTATTTATTCTGCGTTACTGCGGGGCCAGGCGGCCGATGGAAATCCTTGTTACCGGCATCCATCTCAGTCCAGTACCCCAAAGGAGGAGGAGCTACGGCCACCTCCTTACTTGGACTAAGGCAACCTACCAGGGTTATCCCTGAATTCCCCGTATCGACCCTGGGGCCGGTGGCCCTTAGCATTAGTGCAGAGAGTGCCGATAAAGAGTTAGATGAACAGAAGCATTCGGGGATCGAACATCACGAGGGTGGGGCTGGCCGTGGCTCTGGCAGCCGGATGGCTGTGCGCACAGACGCCGGACAGTTTCCCTTTGCTCAAGACTTGCTCCGGCGGGGCCGAAACGGTGGCCACGCTGCACGCGAGCGATTCCGTCAAGGTCCGCTTCAACTACGCCGGTGATGCCGGGAATTGTTATGCGGTCACGGCCACCATCGGCGACCGGACCGTGGAAGGCTACCTGGTCGGCGCCGGCCATCCGGCCATTACCGCGTTCGAAAAAGAGGTCCGGTCGCAGCCGGTGCGGATTCCGCCTGCCGCGCCTGCGGCCGCTTCTATCGCGCCTGCGGGTGCGGGCGCCGCGGTCAAAGCCGTCTCCGTCACCGCTCCTGCCGCGGAAGCGGCGCCGGCTCCGCTCAGCTTCGCCGGCTTCCGCGCCACCGCCATCGATAGGTGGCCGGTGGATCTGAGCCACGAGCGCGCTCCCAACGTATTCATCTACTTTTGGTCGGCGCGCAGTCGCGCCGGCATCCGGGCCATCGAGGCCGTCGGATCGATTTACGAGACCTACCACACGCGCGGTGTCTACGTGGTCGGCGTGGGCAGCGCGGCTAGCGTCGAGCAACTCAAGACAGCGGTTGCCGAAAACGAACTCGGGGGATTACAGGTGCTGGACCGCGGAGGCCTTGCCGCCCGCTACCATGTAGACCCTGCCAAGCCCTTTATGGTTCTGGACCAGAGCCGTAACGTGATCGCGGCGGCGCCTACTGCTCAGGATCTGCAGCCGATTCTGGACCAACTCACGAAATACCGGAGGCCGTCGCGACCATGAGAAGCAAGCGCCCGGTTGGGAAGACCCGCCAGAGAGGCCATGTAGCCGCCGAGATGGCGCTAGGATTTCTGCCCTTGTTCGCGATGTTCGTCGGCATTTTGGAATTTTCCTTCTCCATGTTCATGCAGAGCACATTCCAGAACGCCACGCGCGACGCCGTGCGCGCCGCCATCACGTACAACATGACCTACGAAGGCACCACCTATACCGATCAAACCAGCCTCATGGAAGCAGTGGCGCAAGCCAACACCTTCGGGTTCCTTTCCTCCACCTTGACGCTCCCCGACAACACCGCGGCCAATTCCAAGATTGAGGTGAACTACTACTTTCCAGACAATCTCTCTACGCCAGCGGCCTGCTTGAGCCTCCCACACACCACCACCACGACTCCCAGCTATGTCATCACCAATCTCAACCAGACCGGCAATGTGGTGGAAGTGCGAGTCAACGCCTATCCGTGGAATTGGATGGTCCCCCTGCCGAGATTCATGCCGGGCACCGGCATCAGTCTCTCGGCTTCTTCGCTGGACGTGATGGAGTCCTTGCCCGCGGCCGATAACGGCGCCTATCCCAACGCCTTTGCGGCCACTACGACCTCCGGCCCTTGCTCAGAATGATTTCCGATTTGGAGTGAACTGATGATTCGACGATATGTCCGGAAACGCCGCCAGAAAGGAAGTTTTCTTCTGGAAATGGCGCTGGTGAGCTGGGTGCTGCTGTACATGCTGATCGGCACCTTCCAAATGGGCTTGATGCTGGTCCGCGCCATTCAGGCCGGAGAGGTGTGCCGCAATGCCAACATCCTGGAAGTCCGCCGCGTCGATCTTTCGCAGTCCACCAACCAGCAGTTGCTGTTGCGGACCGCGCCATCCCTGGGGATCAACTCGAGCGGCGGCTGGGCGGCTTCGACCACCGGCACGGGACTCATCGTTCTGACCGAGGTCTACGATGTCGGCGATCTCATGTGCTCCAGCGGCGTGTCCAATTTCAATTCCAGCAACCCCACCGCCACGTGCCCCAACTACGGCCAATATGTGATCGCCATGCGTGTCAATATCGGCAATAGCAGCTCTTATGGTCCCAGCGTATTCGGCAATCCCAGCTCCACGCCCGGCAGCAACGGCTTTCTCACCGACAACCAGATCTGCACGGTAACGGCGAACAAGGTTACCAGCGGCACCAGCACCCTGGTGACTCTCAGCGCGGATCAGTACACCTGGGTGGCCGAAGTGTGGGCCGACAGCAAGAATTTCAACATCTTTCCGTGGTTCCAGGCGCCGACGATTTACATGCGCAATTTTTCGTAGATCTTCTAAAGAAAACGAGGAGCAAGTCCATGCCTCAGACCTATTTTGAGTCCCTCCGCAAAAGAAGAGAGAAGGGCATCGCGGTATATCTGACCGCGTTCTTCATGATGATCCTGATCCCGGTGGTGGGATTGTCCATCGACGGCGGCTACGCTTTCGTCATCCAGTCGCGCCTGCAAGCGGCGGCCGATGGAGCCGCGCTGGCTGCCGGACGGGGCCTCAACTTCACGGGCGGGGGCAGCGCCGGCATCGCGGCCGCCAACACACAAGCCACCACCGCCGCAAACAGTTTTTTTGCTGCGGACTTCCCGGTGGGCTACATGAACACGCTCACCACCGGCCGCACCATAACGCCGACCTTTAGCGTCCAAACCAATTCCTCCGGCAACCCCACCGGGCTACTGTCCATTTCCATCAGCGCTTCTGTGCTGGCGCCCACCTACTTCATGAAGTGGCTGGGCATTCCAGACCTCACCATCGGCGCGAACGCAGCGGCCACGCGCAAAATGCTGGTGCTGGAGATGGTGCTGGACAAGTCGTCCTCCATGTTGAACGGCGCCAGCGGACGCGACACGACTGGCATTCCCGCCACTACCTCCAGTTCCTACACCTCCTGCGACAACATGGTAGCGGCGGCGGCCGATTTCACCACCTACTTCAGCCCCTATGACACCATCGGGATGGTATCCTTCGACCTGAGCGCCTACGACGACAACAACTCCGGCAATGACGGAAGCTACACGGCTTCCACCGACTATTGGGAGTCGGGATCGGCGGGCATTCAAAACGCGATCGGCGACATCAAGTGCGGCAGTAATACCAACACCGCGGCGGGGCTCTACCGGGCCTACCAGGACATCAAGACCGTCGGCGAGCCGCTGGCGCTAAACGTAATCGTGCTGTTCACCGATGGCGTGCCCAATGGCGTGGACGCGACGTTCCCCGTCCGCACCCAGGTGGACGCACGCATGAGCGCGGCGCAAGCTGGCGGCGCACAAAGCGGCCAAGGCTGCCAGAACACTGGGGGAACCACTCTATGCAACGCCGTTACCGTAACCAACGCGGTGCACTGCCCGGGGGCAACGGGGTGCGCAGCAAGCAGCCCCAGCTATGGCCTGGCGGTCTGCACCACCACGGCCGGCACCATTAAAGCGGCCATCGCGCAGTGGGCCGGCGTCAGCTACAGCGGGGGCACACGAGGAGCCGCCAACATTTTCTCCACGGACTCCTCCCCGACCATACCCTCCGGGTGTGCCAGCCAATCCTTCACGGGCGGGGGCAGCGACGCAACCGTCTTCACCAGCCAGACCATCGCTTATATTCCCAACAGCGATTTCTTCGGCAACTCTTTAATCAATATTGAAACCGGGAACACCACGACACCCACCGCGACTTCGCCTTGGTTCCAATGGCTGTTCCAGGTCAACCCCCAGACTGCCCCGAGTTCGGTCACCATCACCAGCGGCAATTCCGCCACCAAAAACCTGGGGGACTACTGGACGAACGATAGCACCACCGGCGTCGGCGCCGATCACAACACCTTCACTTCCGGACCCTACAGCGGCTACCTGCGCTCCGATCTTCCCAATACGATCGTCGCGGCCAGCATGACCTCGGCAACCAATGAGGCCTACGCCATACGTTCCGACACGACGTACAATCCGGTGATCGACGTGGTCTATTTGCAAGGCAACAGCACCGACCCTGTGGACCGCACCTTCCTCCAACTGGTCTCCAACCAGCAGTACATCCAACCGCTGCTCTATCAGCAGAGCCCAGGTTGCAGCTCGTCGACTGATGTGGGCGCTCTATTCAACGTGTTCAATTCATCGGGTTGCAATTCCTCGACCGGCACCTTCCTGAACCCGTACTATGTATCCGCCCAGCAGGAGGGTATGTGGGAGCAAACCGCCGATTCGACACAGCTCACGGCCATGTTCGAGGCCATCGCTTCCTCGGTCTTGCGGCTCAGCCAGTAAATTAGTCCTGATCTGTGACTAAACAGAGCCGCGACCGCAGGGAGCGGTTTCCTGCGACGAATGACCGAACCTCCGCTCGGCCCAGAGGGCACCCCGGCCGCGGCTCTGAAGCAATAGCGCTGAGCGATGTCACAGGTTGTCCCATCCGGTGCCACCGGAGGCAAGGCTGCGCCGCGACCAGCAGATTCGGGCCTCGGCACACTCGCTCTTCGACGCATTGGCGCTTGGAAGGGGGGAGCATCTGCTATTGTTGAAGTAGATTGCTCCCTAAGCTGATTTCATTTGGAAGCTATTACCTGCCCACCTACGGCGTCCTGGTGGCGCTGGGATTTCTCACCGGGTTGTGGGTCACGGTCCGGCTGGCTCGCCGCAGCGGGCTGAACGGCGAGCTGATCACCAATCTGGCGATCTACGCCGCGCTGGCCGGGCTGCTGGGCGCCAAGCTGTTGATGATCGCCTTCGACTGGCCGGATGTGCAGATCTTTTCGCTGGCGTTCTGGCAGGCCGCGGGCGTATTTCAAGGGGGCTTGATTCTGGCCTTGCTGATGGCGTACTTCTACTTGCGCCGCAACAAGTTGCCGATGCTGGAATCATGCGATGCTTTCGCTCCCGGAATCGCCATCGGCCACGCCATCGGGCGGCTGGGTTGCTTCGCCGCGGGATGCTGCTGGGGTAAGACCACTACCCTGCCCTGGGCCGTCAAGTTCCACAATCCGGACGCCTGGGCGCTGACCGGTGTCCCGCTGGAGATGCCCTTGCATCCCTCCCAGCTCTACGAGGCTGCGACCGAAACGCTGCTGTTCGCGTTCCTGTACTGGCGCTTCAATAAAAAGCATGAGCCCGGCCAGATCATTGGCCTATACCTGGTGCTGGCCTCCATCGCGCGATTCCTGATCGAGTTCACCCGTTTTCACGAACAGGCTTTGCCGTTCGGCCTGCCGCTTTCCATCACGCAGTGGATCGCCATCGGGACGACTCTGGCCGGAGCGGCTTTGCTGGTGCTGCCCGGGCGCAGCGCCAGGGTTTCCGGCGGCCCGGTTCACGCGTAGGGCGCGTAAAGAAAGCGCGTCTACAGCTTCCCCGTTTTTCTGCCGTTACAGTATTCGTGGGATCTCGACGTGAGCGCGGGTTTGTGCTGATCGCCATGTCGGCGACAATGCTGGTACTGCTGGCGCTGACCGGACTGGCCTTCGATCTCGGCCGCATCTACATCGCGCGCAATGAAGCGCAGGTCTTCACCGACTCTGCCGCGCTGACCGCAGTCACCAAGATGGATGGCACGACAGCCGGATTGGAGCACGCGCGCGACGCCATCGCGCATCTTCCCATGCGCTGGAACCTGGGCACGGAGCCGTTTCGCGGAACCATCGTCGAGTTCAGCGCGGACGGCACGATTTGGGCTCGCGATCCGAAGGACCCCACCAACCTGACCATGGCTCGCGTGACCGCGCCCGCCAACGATGTCGATATCGTGTTCCTCCGCGCGGTGGGCGGGCCGAAATCGCTGACCGTGGCGGCGCGTAGCGTAGCCTCCGCGAATCCCCCGAGGTTGACGGAATGAAGCGCCGGACGATCCATCAAAGCCGGACGCGCCGTCAAAAAGGACACGCGATGATCGAGCTGGCGTTGTGCGCCGGCATCATGGTCACGTGTCTTTCCGGGATCTTCCAGTTCGGCTACAGCTTTTACATCTACGACCAGTTGGTAAGCGCGGTGGGCAATGGAGCTCGCTACGCGGCTTCCAGAACTTACCGCTCCGCTACGCCCGCTGATCTTGATAAAGGAACCGCGGCGATTCGAAATATGGTGGCGTATGGGAACTCGCGACCCGCGCCGGATGCCGCGCCGGTGACTCCCAACCTGAAGCCCGAGAACGTGCAGGTGACCTGGGTCAAGGGCGAGGGCGGTGCGGCTTCGGGCGCACCTGCGGCCGTGGAAGTGACCATCGTGCATTATTCGGTGGGAGCGGTGTTCAGCTCCTTCTCGCTCGATCACCGGCCGCTGGCGCAGTTCCCCTATATCGGCCGCTACGCTCCGGCGGAGTCCGAGCCGTGAAGCGAAACCAGCGGGGTCAAAGTTTAGTCGAAGGCGCACTGGTGATGCTGGTGTTCCTGTCGCTGCTGCTGGCCGTTGCCGATTGCTCCCAGGTGCTGCTGGCGCACCAGGCTCTGGTGGAGCGCACTCGCGCAGCCGCGCGATGGGCAGCGGTGCACGATTGGCAAGGCCCCCAGCCTATCGTAAACCTGGTGCTGTACGGGCAAACGCAGCAGCCTGGGGTGGCCTCGGGCTATCTGGGCATGACGCCGGCCAATGTGATGGTGGTTTACCAGCCGGCCACGCCGGACCGTCCCGATGACCGGATGCTGACCGTCGCCGTGGTCAACTTCGAATCGCACCTGTTTTCGCCCTGGCTGGCGCGGACCCTGACCAGCGCACGGCCGGTGCTGGTGAGCGTTCCACTGGGTACTGGCGTTGCTCCAGGAGGCGCACCAGTGGCTTCCTCCTCGCCAAAACCGCTATTCTGATTTCTTGGCCACCATAAAACCCTTCCGTCCGTATCGCTACAGCGCTAAGGCAGGCGATCCGGCGACGCTGCTGACGCAGCCCTACGACAAGATCAGTCCCAAGATGCAGGCGGCGTACCTGGCCGCGAGCCCGTACAACCTGGTTCGCGTGATTCTGGGTGAGCGCAATGCTTCCGACGGTCCCGCCGACAACGTTTATACTCGGGCCGCGGGATACCTGAACGATTGGATTCGCGACGGCATCCTCGCGCAGGATCCGGCTCCGGGCCTGTATGCCTATTTCCAGGAGTTCCAGGTTCCCGACACCGGGGAGCGCGCGCTGCGCAAGGGCTTCATCGGTATCGGCAAAGTGGAGGATTATTCCGCCAACATCGTGCACCGGCATGAGCAGACGCTGTCGGGTCCCAAGAAAGACCGGCTGGAGCTGCTGCGCCGTACTCGCGCGCACTTCGGGCAGATCTTCATGTTGTATCCGGATCCGGAAGGCAGAGTCGACCGGGTGCTGGATGAGGCGGCGCAGGCTGCACCGATTCTCGACGTTGTGGACGACGATGGTGCGCGGCATCGCGTCTGGGCGATCACCGATGCGGCCAAGATCGCGCACATTCAGCAATTGATGGCGCCGAAGAAGCTGCTGATCGCCGACGGTCACCATCGCTACGAGACGGCGCTGGCGTATCGCAACGAGAATCCGGGCGATCCGGCGGCGGAGTACGTGATGATGACGTTGGTCAATATGCACTCGCCGGGATTGAAGATATTGGCGACGCATCGGGTGCTGAGCAATCTGAACGACTTTTCCGGATGGGAGAGGATCGAGGGGTGGTCGCGCGAGCATGCGACGCTCGACGGGATCAAGCGCGCGCTGGCCGTGCGCAAACCCGGCAGCATTCGCATCGGCGTCGCGACCGGCGTCGGCACAAGCGGGGGTTTCGCCTTGATGGAGCGCGAGCGCAAACCAGGAGAGATGGATGTCACGGTGCTGCATTCCGAAATTCTGGGCGCCGGGCTGGGCATCAATGAGGAAGCCGTGCGCGACGAGAAGTTCATTCACTATGTGCGCGGCATCGACGCCGCGGTCGCGCAGTTGAAGGACGGTGCGCAGGTCGCGTTTCTGCTGGAGCCGACGCCCATAGAGGATATGGCTCGCATCGCGTTCGCGGGCGGCGTGATGCCGCAGAAGTCGACCGACTTCTATCCCAAGCTGTTGAGCGGCGTCACCATTTATAAGCTGTAGGCTGTCGTCTATAGGCCATCGGCTGTATTCGGCCCTGTAGGTGCGGCCTGTACAATGGGTTTATGAAGCTACCTGTGACGGCGTGTCTCTGTGCCCTGGGTGGCGCAGTGCTCGCGATTGCCGCGGCGCCGGCCTTTGAAGTTGCCGCCATCCGGCCGGCCAGCCTCCCCACCCCGGATACGTTTCGCTCCGGCCAGTTCCGCGCGGGGCTGCTGCTGGACGGAGCCCGCTTTGACTGGGGGTTCGCGTCTCTGGCCGACCTGCTTCCTTACGCCTTTCGCGTCAAGAACTATCAAGTTTCCGGCCCGGAGTGGATGAACCAGTCGCGCTGGAACATTCAGGCTCGGCTGCCGGAAGGGACGAACCCGGATCAAGCGCCGGAGATGGTGCAGGCGCTGTTGGTCGACCGCTTCAAGCTGGCCTATCACCAGGAAAAGCGCG
>CAWISY010000289.1:0-28560 GCA_963838455.1 Bryobacterales bacterium
GGAATCGTCCGGATCTCGCGCCCCGTCTCGCGATCAGCGAGGAAGTGTCGGTCTGGTATCAGGGCCACCTGTTTCATCTCGGCGTGAGCGGCCTTCCCCAGCAAAGCATTGAGGAGACGCATCGCCGCATTCAAGAGGCCGCGCAAGCGGAGCGGCACGATGAGTTGTTCGAGACCCTGGCAGCGACGGGATGCCTGGTGGTGCTGAATCATCCGCTGGTGTTCTGGGGACGCGGGCCGGAAAAGATTCCGGTGGAGGATCTGCTCACGCGCTACGGCTGGGCGATTCATGCGCTGGAGGTCAACGGCATGCGCCGCCAGGAAGAGAATGACCGGGTGCTGGAGCTCGCGCGCCGGTGGCGTAAACCGGTGGTGGGCGGCGGCGACAGCCACCTGCTGGTGGCCAGCTCCGTCATCTGCGTCACCAAGGCTGCATCGTTCCAGGAGTTCATCGCGGAAGTGAAGAGTGGCCATGCCGTCCCGCTAGTCAAGCGCGAATATTTTGCGCCGCTGGGCTGGAAAATGTTTCTTCGAGTGTTGTATTTTATGTCGCTTTACCGGAAAATCGCGAAGTTCCGGGGGCGGCCCGTTTCGGAGATGCTGGAAAACCGCAGAGTGATGCTGGATCCGATCGGTTATGCGAGCAACGCTTTTCTGGCGCTGGTTTCGGCGCTAGGCCTCGCCCGGTAACAGTTCGCGGCAATCGCTGCAGCTAACTGAGCCGCGCGCGCAAGCAAGCGGTGTTTTCAGATTGGAACCCGGCGCGGAACGTTGCCGTCCACCTATCAGCTAAGCTGAAAACTACTCATGTTTGATAGACTCGCGCGGCCTGCCCGCGCCTTCCTGCCGCTGTCGGGTCTGATGCTATCATTCGTGGCTCGGGCAGCTTTGCCGCAATTCGCCGTTTCGCTTCCTGCGGGTGTGAACGCCGCCGGTGCCGCGGAACAGTGCGGCATCAAGGACAAAGTTCTGGTGCTGCCCGCTCTCCAACTCCGCCCGGGTGGCCAGGACAGCTCCGATGCTTCGTTCGACGAACAGTCCCGGACGATTTCAGCGTTAGGCAGCGATGCCCAGGCCTACCTCCGCTTCACCATCGGCGCGGGAGCCCTTACCGGCGATGTGCAACGGCAAGTCACCGATCGCGTGGCCGCGCTCATTAGGCGCGCGCCGCTTCAGAACTCGGCGGTGCACGGATTGATCATCGATCTGGCTGAGCCGGTCGGGAATCTCGACGTGGTCACCTTCGCCGTCATCGACCTGGCCGTGCAAGCCAAGGCCGTCAAACCGGACCTGCGCGTGGCCTTGGCCTTCCCTGCCGGATTCATTAATCAACACACCGACACGGCCAAGCGACTCGCGACGTACTTCGATCTTTTGGGGATCGTATATGCGACAGGGTGGGAGAAAGACGCGAAATGGGTCGCGCAGGAGGGCTTGAACAAGCCCCTGATGTTCAAGCTGTCGCAGGCGGATGCCGCCGCCTACGCTGCGTCGAGGATGGAATCGAGCGAGATGCTGCAGATGATCTGGTCCGACTCGACTGATGAAGCCTCGCTGCGCAGCACCTGCGCGGTGGACAATCTGCTGGGTCGCTTCCTCACCAAGGACATGAACGCGGTGCCCGCGTCGTCGGTGTCATTCACGCTCAGCGGCTCAGCGGCGACGAAATGGTTCCTGAGTCCGGCCACAGACGTCGCCGTTTTAGCGCGAGTAAATGGAGCTCCGGGGCGGCCGGCGGCTCTCCGGCTGCACGCGGCTGCCGGTTCGGTCGAGACCCAGTGGTACGACGTTCTGAGCGGGGCGCAGCTCACGGCCGGCCCCATCATCAAGACGCCAGTCAGCCTGGACCAGAGCGCGTCATGCGAGTGTCAGTTCGCGCTGGCCTTCATCCACAACACCAGCGAGTCTGACAGACCTTTTTCTTCGTCCTTGGAGGCGAAGGGAAGAGCCGATCTCAGCGTGGCGGAAATTATCGCGCGCTGGCAGCAATATCGCGAAGCGCAGCGGCAAAAGCTCGAAAATTACATCGCCGATTCCGTGATGGAGCTTCATTTCGAAACCACCAGCCTGGTTCCGGCGATCGACATCATGTTCCACTTCAAGGAATTCGTCAAACGGGATAGTGTGCCGGAGTGGCAGCAGATCGATTCTTACGTGGACGGCGTGAAGTTTGGCCACAACCAGGAGTTTCCGCTGCCGCAGCTCGAGCCCAAGAAAGTGCTGACCCAGCCGCTGGAATTGACGCTGAACGCCAAGTACAACTACAAGCTGCTGGGGACAGAAGAGGTGAACGGCATCCTTTGTTACGTGCTCAGCGTGGAGCCGGCGGTACAGAAGGAGATTCTGTTCAGCGGCAAAATCTGGATCGCTACCACGACGTTCCGGCAGGTGAAGGAGTATCTGGTCGAGCGCGACGGCAAGACCAACGTCCTGTCTAACACGGAGACGCAGATGTTCGATCTGGTCTCCGACGACAAGGGCAATCAGTTCAACCTGGTGACCTCCATCACCGCGCAGCAGTTGACCAACGCGGCGGATCGCGACTTCGTCGTTCAAAAGAGCTATCAATTTTCGGGTTTCATCATTAACGGCAAGCAGTACGACGAAGAGCTGAAAGCGGCCTACGCATCCGACGATCCGATGTACCGCGATACCGACAATGGGTTGCAGCGGCTGGTCAAGAAAGCCGGCGAGCGCGTTCTGGACGAAAAGACGGAGAAAACGGTGAAGGCGATTGTGGGCGGCGCGATGTATGAGGCGGCTTACAGCTTCCCCATTCCCATCGCCGGCTACAGCTTCTCCGACTTCAACTTCGCCAACAGCGGCGCACAGCTCTCCATGTTCTTCGCCGGGCCGGTGCTGGCGGCGAATGCGTCGAAGCAGTTCGGCCCGCGGTTCCGCCTGGGAATGGATCTGGCGCTATCCGCGCTTCCGGGCTACAACCGGATTTATGCCGGCAACACGCAGCTCACCGGCCAGCAGATGTACACCTGGGAACAATCCACCGGCCTGCGCGCCACCTGGCAGATGAACGCGGGCCTGAGTTTCACCGCTTCCTACTACGTCGCCTACGATTTCTTTCGCCCCACCAGCGATACCTCGCCGCTGTACACGCTTCCTCGCGACGGCTTCTCGCTGTTGCCCAGCGCCACGCTGAAGTACCAGCACAAGGGCTACATCTTCACCGCGCAGGACACCTACGTGCAGCGCCTGGGTTGGCGGAAGTTCGGATACGCTAACGATCCGGATCCGTTCCATCCCAACTACAATCTCTACTCCGCGGATTTCAACAAGACCTACTATCTCCCGAAATTCATGCGCGCGGGATGGGATTTCAGTTACTACGGCGGCAATGACCAGGACCGTATTTCGCGCTATTGGCCGGGGTTTTTCGCGACGCCGCAACTACAGGGCATTCCCGGCGGCGTGGATTCCTTCGATGCGCTGGCCCAGGGCAATGTGAGTTACGGATTCAACGTCTTCGATGTGCTCAAGATTGAGGGCCTGTACAACTATGCCGAAGGGCGAGACCTGGAAGAGTCGCGGGCGTTCAAGAAATACGACGGCGTGCAGATGAACTTCGGCACCGCGGGCCCGTTGGCGACCTACCTGCAGGGCACCGTTTCCTACGCGCTGGACGGCAACATCGATCGCTACAACTCGCGCTGGGCCGTCCTGTTTATGATCTTCAAACCGCTCAAGTAAGCGATGGCCAAAAGCGGAAAGAGGACGGCACTGGTGACCGGCGCCTCCGGCCAAATTGGCGCGGCGATTGCCGAAGCGTTGGCAGCGGCCGGCTATCGAGTTATTGCGCATTATCACCACGGCAAGGAAGCCGCCGACGCCGTCGTAGCGGCGATCACGCGCGCGGGCGGCGAGGCGATCGCGATCGGCGCCGATGTCTCCAAGCGCAGTGAGGCAGCGGAGATGTTCGCGGAAATCGAGAAGCAATTCGGTCCCGTCAGTTATCTGGTGAACAACGCCGGGATCAACCGTGACACTCTGCTCGCATTCATGTCCGATGAGCAGTGGAACAGCGTCATTGAAACCAATCTCGGCGGGACGTACTTGTGCTCGCAGTTGGCGTTGACCGGAATGATGCGCGAGAGGAGTGGTGCGATCACCAACATCGTTTCCCCCAGCGGGGTTCGCGGGCAGGCGGGGCAGACGAATTATTCGGCTTCGAAGGGCGGCATTATCGCGTTCACCAAGGCGCTGGCTCGGGAGGTTGGCCGCTTCGGCGTGCGCGTCAACGCGGTATGCCCGGGCGTGATCCCTTCGCCGATGTCGGCCCACTACATTCAGAAAGAGGAACGGCGCCTGCTCGCGGAGATTCCGCTGGGCCGGTTTGGGAAGCCCGAGGAAGTCGCGCCGCTGGTGGTGTTTCTGGGCGCACCCGAGGCCAGCTACATCACCGGGCAAGTGATCGCGGTCGATGGAGGATTGCTCTAAAGCGTCTGCTATACTCGACGCAAGAAGCAGCCCCAATGGAAGACACCAAGCAACAGCTTAAGTCGATTATTATAAGGAGCTTGCGAATTACCGATATGACCCCGGAGCAGCTCGGCGACGACACCCCGCTGCTGGACGGTCCGGTGGAAATCGACTCCATCGACATGTTGCAATTGATCCTCGAAATCGAGCGCAACTTCGGCGTCAAACTGGTGCGCGGCAAATTCGAACGGGAGGAATGGGCAAGCATCAACACCCTGGCCGCCGCCATCGAATCCAGATTGGTGGAAGCCGGACGGTAGCCGGCATTCTCGCGCGCAAGTGACCCGCTGGTACCAACACCGTTTTCACAATCTCTCTGCGCACGCGATTGTGTTCGCTATCATCCCGAAGCTGCCGAAATTCCTGCATCCGCCGATCGCGGTGGTGACTGCGGCGATTTTTTACTCCCTGCTCAAGAATGAGCGCCGCGCGGTCATCGCGAATCTGCGCCACATCACGGGCGCCGGTGCGCTCTCCCTGCGATGGCAGGCCTACCGAGTGTTTTATTCCTTCTGCGATCTGGTGGTTGCCTACTGCTATGTTCCCAACGCGGACCATGCCCAGTTGCAGGCTATGCTCACTGACTCCGACCGGGGCGCTGACAAAATCGAGCGCTGTCTGGCCGAGGGCAATGGCTTGATCGTGTGGACCGCGCACCTGGGCAACTTCGAATTTGCGTCGCGGCTTCTGGAGATGCACGGAACCATCGTGAACGTAGCTCGCGTAGTGGAGGGCAATCCCGCCGAAACGATGCTGCGGAACCTGATGACCAACGATCGCCTGCGCATCGTGGATTTAAGCGCCGGTGCGACGGCCACGATGGAATTGCTGGCGGCGCTGCGGCGCAACGAAATCGTCGCCATGCAGGGCGACCGCGTCTATCGCGGAAACGGCGCGGAGTTGCCGTTCTTCTCGGCGCGCGCGAGTTTCCCGCTGGGTCCGTTCTTTTTGTCGCTGGTCTCGGGAGCTCCGGTGTTGCCCGGTTTCGTGATTCGCGAAAGCTGGCTGCGCTACCGTGTGCTGATGGGCGAGCCCATTTTCCCGCAGAGCACCGGCGATCGCGAGGCCGACGTGCGCAACGGGCTGCGGCAAGCCGTGACGTTTCTTGAAAAAACATTAGCGACGCATTACGATCAATGGCTGAATTTCTATGAATTCTGGCCAGCCGGTTCGCATGACTGAGGAAGAATGACTGAGGACACCATCGTCGTGACCGGCATCGGCGTGATCAGCCCGTATGGCGTGGGCTTCGAGAAGCTGCAAGCCGGGTTGCTGGCCGGAGAGTGCCGGCTAGAGCACTCGACGGAGTTTTATCCGGGCTTTGAAGGATCGGTGGCGGCGATCCGGGACCTGGAGCCGATCGAGGCTCGGGCGCATTTCCGGCCGTCGCGCACGGATCAGCTCGCGGTGATCGCGGCACGCGATGCCCTGCGCGCGGCCGGGCTGCGCGATGAGAATCGCGGTCAATATGGTGTCGTCATGGCGACCACCGTAGCTGGGTTGACGGAAATCGGCGTGGAAGCCGTGCAGAATCCGGCAGCGTGGTATCGCACCGGAGGGTTGGCCAAAGCCGCGTCTTATCCGGTGGCGCATGTGCCGGACGCAGTGGGCGAATACTTGGGTATTCGCGGACCTCGCATCGCGGTGACGGTGGCCTGCGCCTCGGGCGCGATTTCAATCGCTCTCGCGGCGAACATGTTGCGCGATGGCGCAGCCACAATCGCATTCGCGGGAGGGAGCGATGCGCTGTGCCCTTTCACGCTGAGCGGCTTCCATTCCCTGCAAGCTCTGGACCCGAGCCCGTGCCGTCCGTTTGACAAGAATCGAGCGGGCTTGAATTTGGGGGAAGGATCAGCGGTGCTGGTGCTGGAAACGGCACGCAATGCGTCGGCGCGTCGCGCGCGCGTGCTGGCGGCCTTGCGAGGCTCGGCCATGACCAATGACGCCTTTCATCCCACCGCGCCGGATGAGCAGGGCCGCGGCCTGGCGGCGTGCATCCAGAGTGCGATGAAGATAGCCGGCGTGGGCCCGGATCAGATCGGCTACGTCAACGCGCACGGCACCGGAACGCCACTCAACGATGTCGCGGAGACCAAGGCGTATGAGCTCGCGTTCGCCGGGCGCAGCCGCCCGGTTCCGGTCTCCTCCACGAAGTCCTACTTCGGTCACTGTCTGGGCGCTGCGGGAGCGCTGGAAGCCGCGGTAACAATCGCCGGCATCCGCTGCGGCGCATTATGGCCAACGCTACGCTTAGAAGACCCGATCGACAGTACGTCCGTAGATTGGGTGCGCGAGCAGCCGCGGCGCATACCGCTTCCCATGGCGATGTCGGTATCGGCCGGTTTCGGCGGGAGCAATGCGACATTGATTTTTGAGAGCACGATCTTTGAGCGGTTGTGATGGAGATACACGTCACAGGGATCGGCTCGGTGAGCCCGTACGGAACGATCGAGGGCGTGATTACGCCTCGCGCCATCGAGCCGCGCGCGATTACAGCGTGGACCACCAGCGGCGCGCAGCGCGCTTACCTGGTCGAGCCGTTTCGTCCAACCGACGTGGTTCCGGGATTGAAGACTCGCCGCCTGGACCGGCTCTCGGTTTGGTCGCTGGTAGCCGCGTCGCTCGCAGTTAGAGATTCCGGGCTCGACTGGAATGGGGTTGACCAATGTTTCGAGCGTTCCCGATTCGCGGTGGTTTTCGGCACCGGCCTCGGCTGCCTGGAATTGACGGAGGCTTTCTTCCGCAGTGCGAGCGAGCACGGCTGGTCACAAACCGACCCGATTCTGTTTCCGGAGACTTTGGGCAACGCGCCAGCAGGGCACATCGCGCGGCACCTCGGCGTGCGAGGACCGAATCTCACCGTGAGTTCAAAAGGTTCCGCGGGTGAATGCGCCTTGGGGCAAGCGGTTTCGCTGTTGCGCAATGGGCAGGCGGAGACGGCGCTGGTGCTGGCCGGCGACGCGCTCACACAAGGCTCGTATGAGTGGTATGAGGCAGCCGGGTTGGTGGCGCGAGGACTTGCCCCCAGCGAGGGCGTCGCGGCATTTCTCCTTCAACAGGGTGAAGCTCCCAAATCCTACGCGGTAGTGCGGCCGGGCGGCGCGGGCGCGATTGCGGCCGGCTCGCCTGATCCTGTCGCCGCGGGAATGCGCGACAGCGGGGGCTTGCTACAGCTCGCCATCACGCTGAGCACTGCGCTGCCAGGTTCCTCGTTTCAGGTAGCAGGACTCCAAATCGAGGTGCCGCGATGATCGCTGCCGTGCGCATTGTCGCGACTGCCTACGCGCTGCCTCCCGAGGTTGAAACCGTCGAAGCCGTGATGCAGCGCGAAAAGACTCGGATTGAAACGGCGCTGGCCTCGCTGAGCGCACAGGCTCGGAGGAAGGCGCTCGAAGGGCTCGGCTTGAGCCGCGTGCATGTGTGCGGCAGCAAGCAGCCGTATGAGCTGGTTCGCGAGGCGGCCTGTGCGGCTCTCGCTCAGGCCGGAATGCGCGGTCAGGAAGTGAACCTGATCGTCGACTACAGCACTCTGCCCGGCGAGGAGTCGCAGCACAGCTCCTTCGCACACAGACTCAGCGCGGATCTGGGCGCGGAGGACTCGCTCAACCTGAGCTTCAAGGCCGGCGGGTGTGCCGGGCTGCACGTGGCTCTGAAGACCGCGCTGGCTTGGATGGGCGCCGATGAGAGCATCGTCACTGCGCTGCTAGTCACCGGCGACACGCCGCCGCCGGGCAATCGATCGCTAATGCCCGTCACCATTCAAGGCGACGCAGGCAGTGCCGTGGTGGTGACGCGTCGAGCATCTAGCGGCCCCGAAATATTGAGTGTGGAAGTGATGACGCTGGGCCATCTGCACGACGCGATTGCTCTGGCCAGCGCGAATGGCCGCCTGGAGATTCAAGTGGACGCCGCGCGCATCGAAAACGACGTGATGCCGCTGTACTACCTGAACCTGCTGCGCCTGGCAGACAAGGCGCTCTTGAGCGCGGGAGTGAAGCTGAGCGAGGTGGATCACTTCGTTTATTCGAACATCAGCGCGCGGGATCGGGAAGGCTTCCGCCGCATGCTGAACCTGCCCGTATTGCCGGAAACGGCGATGCCCGAATACGGCCACACCTTTGCGAGCGACCTGGTCATCAACTACACTGATCTGCTGCACGCCGGGCGCATTCGTCCCGGGCAGGTGCTGATGTTCGCCTCGGTCGGCATCGGATTCACCTGGGGAGTGACGCTTGCCCGAGCCTGACACGCCCCTGCTACACCAATGGCTCCGGCAAACCGCGGCGGCCTCGCCCAACGCTTCGGCGATCGTCGAAGAGGATCGCGTGACCTCCTTCGGCGAACTGCTGGCGCAATCTGAATCATTGAGTGCGACCCTTGCAGAGCTGGGCGTGCGCAAGGGAGACCGCGTCGCGTTGGTCCTGGCGAAGACCACCGACGCCGTCGTCTCCGTGTTTGCAGCGCTGCTGGCGGGCGCGATGTATGTGCCCATTTTTCCGCGCTGGCCCCAGGAGCGGATTGAAGCGACGCTGGAAGATTGCGCGCCTCGCGTGGTCATCCGCGCGACGGAAGGCCTGCCGCTCATCACCGATTCGGCCGGAAGCGAGTTGGCCGCGTGGCATTCCGCGATCACTGCAGGCAAGAAGCCGCCGCATACGGCGATGAGCTCTGCCGATCCCGCGCTGATCCTGTTCACCTCCGGTTCGACCGGCCGGCCCAAAGGCGTGGTTCTGTCTCATGGTGCGGTCGCTGCGTTTGTGAAATGGACGGCGGAAGAGTTTCGGATCACGGCCACCGATCGCATCGCCTCGCCCGCGCCCCTGGGCTTCGATCTTTCCACCTTCGACATTTTCAACATGGCGCTCACCGGCGCGGCCTGCGTGCTGATTCCCGAAAACATCGCGTGGATGCCGCGCTTTGTGGTCGAGTTGCTGCGCGAAGCGCGGATCACTTGCTGGTATTCGGTGCCTTCGATCCTCACCGGAATGCTGGAGGAGGGTGGCCTGGCGAAGCGCCCCAATTTCGATCTTCGCCTGATTCTGTTTGCCGGCGAGGTGTTTCTGGGACCGAATCTGGCGCGCCTGCAAGTGGCCGTTCCCGGCGCGGATTGCGTGAACCTCTACGGCCCCACGGAGACCAACGTCGTTACCTGGTATCGCGTGCCGCCGGGTTTCGATTCGTCCCAGCCTCCTCCCATCGGTTCGGCATGCCCTTACGCGGAGGTCGCACTCGATCCCGAAACCGGGGAGTTGCTCGCCCGCGGAGAATCGACCATGACCGGATACTGGAACCGGCCCGAGGAAACCGCGCAAGCCTTCGTGATCCAGGATGGCAAGAATTACTACCGCACCGGCGACCGCGTGACGCTGGATGAATCGGGCCAGTATGTTTTCCGTGGACGCCTGGATCGCCAGGTGAAGCGCCGCGGCTTCCGCATTGAGCTGGGCGAAATCGAAGCGGCGCTTATGCGGCACGCGGCGGTCCTCGAGGCCGCGGCTGTTGCTTGGAGCAGGACCGATCTCTCCACTGGGATCGGCGTCTTTGTGAAATTGCGGCCAAGTCAGCGACTCACCCTGATGGAAGCGAAAAGTCACTACGCGCGCTGCCTGCCCCACTACATGCTTCCCGACCATATCTTCTTCTTGGACGAAATTCCCAAAGGAAACCGGGGTAAAATCGATTACGCGGCATTGAATACGACGGCGCAACGGCTGGCAGAGGAACCCGGGGCGGAGGAAGCAAGCCATGGAAAAGGCTGACATACGGCGTTACATCCTGGACAGTTTTCCCGCCCAGGGGATCAAGCTGGAAGATTCCACGCCGCTTATCACCGGCGGCCTGATCGATTCGGTGGGTATGATCAGCCTGGTGCGCTTCCTGGAGCAGACGTACAGGATCGAGTTCCGGCCCAAAGAGATCGACGCGCATCGCCTGGACACCATCGATTCCATCGCGGAACTGATTCAGCGCAAGCTGGAGGCGGCGCCCAAGCCATAGGAACAACCAATGGGGCGATGGACACACTGGCGCGGGTTCCCGTTCTTCGTAGCCAGCCTCACCCTGTTCAGTTGCCGGCGCCAGCTCCCGTTCGAAAAAGTTCCTCTCACTCCGGGCCAGGTGGAGTTTGCGAGCCTCTCGGAAACCGCGAACCTGAAAGTGGAGCGCCTCCGCTTCTGGTCAGACGAGTTGAAGGAGCCGCGCTTTTTTCTAACGCTGGTTCCCAAGACTATGGCGAAACTTCGAGATGTCTTCATCCTCAACCACGGCTGGTGGGACCGGCCGGAGGACTTGCTGACGGACCTGAAGGTCGACCAGGTTTATGACGGGATGCTCGCGCGCGGAGAAGTCAAACCGGCGATTGTCGTCATTCCCGACATCCGCTTCAACAATTTCTATAGCGTCACCTCGCGACGCGTTCCCTTTCCCGGTTTCCTGACCTTCGAAGCGGAAGAAATTCGCGCCCTGGTGTCGCAACATTACGACATACCTTTGGAGCGGGACCATTGGAGCATCGGCGGATTCTCCTTTGGCGGGTATGTGTCGATGGATGTGGGCCGGCATTATCCCGGCCGGTTCTCGAGCGTCAGCGTCATCAGCGGCCTGGTGGATGCGGACTGGACGTTTTGGCCGGCGCAACCGCCCGTTTCCGAACCGGTGGACAACCGCGGCCGCGGCGCCAACACCATCGTCGATCCGGGCCCCATCCCGCGGCTTTTCCTGGCCTGCGGCACCGACGACCGGCGCGTTTACGGAGGCATGGAGCAGTTACATCAAACGTTAGTCCGGCTCGGTATTCCGCATATCTGGTCGACCGGACCGGGCGCCCATACCTGGGAATACTGGTCCACGGTTCTGCAGCCGATGTTGAAGTTCGCCCTGGGTCCCGATCAAACCGCCGCCCGGAACTAGCAGGGATGCTGCGCAACCGCTCCCGGCCCAGGGGGCGCCCCGTCGCGGCTCGGCTAGTTGTTGCAAACACGCTGCCGCGTTTCCAAGCCGCGCGCCAGCAAGCGGTTAGAGAACCTGCACGCTTCGGCTTGGCCGCGCGTCAACGTCTCAAAAGGAGCCTATTTCCGTGCAACGGACATTTATCGGAGGCGGCTTACTCATCCTGACTTGCTGTCTGGCCGTGGCGCAGGACGGCCGCGACCCTCGGCTGGACGATCTCCGGGTGGAGATCGCGCAACTCGGGAGGATCGTGGCCGATCAGGACAAGCGGCTGGAGGATCTCGAGAAAGGCCAGTCCGCACAGCTTCGCCGCACCATTACGGATCAAGAGCGAAGGATCGCCGAATTGGAAAAGACGGTGCGGACGCTGCAGGCTACGCTGGCTCCGCCGCCCCACCGTATTCCTTCTCCGACTCCGCCCTGGCATCAGCCTTTAAACTGGGGGCGCCTGAAAGCAGGAATGTCGGAGGCGGATGTAACCGAGTTACTCGGGCCTCCGACGCGGGTTTCCTCCGTAGTAGACAAGCGAACTTTGTACTATCAACCGGACGTGAAATCCACTAACCCGCTCCACGGGACGGTAACGCTGGTTGATGATCGCGTCACCGCCGTGGAGCCGCCGGATTTCTAGAACCATTTAGAGCTCGGGCTGCAGGTGGATGGTTTTCCCGGCCGCAACGTAGACCTGTTGGCCAAATACGGTCTGGCCGTTCTGATGAATTTCGATGTTGTAACTGCCGGGCTTCAGGTGCATGGTCTTGTTCTCTTTGGTGGTGCCAGCGTAGGAGCCGTCGATGAACACCTGCGCGTCCTTGACCTTGGTGTCCAGCTTCACGTCACCGGAGTTCGGGAAAGCGTAGTAAGGTCCGGGACCCCAGTAAGCGCCCCAATACGGAGCGTACCAGCCGGGCGTGTAGAACACCGGGCCTGGAACCACCACACCAAATCGAACGCCAGCCGAAGCGGTCATCGGCGCCAAAGTCATCGCAGCCGCCGCCAGAATCATCAATCCCTTTTTCATTTCCTTTTGCCTCCTGCCCGCTTAGATGCAAACGCCGTGCCAGTCGAATCAAGGCCCAAAATCAGTGGGTTGCGATAACAAGCGCCGGCCGAAGTTCACCGCCTTGGCCGATTTCAGCCACCGCCGCTCCATTTCAATTGTCCGTAGGCGTACGACTGGCCGAGTCGATCACCAGCATATCGAGTGGCGCCTTCTTCGGATCCAACTGCAAACCGAGCTTCTCTAATGCGAGGTTCAGCGAATCTCCGGGCGGGTTATCCAACAGCTTCATGGCTTCCGGTGGCAGGGGGACGCCTGCCGCGACTGCGCCTCGAAGCATCGCCATCTGGAAATCTTCGGGTGTCAGTTCGAGAGTGAAGTCGTAGGTCTGCTCCTCGTTGAGCCCGGTTTGGTTGACCACCGGCCGGTCCACCAAACGGGCGAGGGTATCGGCCAGCGCCACCATACTGTACTTCTTGGCCTCGATCCGATTGCCGCCCACCGAAATTGAAGAGCCTCGCGGCAACGCGACCGTGGTGCCCTGGGACGATCCGCCGCTGGCCACGGTGAAGCCGGCCGTTTCCGGGATCGAGGGGCGAAGCCACGGCTCGAATGCCGCCCTTTTCCTGGAGCAGGGCATAAACGGAAATATCTTTCTTCACCGTGTGCGACTTAATTTGAAAACGATCGTCCAGCAGCCGAGTCATCATCGCGGCCAATTCTTTTGGCGTCCGGCCTCTTCTCCGCATACTCCGCCGGCAGCTTGGCACTTATGTCGAAGCGCTGGCTGGCAATCCATTCCGGACCTTCAATCTGGTAAATGCGCAGTGCATGAGCGATGGAGAGATAGTCTTTTAGCGCCAGGCCGGTGGCCCGGAATTGCTGCCCATCCATCTGAATGCCGACTTTCGAGGTAGCGTCGAGGGGCGCCGCCGGGCGGATGGAAGCAACCTCGAACTGGGGCGCTCCCTGGGACGCAGCGGAAGCTGGCTGCTCCGCCGTAAGCATCGGCGCAAGCGCCGCGAGTAGACACACGTATCGCATATAGGTTCCTTTCTGTCTTTAATTGTCTGTTTTAAATCTGGACGAACGTTCGGGCGGAGCTCTAAATAAAGTCCCGCTTTCTGGACTGCAGGAAATAAGTGATCGCCAGAGTCAGGACGATCAAAGTAAGCTCGGAGCCAAGAGCCTTGAACACCGCGGAATTCCACACCGGCTTGGGCTCCGCAAGCGTTGGTGATCAGCGACGGAGTGAGGGCGATGGCAAGCCATACGAATCCGTGCGAGGAATTGCAAATGATATTGGCGGCCATGTTCCAACCCTCGGTCTCACCCACCAGCGTCATTGCCGTGAACACGCTCGATGCACAAGGGCTGCAGCAGTACCAGGATCAGCATCACCGGAATTGTGCCCGGCCGGAGCACGCCCTGCACCAGGATTAGCCACAACGCAGCGGCCGTCAGAGTCAGCCATGGAATCGCAAACATCGCCAGCGTGCTCACCAGCTTCGCCGTGGTGTACTGCATCGGTGAGATCGGCAGGCTCATGATAAACGGCAGCGTTTGCTTCTTCCGCTCATTGAGAATGGACCCGCTCGGCAACATTGCTCCGGCCAGGATCAGCGCGATGAAGAAAACGATCGCGCCGACGATCGAAACCACTTCTCGCCGAAGCAGCAATGCAGCCAATCCGGCCGCCCCGGCGGCCATCGTTCCCAGGATGGCCGTTCGAAAGAGCTGCAGGTCCTTCCACACCAATTGACGGACCACGGAAACCTGCGTCATACATGCACCTCCTCGCGGCCGTTCACTTCCTCGCGGCTATATTCCACGTTGGCCACGAAAATCTCTTCCAGGGTCATGCTCTCCACCCGCTCCACGCGTGCTCCGGTGCATTCATAGGCGTGGGGCAGGCCCGGTTCGAACGCGTTGGCCGTCGCGATGGCGATGCGGCCCTGCTGTTTGACGGCGATGACGCCAGGCAACGCGGGTAGATCGATCCCGGCCGGCACTTCCAGGCGCAGCCTCCTCCATCGCTCCATGTAGGTCTCCTTATCGCAGGAATCAATCACCCGGCCGCGATCGATGAAGGTGATCCGATCGGAAATCTGCTCCACATCCTGGGTGTTATGCGAGGAAAACAGCACGCTGCACTCCTCATCCGCCATGGCCCCCGTGATCTCGCGCAGAATCTCGTGCCGAGCCACGGGATCGAGGCCCGTGGTCGGTTCATCCAGCACCAGCAATCGCGGCCGGCGCGCGAACACCAGCAGCAACGCGGCCTTGACGCGCTGCCCGTGCGACATCCCCTTCATCTTCTGCTCCGCGCGAAGCCCGAAGCGCTTCAGCAGCACCTTGGCGTAGCCTTCATCCCAAGTGGAATAAATCGAGCGGATAAACCGCATGTGCCATTCGAGCGTCATGGTCTCGTACAGCCGCAGATCCTCCGAGGAAAACCCGATGTCCCACTTGGCCGCGATCTGTTCTTCGGGCATGCGCCGGCCCAGCACCCGCACCTCTCCGCCTTCCTGACGCACCAGGCCCATGATGATCCGGATCGCGGTGGACTTGCCCGCGCCGTTCGGCCCGATCAGGCCCATCACCTGCCCGCGCGGCACCTGCAGGTTAATGGCGTCCAATAGAAAGTACGGATACTTTTTGCTGACACCCCTCAGATCGATTGCCAGATCAGTCATTTCAGCTCCTTGTCTGCGGATTCCACGCCGCTCGCCCGATCCAACGCCGCCCGCAGACGGCTCTCCAACTCCCGCGCATCCATTCCTGTCAGAGCGCCCAGCTTGGCCACTTGCTCCAGGTGCTGATTGAGCTCGGCCTCGCGCAGCCGCGCGCCCAAATCGACGTTCTCGGCCACCTGCGAGCCCTTGCCATGACGCGTAACAATGACCCCTTCGCGTTCCAGCTCCAAGTACGCCCGCTTCACCGTAATCGCGCTAACTTGAAGATCTACTGCAAGTTGGCGGATGGAGGGGATTTGCTGCCCAGGTACCCAATCCCCCACCGCAATGCGCTGCTTGATCTGCTCCATGATCTGCAGATACATCGGCCGCTTGTCGGATTGGGAGATGACGAAGGCTTCAATCACTGTATACACAGTATACACAGATTGACGCGGGCGGCAAGCGGTTTTTTTGACGCAGCTCGAGTTATTTTGCGGGTGCGGCGGCGCTAACGACCTTAGCGAGCGGGATCTTCAACGTGCCGATCTTGCCCGTGGCCAGGCTTCCTACCAGCAGATCTAGTTCAACGGCGTTGGCCGGGATCGCGATCTGCTTGTGATAAGCGGCGCCCTTCTGGAGCATCGAGGTGTAGGTGGCCGGCTTGAGGGTGAAGATCATCGTCTCGGCGGTAGTGTTGCCGGCTTGAATTCCCTCAGCGGTCATGAAACGGGACACCACCTCGGCCTTCCCCTTCCACAGATCGTCACTCAATTGAAGTTCGAGGCCGGCAATATCGAAGGTCGCGGATAGATTGAGCTGGTCGTCCGTGCGCGTGAGCGAAGCCGTGATGGGGATCTCAGTGGCGTTGACAGGACGATTCATGGCTGCGATCATCTCACGCACAGGGTCGGCTGGCGGAGGCGCTTCAGGCTGGACGGCATAGCTGTTCCGGTAGCGCAGCGTCACCCCAGGACGATTGACTCGGACAGTGATCTGGTGCACCGGCGGGCCCTTATCCTCCTCCGGTTGATAGTAGCCGAGCGTGTAACTGATGTGGCCGTCATTCAAGGCTTGGCGGATGCCTGCGTCCAGATCGTCGCGGTCGACAAACGCGATGCCGCCGGTTTGTGCGGCCAAGGCGAGAAGCGGCGCGGCGTGTTCTTTCTTCGCAGACGCCAACCCTATGGTTGAGCCGATCGTGTCCACCGGATAAATCGCGACGTTGGCATTGATCAGCCGTTGCAGGTTGGGTCCGGTAATCCTGAAATTGGTCGTGAGCCAGATGAGGTTCTTCCGCCCTGGAATCCCCGCCAGATGTTCGGCGAGTTGTTTGACCTCAGAGTCTGCAAACTGAGCCGTCAAGGAAGCCGAAACAGCGGCCATGCCCTCGGCGGCATGCCCCCCTGAGCCGCCTGAGCTCGGGGGCGGAGACGGCGGCGGTCCAGTGCCTACGCCAGGCGTTCCATCGGCCCGCATGGGACCCGACCGCGTAAGCTGGTCAATGCTCAAGCGAGCGGGGCCCCCTCCAGTGGATGGATCGACGCACGGGCTCGATGCCGGTGCGAACGCGTCCAGTTGCTGGAGCAGCGAGTCGCGATCGGAAGTGAATTCGCGCACCACCTGAAACTGGCACCACAGAGAATAGATCGCGACCTTGTCGCCCGCAGGGACGGATTCGAGCGCCTGAAGCGCCTTCTGGCGCGCCCGCCCTGTATGCGCGAAAACCGAGTTGCCGGGGTCGACATTGAGATTGTCGAACAGCAGCACCGAATAACCGCCGTTTTGCGCGGTGCTGAGTTTGTTGGAGAACGTCCCGGGCGTTTTCGCTTCTACTGCGCCGGTAACTGGGGCGTCGGCAAGAAACAAGCGGATCTCCTGCGGCGCGCTGTTATCGAAAATCTGAAAATCTTCGCGGCGCAGATCGGCGACCGCTTTGCCGGCGTCGTCCCGCGCGACCACGCTGACCTGGACCAACTGCGTTCCGGTGTGGAACGTTGCCGGCGGCGAAACCTGCTGGCCCGATACGACGGCCGCCATTGGAAGCAGAATGCGGATTGCCCTGGACATCGGCGATCTCCTTATTTCTTGTCACTATTTTCTGCGCCGAAGTCGATCGACGTATCCGCACTGAACTCGCGATAGGCGGTGAACCGGCCGTCGTTTATATTCTGCCGGTCCTCCCTGGAGTTCATGTAATTCAGCACGAAATGCGCGGGGAGAATGTATTCGCGGCCTGCGACCTTCGCAGCGCCGTAGTCCAGCTTGAGCTCCACAAACCGGTATTCGGCGGTGAGCGGGATTGCGGTGCACTTCGCCTCGATCCGCAGGACGGCGTGGGTTTGACGATCGGCGTAGACCAATCCCTCGAAAGGAACCTGCAACGGGCCGGTAGATTGCGCCAGGACGTAGCCGCTCGATTGCGGAACTTGATAGGCGAGGACATCCACCTTATGACCTTCGAGCGTCGCCCCGCGGCTCCACTGCAGCTTGGTTCCCTTGGCTGGATCGAAGATGGTGAGGAGCAGCGTTCCGAACTCGCCCTGCGAGAGTGGTCCGCGGACCGAATCAGGCTGATCCCCTTCAACTTTCACAATTTCCCGAATCTCTCTGTTGTCGACGAAGCTGAGCCGCTCCTCGATGACCGTCGAGGTCATCGCTAAAGCTGGATTGTTGACCGCATTGGGCGGTCGGGAAACGTGCTGGGTCTTCAAGGTACATAAGAAATTTGGCAGGCTTTTCGTGTAGTTCAGTGCGTAGTCCCGGACTGCCTGGATGATCCCGGCTTGTTCCGCCGGATTGGGGTTGTTCGATCCTGCGGCCCACGCGTAAATGGAGAACGCAGGGAGAATCATCGTGCAGCAAATGATCGATTTCGGCATACTCCTCTCCTTCATGCTGACTGGAGCCGTACTCCAGCGAATTGCCGTTCGTCCTGATGGCTGATGCTTGCGGTTACCTGCTCAGCGGAACCCTCAGAGAGCCGGCCGCTCCTGTGGCGCGGTCCTGCGCGACCACGTGAAGCTCGCGCTTTCCGCTTCCGACCGCGATGGAACCGGTGAGCGACACGCCTCTTTCAAAAGCGTCCGCAAGTTGATCGTTTGAGATTTTGATCTTGCCGGCGACGATCCGCGCGTCATTGGACCCCTCCACCTCGAACGAAACATCCACGGCACCCACCCAGGCGTTGTTCTGCTTCTCCAGGTGAAGACCATGCAGGTCGATGGAAACCGAAACTTGGGAGCAGCCGGGGCGCTCCTGATCGGGCGACGCCTGGGCCACCAGTTGCAGTTGCGTAGCATCCAGCGGGTCCTTCAGCAGTGCGGGCAGAGCGCGGCGTGTGTCGTCTGAAGCTTCCGTTGGAGACGCGAAGTATTTTTCGCGGTAACGCACGCGCACGCCGCGCTGGTCCACCCTGACCTTCAGCTTGTGCCAATTGGGCTTCTGCACCGCCTCGGAGGGGTAGAAGCCCAAGGTGTAATCCAGGGCGGCATCGTCGAGCGCACTCTGAATGGAATCCTCGATTCCGTTGCTGTTGGAAAATGTCCTGCCGCCGGTCAGGTTGGCGAGCCGGTCGAAGGCGTCCGTTCCGTCGAGACTCCACGTTTCGAGGCTAACCATCGTTTGCGGACTAGAGGCCTGCGTCGGAACAGGGGCTCTCGGCGGAATCGGCGAAAAGAACGGCGGCGATCCGATATTGGGAACCATGTTTATGCTGGAAAGGCTCATGCCAGGAAAGCCGCCGAGCAATCCGCGCGCGTCCACGGCGTAGAACGCCAGATTGGCGTCGGTAAGCACGCGGGCTGTCTCTTCCATCCGCGGAGTGAAATCGGGGAGCAGGTCGCTGTCTCGGGAGGAAACAACCGTGGGAAATCCGGAACTGATCCAGACCAGATTTTTTCGGCCCGGTACGGTGGCCAGGTGGCGAGCGACCGCCTCCAACACATCATTCGTTTCCAGAACGCGCTCGGTGGTATCCGCGACGCCGCCATCCGTGTAAATCAGGGGTCGAGGCGGAAGCGCGCCCGCGGCTCGAATCAGCCGTTCGCTATCATCCGTCAATTCCTGCACTACCTTCAAGTCGCCAGTCGGCTCATACGCGTAAATCCCGACCCGCTCAGACTGCACCCCGCTGCCTCTGCGCGACTCCAGAAACTTCCTCACTCGCGGAATAACAAAGGCTTGATCGGGCTGGGGAGTGTTGCGTTGATCGATCAATAGAACAGTGGCGTTGGCTGGGGTTGCGCCGTCTTGCTCCAGCCGGTTGGAAACCGCTCCGGCCGCAAGCGGAGCCGGCGCAGGCCGCGGAGCCAGAGCCGATGCCGGCGAAAAGAACGCGATCGCCTGCGGCCTTCCGTTGTCGAATAAAGTGAAATCCTGCTGGGTTAAAGCGGCAGCGCGAGAACCCTTGCCGCGCGCGATCACATCCACCAGCACCAATCGGGTTGCCGTGTGGAACACAGCCGCATCCGGCGACTCATCGATGGGAGCCTCTCTTGGGGGCCGGACGGCGCCGGTGCTTAGGTCCGGCCCGGGCAGCGACGCAAGAAGGCTGGTGTCCGTACTCAGCGCCAGCGCCGGCGGGGCCTCGGGCAGCGGGATCGCGGGAACGGATTGCGTCCCCGGACCGGCCGGCAGCAGCGGATCGTACAGCAAGGCCTTCCGCGTTTTCTCTTTGATCTCTGTGAACGCTTCTTGCCGGCGCGACGGTGCCTGCATGCGGACCAGCGCCGGGATCGGATTGGGACTCGCAATAAAAGGTTTGACAGGCAGCGGTCCCGGCGCGGCATGAACCGCCGCTGCGCCGATGCCCGCCAGCCAGAGAAGCGTCATGCTCCAGGCGGCCGCCGGCCCAGGAAGATTTTCCGGGCTGGCCTGCGCCGGCTCGATCAAGCGGCGGACCCGTTCGAGGAGCGATCCGCCGTTGGCCGCCATCACTACACGGAGACGATTCGCTTGCCGCGCCTCCAACTCGGCCAGCGCGCGGACATACGCCGCGACGTCTCCGGTGGCAGCAACAGCCAGATCGTCGCAGCATTTTTCACGCTCCACGCGGATTTGTTTCGAGATCCACCAGACCGCCGGATGATAGAAGAGAATCGTCTCGGCGAGGCCTTGCAGAAGGTTCGCCAGATAATCGTGCCGCAGCACGTGGGCCAGCTCATGCGCCAGCAGGGCGCGGATGTGCTCAGCGGGGAATCCTGTGAAGAACTCGACCGGCACCAGGATCGCCGGCCGCAGCCATCCGACCACCACAGGAACCTCCACCAGCGGCGAGATCAGCAGCCGCACCCGCCGCGTGACGCCCAACGCAGTCGCGAGGGATTCGAGCGTTTGTTGCCACCGGGCGATGGGCGGATTCGATGCCGAACGCAGGCGCGCCGCGAAGCGCCAGCCTCCGAACAAGCGAATCGAGAAGACCACCACGCCGGCCACCCACAGCGCAACCGCGAGGACCAAGAGTCGCTCCTGTTGCGGCACGCGCAGGGTGAACTGAGATGGAGCGGCGTGTCCGCTCCATGGTGACTGAGATGGAGTGGCGTGTCCGCTCCATGGTGACTGAGAGGGGCCTTCGGACGTAGGGTTCAAGGCGAATGTAAGGATCGGCGCCGCGGTCAGTAGCAGCAGAGCGGCGCTGGCGAGAACGTACCGGCCCTGCGCGGAAAGCGACCGTCCCAGGACTCTCCGCAGCGTTGCGTACAGCAGGCTGATTGCCGTTCCCTGCCATAGGAAGTGCAGCAGGGTCCAGCCCAGCCTTTCGACGGGAATTCGCGAGAGAAGCTCGGTCGTCATCGCTTCTTCTTTCGTTCCAATTGATCCAGCATGCGGCGCACCTGCTCCAGATCCTGCGGCGAAGCGCGATCCGCGGTCAGCGCGCCCAGAACCAGGTTTCGCGCCGAGCCCTCGAAGACGCGATGCATCAGGTCGCCCGCAAAGCGCGCCTGCGCCTCCTCCTTGGTGAGGGCGGGTTCGTAGACATGGGAGCGATAGCGGTCCACCCGCTTCAGCAAGGCCTTTTCATGCATCACCTGCATCTGTTTGAGTGTGCTGGTGTAGCCGGTGCCCTTGGCAAGCTCTTCATGCACCTCGCGCACGGTGCTGGGTCCGCGCTCCCACAGGACCGTCAGAATTCGAAACTCGGCATCAGAGGGAATGGCTGGCACAGCACGATGCTATACGATGATAAATCGTATGTCAAGAGCCTCGTGTTCGTGCTTAGGGTAGGTATGGACTACGAGCGGGCGCCCAGCAGGTTTTCCAGCCAAAGCGGCTGCTGACGTGGTGGACGCACGTTTTCCCGGGAGGCGGCCAGCGTGGATCGGAGGATGTGCCGGTTCCCCAAACGGCGAGCCGCCGCGAGCAGTTTCTTGCGCGTCCGAAACAGTTTGATCTTGATTGTATTTTCGTTCAACCCTGTGATGGCGGCCAGTTCCTCCACGGAGTGACCCTCCACCTCTTTGAGCAGAATCAGGCTGCGGGACTCTTCGGAAACTTCGGAGAGCAGCTTCACCACCAAATCGCGCTCCGCCACTTGATCGTCGAACGACGCGACAAAGTTCGATGCAGACTCGGCGGCTTCCAGGCGCTCGGCTTCCTCGGCTGAGAAATCGCTTTCGTATACCAGCTTCCTGACGCGCCTCTTTCGCAGGTAATCGTAGCACTCGTTGACAGCGATTCTGTGGATCCAGGTCAACAGGGTGCTGCGCGAGTCGAAGCTGCCAATGGAGAAGTAGACTTTCGCGAACACCTGTTGCGCGATGTCTTCGGCGTCGTTGCGATTGCGCAGGATTCCGTAAATGATGGAGAAAACCTTGGACTGATAACGCTCCACCATCTCGCGGAAAGCCAGCTCATCGTGAGCCTGGATGCGCCGGATGAGATCCTCTTCAACGCTCTTGTTATCCACGCGGCTTTTGTTGTCCACGCGGTCCGGAGTCCGGGCCGCCACCGCCGGGAATTCAATTACTTCAGTGAGGCTCATACCCGTTCTACGGCAAGCCGAGTGCCAACCGCAAGTGATTGATAGCATGAAGACTCGATGCACGTCTTCCTGGCCCAAAACCACCACTCCGGCTGAGCACCACCATCGAAGCGGCGCGCCGATCCTCACTCCTGACTCGCGACGGAAGCCTACTTTTGTTGGTGCGCCGCGTCCTTTTCGTTCTCGGAGCAGATGTGCTCGAACACATCGGTGTCGGGAAGAAGCTGCTCGACGAAGTTGAACGTGACCGGCCGGGTGAAGGTTTTCGGATCGGTAATCGTCACGGTGACGTCCATATGTCCAAAATCGCGCCGATGGAAACGCTCTTGGACGCGCATGTCCTCGCTGTGTCCGTGGCCGCGCGCGTCCAGCCAACTCAGATCGTTGAATCCCGACGTGTCGACCACCAGAGTGTCTCCGTCCCATGTCCCGATTGAATACCCCAACCATGTCGGCGACGGATCGGCAGGCAGCTTCCGTCCGTCGGTGTAGATCTGCCGGAAGATGGTCTCCACTTCGTACAGCATAAGGATCTCGCCCGGCATTTGAACGATCTTAAACGGCTCCGGCAGTAGGTCGCCGTGGGGTACGCCATCCGGTAAACAGATCAGGCTGGGACCGACGACTCCCGGCTGGGTGTGCTGGCGCAGGAGTTCTACTCCTGCCGGGGTAAGCGGCTCCTCGCCGGGCTTGAAGTCGGACAGGACGTCGCGAAAGTACCTCGAATTGATGGATTCGCCCAATCCGAACAGACTCCCCGGCGCACGGGGCTCTCCCTGAACTTGCCAGATTCCCGAAAGGTCGGGCTTGCCGTTCACGCGGGAAACCGGGCCGGTCATATTCACCTTCCCGTCAGGCGTGCGCGGAGCGCCCGGAGTCGGTTGATTCAGCCACTGGGCTTGCGCGATCATGCCAGCGCACATGAACGCCATCCCAATCCAGATACGTCTGCGCATGCTTTACATTAAACTACAAGCTACTTCGCCGGTTCGATGCGCAGAACCGTCCCGTCCGACTCGTTCCCGCCGGAAGCCCGCTCCGTGGCGACGTAAATGAACCCGTCCGGACCCTGCTGAACGTCGCGGATCCGCTCCTGTAAGGGCGCCAGCAGCGGTTCGCGCTTCTCGGCTTGCGAGGGCTGCTTGAACGCCATGCGGATCAAAGTCTTCTGGGTCAGCGATCCGATGAAGAGATTGTTCTTCCACTGCGGAAATTTGTCGCCGGTGTAAAAAAAGATGCTCGAAGGGCTGATCGATGGCACCCAAAAAATTCGCGGATTATTCATGCCCGGCCGGAACCACGGCTGATCGCTCACCAGCGTTCCGGTGTAATTGCGGCCCATCGAAACCAGCGGCCAACCGTAGTTGTGGCCAGGCTGAAGAATGTTGACTTCGTCGCCGCCCATCGGCCCGATCTCTGCCTGCCACAGCTCCCCTGTCTCCGGATGGATGGCGAGCCCATAACCGTTGCGATGGCCGTAGGTGAAGATCTCGGGTTTTGCCCCCGCCCGCCCCACGAACGGATTGTCGGGAGGTACGCTGCCGTCGTCGCGCAACCGCAGCGTCTTACCCACGTGATTGTCCAGGCTCTGCGCTTTCATACGCAGACTGTTGTCCTCGCTGCCGTTGCAACAGATGCGGTCGCGGTCGCCGATGGTGACGTAGAGCATCGAATCCGGCCCGAAGAAGATGCGCCCCGCCAGGTTGCCGCCCGTCTCCCACGCGTCGGCCACGAAGATCTCCTGAACGTCGGTGAGCTTGGAGCCGCTCAGGCGCCCGCGAGCCACCGCCAGCGTCACACGATCGCCGTCGTGCTTCGGGTAAGAAACGTAGACCATCTGGTTCTGCGCGAACTTCGGATGGAGCGTGATGAAGTGCAGCGCATCCGGGTTCTGTCCCGCCGATGTGGACCCAGATGACGTCGGCGAGGTCCAGACCGGATCGGGCTGCAGGACGCCGTCGCGGATCATGCGCAGGCGTCCGTTCTTCTCCGCCACCAGGATCGTTCGCGCATCGGGAAAAGCCAGGCTCCAGGGATGGTACAGTCCCAGGGCGACCGGGACCACTCGAATCTTTCCGCCCTGTACATCCAGAATCTGAGGACCGCTGGCGATGAGCTGCGGCGTCTGCGCGTTCTGCGCGGAAGCAGCCGCAGGGATCAGCAACAGTGCGAGCGCCAGGGGAGCCGCGGCGGGGCGGGGAATTCGAGTGATCATGCTCTATCGACGGTATTGGTCGGAGCCGGAAGTATCAAGCGGGATATACTGATCTTCGTTTTGAACGATCCCGTGCTCGCAGGCATTCGTGTTCTGGATCTCGGCTCCATTGTCGCTGGACCGGCCGCCGGCATGATCCTTGCCGATCTCGGCGCGCAGGTCCTCAAAGTGGAACGTCCCGGCTCAGGTGACGACGCCCGCGCCATGGGTCCGCATCGGGGCGAGTTCGGCGCGTACTTCACGGCGCTGAACCGCGGCAAGCGATCCATCGGCGTCAATCTGTCGCAGCCCGCCGGCCGCGAAGTCGTGCTCCGTCTGGCCTGCACCTGCGACGTTTTCCTCGAAAACTTTCGCGGAGGAAAAGCCGCGGCGCTCGGTCTGGATGAGGCTTCGGTTCGCGCGCGCAATCCCAGTATCATCTACGCCTCGCTCTCCGCCTACGGACCCTCCGGTCCCGATTACGCGCGGCCCGGCTACGACGCCGTCCTGCAAGCCCGCACCGGCATCATGAGCGTGACTGGCGCGGAGGGAGAGGCCGCGCCGCTGCGCTGCGGTGTTTCGATTCTCGATCTGGGCGCCGGAGTCTGGATGGCGCTCGGCGTGCTCGCCGCGCTGTTTGAGAGGCAACGCACGGGCCGGGCGCAGCGCGTCGAAACCTCGCTGCTCGAGACCGGCGTGATGCTGATGTCTTACCACCTGCTGTACCGGCAATTCGCGGGCGTCAACCCTCAGCCGCAGGGATCGCGCCACACTGCCTTCGCTCCTTACGGCGCATTTCATGCGGCTGACGGCGCGATGCTGATTGGAGTCTCCAGCGACCACGCATTCCATCGGCTGTGCCAGGCGCTCCAGTTGCCTGATCTTCCCGGCGATCCGCGGTTCCGCTCGAACCCCGATCGTGTGAGCAATTGCGAAGCGCTGGAGCAGCGCATCAATGCCGTGCTTCGAACCAAGCCGGTCGCCTATTGGTCTGAGGTGTTGGATCGTCACGACGTAGCGAATGACCCCGTTCAGAATGCCGGACAAGTAATGCAGGACCGCCAGGTGCACGCCCTGGGGCTGCTCGAAGAAGTCGCGCTCGAGGGCGCGGCGCCAGCTCTAGTGCCCCGTCTGCCCATCGGGCTTTCGCACAACCAGCCCGCCATCCAGGGTCCTCCGCCGCGCCTTGGCGAGCATACGCGTGAGATCCTTCGTGAGGCGGGATACATCGACGCGGAAATCGAAGACTTGTTCGATAACGACGTATGCGGCTGAAAAGGAGCGGCGAGTGAGCACAACCGGTCAGGCCACCAATGAAGAACGCGAGTTGATCCTCGCCACCGTGCGCAAGTTCGTCGAAAAGGAAGTCATCCCCGTCGCCTCCGAACTGGAGCACCGGAATGAATATCCGCACGATCTGGTCCGCCAGATGCAGGCCATGGGCCTCTTCGGACTGAACATTCCCGAAGAGTACGGCGGCGCGAACGTCGACACCACCACCTTCGCCATGGTCTTCGAAGAAATTTCCCGAGGCTGGCTCGGGCTTTCGGGCGTCATCGGAAGTCATTCCGTGATGTGCGACGTTCTGGTCCGCTTCGGCTCGCAGGAACAGAAGCAGCGCTTCCTGCCTCTGCTGGCCACCGGCGAAAAGCGCGGCGGAATCTGCCTCTCCGAATCCGGCGCCGGAACCGACCTCCAGAACCTGGCCACCGTCGCGGTTCGGCAGGGGGACGAGTACCGCATTACCGGCTCCAAGATGTGGATTACCAACGCGCGCCACGGCAACACGTTTCTGTTGCTGGCCAAGACCGACCCGTCCGCTCAGCCGCCGCATCGCGGCATGAGCGCCTTCATCATTGAGAAAAGCACGGAAAAAGGCGCGCGCGGGCTCACCGTCGGCCGCGACATCGACAAGCTGGGCTACAAAAGCGTCGAAACCTGCGAGTTGCACTTCGACAATTTCCCTGTGCCGGCCGCGAACCTGATTGGAGGCGAGGAAGGCCACGGCTTCAAGCAGGTGATGACCGGTCTCGAATCTGAGCGTCTGAACGTAGCCGCGCGAGGCTTGGGCATCGCTCGCGCCGCATTCGAGGAAGCTATCCGCTACGCCCAGCGCCGCGTCACTTTCGGCAAGCCCATCGCCGAGCATCAATCCATCCAAATCAAACTCGCCGATATGGCGACCAGGATTGAAGCCTCACGCCTGCTGATTTATTCCGCGGCGGCAAAGCGCGATCGTGGTGAGCGCTGCGATCTGGAGGCCGGCATGGCCAAGCTCTTTGCCAGCGAGACCGCCGCCGAGGTGTCCTTTGAAGCCATGCGCATCCTGGGCGCCAACGGGTACTCCAAGGATTTCCCCGTCGAGCGCTATTACCGCGACGCGCCCCTGGTGGTCATCGGCGGTGGAACCAACGAACTGCAGCGCCTGATCATTGCTCGCAATCTGCTCAAGAAATACAGGGACCAATGACCTCCATCCGCTCCATCAAGAGCTGGCTCTTCACGCCCGCAACCCGGCCGGACCGTTTTGCCAAAGCCGCCGCGGCCGGCGCCGGCGCATCCATCATCGATCTGGAAGACTCCGTCGCACCTCCCGAAAAGGACGCCGCGCGAATCACCGCTCTCGCGTATCTGAGCCGCGACCGCGAGGGAGCGGTCCCCGTCGCCCTGCGCTTCAATTCGCTCGGAACCAAGTTTGGGTTAGACGACGTCCAGTCGTTTTTGAACTCTTCCGCTCAGCCGGATTACGTCTTCTTGCCTAAGTGCGAGTCCGCCGCGGAAATCGTAATCCTCGCGAACTGGTTCCGCGAGGCCGGAAAAGTGGCCCAAATCCTGGTGCAAATCGAGACCGCGAAGGGCATCGCCGCCCTCGACCAGATCGTCCGTGCTGACGTGCTGCCAACCGCTCTGGTGTTCGGCGCGGCGGACATGGCTGCCGATCTCGGAGCGGAGACCGCGTGGGAGCCGCTGCTATGGGCCCGTTCCCGCTTAGCGATGGCCGCCGCGGTCGCCGAGATCCACCTGGTCGATTCGCCCTACTTCCACCTCGCCGATCCCGATGGCCTCCGCCGTGAGACCAAGGCTGCCGCTGCGCTCGGCTTTTATGCCAAGTGCGCGATTCACCCATCGCAAATCTCCATCATCAACGCAGCGTTGACGCCCAGTGAAGAGGAGATCGAGAAGGCGTGCAAGATTGTCGCCTTGGAGGAGCAGGGTGTGGGCATCGCGGACCGGCAAATGGTGGACAAAGCCGTAGTGCGCGTCGCACGGCTGGTTCTGGAACGCGCAGGAGTGTGAGGACAGGAGCGTGAGGAGAGCATATGGAAGGAACCTATTCAGCGTATAAGCAGGTTGGGCCCAGGCGTTATCGCGAAACATCCGGCCTTTACTATGAAGACTTCGCGCCCGGCGATACCTTCGAGCATCGCCCCGGCCGAACCATCACCAACACCGACAACATATGGATGACGCTGCTCACCATGAATACTCAGCCAGTCCACTTTGACGCCGAGTACGCGGCCCAAACCGAGTGGAAGAAGATGCTGGTGGATTCCACCTTCACGCTGGCTCTGCTCACCGGCATGAGCGTCCGCACCGTCAGCGCCAAAGTGGTCGCCAACTTGGGTTGGGACAAAGTGAAGGCGTCTCACCCGGTCTTCGCCGGCGACACTCTCTACGCCGAAAGCACCGTCCTGCACAAGCGTGAATCCAAGAGCCGGCCCACGCAGGGCATCGTCACCGTGGCCACTCGCGGCCTGAATCAGCATGGCCAGGAAGTCATGAGCTTTGAGCGCACCATGCTGGTTTACAAGCGCGGCCATTCGCCGGAAGAAGCCGCCAATTACTAGGCCCTGCCGCTCACTTCTCCAGCATTCTCGTGCGGAGTTCGCGCAGCCTCCCTGCAGTCTTCATTGGTCGGGGCGGGGCGATTTGAACGCCCGACCCCCTGCGCCCAAGGGAGCGAAATCGGTTCCAGGCGGTCTATCGGTTTTCGCGAATTCCGAACGTTTACAACAATCCGGGGAATCTGCTTTCGCTCAAAGAGCAAGTTCATCGGATGGAACGGATCGGGTTTGGGCACAGTTTTGGCACGGCGGAAAAGCAGGGACGTTGCTCACCGCTTGCTACTCAAAGCCTCCAATTCTGCCCGGGATGTCGAGGTCAAAATGTACCCGTAGCCGTCACCGACGGGATTGTCTGAGATGAAGTTCAGCGCTGCTGTGTTGTTTTGGTTCACGTAGTAGGGCCAGTCTCCTCCAAAATCGAAT
>CAWISY010000290.1:0-39247 GCA_963838455.1 Bryobacterales bacterium
GCGCGGCCGCAGGCCCTCAAACATGGAGTCGAATTCGCCGGGCTCTTTGAACCGTTCCCCCGGCGGAGCCGTCCCGAACGCTAGTTCCTGTCTCATCCGCCCGTATAGACCGATTTCAGGAGGCTGAGGTTTACGCGAATTTGTGAGGATTCTCTCTTCAGGCCTTTGCGGCCTTGGAAGGAGCCTCGATGGGAGCGGGCAGGACCACCGCCTGCGCCGCCTGATCGAATATCGCCTTTTGCTCCGGCGTAAGTTGTTCTTTGCCGGAGCCGGTCTTGCCTTCTCGAATGAATCCCTGCCCGGTGAAGCCGTACTCCAGCATCAGCTCTTGCAGGAAGGCGAACTTTTCTTCGTGCTGCTTCATGAAGCGGAAGCTGCAGCGCTCGGCGATGCCGGCATATTTTTCCGGCGGGATGGGACGGCCGAGGAAGGCGGCGATTCTCCGCAGCGTGGGCTCGAAGTGATTCATCAGATCTTCATAGCGGATGAACAGAATGTCGGGGTCGGCCGCGTGCGCGCTCCATTCGCCCACATGCCGGAACCACGACCCGCTGGGAGCGGCCCCAGCCATGAACTGCCGGAAGAACTCCTCGAAGGTTCCCTTAAAAGTCGAATGATCGCGGAAAAAATGGAAACAGGATACCAGCACATCTTTCCCGTCCCGGGCGATATAGATGCGCTTGCAGGGACCCTTGGGGAGCTGGCTGTAACGCAAGTGCGTTTTGAAAATACGCGGCGATGGGAGGGAGTTGACATCGCGGCCCATCGGAAGCGCCCGCTCGAAGTACGGAATCGGCTCGGTAATGTGGTTGAAATCCATGCTGCCGTCGCTGGTGAGCTGGTACACAATCATCTGCAGCCAGGTGGTTCCCGAACGGGCGTAACTGGCCAGATAGATGTCGTCGGGCCGAGGCTCAAACGCCAGGCGGCCGGCTTTCGTATTCAGCCAGGCGGCAGCGCCGGTCGAGTATTTCGCGATTTTTCGAAGCTGCCGGGCGATGGCCGGGCGTATCCACACAGGTCAATCATAACTCAAACACCCGGCGATTTCCGGCGCAATCGCGCCCTGAGTTTCCGGCAATAATCAGCGCCCGATGGCTTCCTTTACCGCGCCCACCAGCGCGCTCAGCGTGAACGGCTTTTGGAGAAACTTCGATCCCGGCGGGAAGTGGCCGGCCCGGACTTCTTCGTCGTCGGTAAATCCGGAGACGTAGACCACCTTCAGTTCCGGGTTCATGGCAGAGAGCGATTCGGCCAGCTCCCGCCCGCCCATTCCGGGCAGCATGACATCGGTCAGCAGCAGATCGATGGCTACATCCTGAGCGGCTGCTTCGGCCAGCGCCTGTTCGCCGCTTCCAGCTTCCAGGACCTCGTAGTGTTCGCGGCGCAGAATCTTCCGCACCAGCCCGCGAATTCCGGGCTCGTCTTCCACCACCAGGATGGTGCCGAGCGCCGGCTCGGGCTCGGGCGGCGCAAGCGCGGGTTCCGGTTCGACGGGAAATGGTTCGACCGCTTCAGGCGGGGGAGCTGCGGTCTCCGCCGGCTGCTCCGGAACCGGCTCGGCGTAAGGAGCCTCGGCGGCGGGCAGATAGACGGTGAAGCTGGTTGCCGCTTCGCGACTGGCGAACACAACGTCGCCGCCCCATTGACGAATGTTGAGATACGCACGGGCCCCACCGGACACAGTAGTCGAGCCAGCGAGGATCGATTCGAAGACGTGCCCAGGTTGCGTGGAGGTTCCCGGGGCAACGATGTCTATTCGGGCGTAGGAGCCGGGCGCTAGCGTGGCGCTCCCGATGCGCTCGGTTACCTGAACCGGCACGCAGGTCAAGGTGATCTTGGACGCGGTGCCGCCGCTTCCCGCCGCGGAGGCAGCCAGCGCCGCGATGGCTTCGCCGAGTTGCTCAGGATCGGCGAAGGTCCAGACCGCGCCGGCCGGGAACGCGATGCCCACTTCGTTCGCGATCTCGCGCAAGCGTGGTTCCAGCGCGGCCACTACATCGCTCACCGCGATCCTGGACGGAGGCTTGGCCTGGGACCGGGTAAATGCCAGCAGGCTGCCGGCGATGTCTCGAATTCGAGCCGCGGCATTGAGGATTTCGGTCAAATCGCCGCGCGCCGGGTCGCCCGCGTGCAGCGAGTTGAGCAGGTCCTCGGAGTAGCCGGAGATGATCATCAGGGGATTATTCAGATCGTGCGCCAGGCGGCTGGCGAGCCCGCGCAGAGCGTCGATGCGCCCGGCCTGGAGCGCTTGAGCCTCCAGTTGCCGCCGCTCTCCGATCACGGTCATCACGCCGGAGATACGCCTGGAGGTTTCCTTCGGAGGGCCTTCCTCAGGCGCCGGAACGCTAATGGTTTCGCGCCGCCATACGGCTGCACCGGAGGCGTCGATCGCGCGGAACTCGGCGCTGGCGGCGCCGCCCGATTTCACAACGGATTGATACAGCCGCAGCACCTCATCGCGATCCTCGGCGTGAATGCGCTCGGAGAAGAACTGCGGCTCGCCGAGCCAGTGCGCCGCTGGATAGCCCAGCATCTCCTCGACCGCTCCACCGGCGTAGGTGAAGGCGAGCGTCGCGGGGTCGGCTTGCCAGAAGATTGCGGGCGCCGCGGAAAGATCCACCGCGAGAGCTGGCGCGACGTTGGGTTCAGCGATGCTCGGCTCAGTCGCCCGGGCGAGCGGCGCTGCGTCCTCAGCGGGCAGGACTTCGTCTGGTAACACCATCAGCAGGGTTTCCGGCTGTAAGTCGTCTTCCCAACTGCGGATGGGTACAGCGGCCATACGGAAGCGCCGGTCTCCCACGCGGATGGAAAATAGCCCCGTATCGCCGTGAACGTGAGCGGAGCGGATGCGCTCGATCAATTCATCCGAGGGCAGAAGCTGCTCGATATTCTTCTGGCGCAGTTCCTCGCCGGTCAGATTGACCAGGCGCCGGAAGGCCTTGTTGGCGGAGACGACGGCCCGGTCGGGCGCAAGCACCGCCAGCGCCACGGGCAGCGCCGCGACCATTTCCTGGAAATATCGCCTTTCCGTCTCAACCAGTGCCAGAAGGCGTGCTACTTCGCGAGGCTTCCATTGCTCAAAACCGGTCCGCTCCATCTCCTCCAAGTCTTAGGGACGTGACCAGCTAGCAACAAGGTACTGGAGTCTAATTCGCGCTGGTACTTTGGCGCGTGTGTGTTTAGTACCAGGCAGGAACGCTAATACAGGCGCACGCCGCGGCGTCCAGGCTCCTGGAACATGTGCACCGTATCGATAAAACGAACCTCACGGGAGCGATAGGTCATGGCCAGAGTGTGGGTGCGGCAGCCGTCGCCGAAGAAGCGCACTCCCTGCAGCAGAGCGCCTTCGGTGACGCCGCACGCCGCGAAGATAATCTGCTCGCCCGGCGCCAGATCGCGAGCCGTATAGACCCGCTTGGGATCCTTGATGCCCATCTTTTCGACGCGCGCTTCAAGCTCGGGCGTGTCCACTCGCAGGCGAGCCACCATTTCGCCGGAAAGGCAGCGCAGGGCGGCAGCCGTCAGCACGCCCTCCGGCGCTCCACCGGTTCCAAAGACGGCGTCCACGGCGGCTCCTCGAACGGCCGCGGCGATTCCAGCCGAAAGGTCGCCATCGGGAATCAAACGGATGCGCGCTCCCGCCTGGCGAATTTGCCCGATCAGATCCTGGTGGCGCGGCCGGTCGAGGACCATGATGACCAGATCCTTCACCTGCCGGTCGAGGCAATGCGCGATGGCCTTGAGATTGTACTTCACCGGCGCGTCGATGTCCAAAGCGTCGCGGCAGGCAGGGCCGGCGATGATCTTGTCCATGTAGCAGTCCGGCGCATGCAGCAGCCCGCCCGGCTCGGAGGCAGCCAGGACCACCATGGCGTTGGGCGTTCCGCTGGCGCAGAGATTGGTTCCTTCCAGCGGATCGACGGCGATGCTGACCTTGGGAAAATCAACGCCGGAAGGCGCAGGTGCTCCCACTGGCTCGCCGATGTACAACATGGGAGCCTCGTCGCGTTCTCCCTCGCCGATCACGATGGTGCCGGCCATCTCGACGGTTTCAAAGGCGCGGCGCATGGCCTGCACGGCAGCTTGGTCGGCCGCGTCGGCGTCGCCCTGGCCCATGGTTCGGGCTGAGGCGATGGCCGCCTCTTCTACAACGTGGACAAAATCGCCGAGCAGATCCCGCTCAATGCGGCTCTGCGGATGCGAGGTTTTAGGTGCGCTCATCGCCTTGCCATCTTATCAGAGGTTCGTCTCTCGGGGCTCACCTTAGCGGGTGACACGGTGGGCGATAATGTCGGCATGAGGGGGCTGTTGTTCCTGTGCCTGGCCGGGTGGGCTGCAGCACAGCCGCAAAAAACCCCTTCACAAAAAGCCTCGCCCCAAAAGATCCTCGACGAGTATGAACGCGCGGCCGGCGGCGCCAAAGCCCTGGAGCAGATTCAGAGCCAGGCCCTGGCAGGCAGCCTGAGGGAAGAGGCAACGGGCAAGAGCGGCTCCTTTTCCCGCATCGTCAAGGCGCCCAACCTGTTCTACTCCGAAATCATCCTCTATTCTGAGGCGGCCGGTGGGCCGGATCGTGAAGCGGAGGCATATAACGGCAAGTCGGCGTGGGGCGAGGATTCGAAAGACGGCATCCGTACCCTGACCGGCAGCGGAGCCAAACAGGCCGAAGCGTCCGCTCAATACTGGAACAGCCGTCTGATCGACCTGAAGAAAGCCAAGCTCAACGTGCAACTGGTGGGCGCCGAGGCGGTGCGCGGCCGCGACGCTTATCACCTGCAGGTGATCATCTCCCCCGGCGTGACTCGCGATGTCTTTTTCGACACCCAGACGCACTTGATCGTGCGGGAAACCGGCGCGGGCGAGCAGTTCGACTACGACGATTACCGCGCGGTGAACGGGATCCAAACGCCATACTGGATCGAGCTGCATCAGGGCAACCACGATTACAAAATCTCCGTGACCCGCGCGGAAATCAATTCTTCCATCGATAATTCCGTCTTCGATTTTCCGAGAACGGCAGGAATTCCTCTGCCTGATATGAAGACCCTGTTTCTCGATCTCATCCGCAACCAGCAGGCGATCGAGGAAGTGCGCCACCAATACACCTGCCACGTGATCGCCGAGGAAGAAGAGGTCGACTCCAAGGGCCAGACCAAGTCCACCAAGACGGAGGAGTCCGAAGTGTTTCCGGTCAAGAACGGGAGGCAGGTGCGGCACTTGCTGGCGGTCAACGGCAAACCGCTCGCCGGAAGCGAGAAGAAGAAGGAAGACGAACGATTCAACAAGGAGTTCGAGGATCAGACCAAGCAGGAGGCGCAACTGGCCGCCGACCCCAAGAAGCAGGCCAGGCGCGAGGAAGAGACCGAGGCGCACATCTCCGACTTCCTGCGCGCGGAGCGCTTCACCAACCCGCGCCGGGAGCGCTTCCGCGGCTCCGAGGTGATCGCCTTCGATTTCGCCGCGAACCCGGACTACAAGCCGAAATCCATGGCAGAACGCCTGGTCATGAGCCTGGCGGGCATCCTGTGGATCGATGAGCAAGCACACGAGGTTGTCCGCCTGGAAGCCCACTTCAGTAACGCGTTCCACGTGGCGGCGGGGATCGTGGCTTCGGTTGACAAGGGCTCCAACTTCGCCTTCGAGCAAGCCAAGGTCAACAACGAGGTCTGGCTGCCTTCCTACGACGAGATCCACGCCGCCGCCCGCGTGCTGTTCGTGAAGGGGAAGGCCAACCGCGTGGAGCGCTACGTCGATTACAAGAAGTTCGACGCGCAGTCCAAGATCATCGCGGTGGAGCAGTAGGTAAGACGCTACGTTCGTACTCGATGGGGCAACCAAAGCCGTCGATGTGGACGCCGAGCTCGCGGAAGGCGTCGAGCGCCATGATGCGGCGATGAGCGTTGAAGGTCATGATGTGGGCGAAGACGCCGCCGTAGGTAAAGGTCTCGGCAGGCTCACACAGAGCGTCGACGAAGGTGTCGTCCCAGCCGCCGCGGGAGCGGACTCCGCAGAGAACGCGGCCGAGCTCGGCGTCGGTTTCCTCAAGACGCTGGAGCATCGCCGCGGGAGTCTTGCGATCAGGCGGGGTGCCGCTGTTGACGTCCATGGATTTCCCAGTCAAGGCGGCAGTCCAGACTTCCTTCGTGAAGACGATGTTCTCGAGAAGCTGACGGAGGGTGTTGGTTTTCTCGCGCCAGGGGAGAATTTCGACCACCGCTTTGAGGGGGCGATCCAGTTGATCGTCAGTGAGGCTTGCGGCGCTGATCAACAAATTGCGAGTGTGCCAGGTATCATTGCCGGCAAAAAGGTCGAGCAGGTCCATGTCGAAAGCTCCTTTCGGGTGAGTAGAGGGTGAGACGAAGTGAATTCCATTGGGTGAGCGAAGCCAGAAGCGATTGGCGCCGATTCTGCGGTACAGGCTGGGTGAGACAGAGTAGGCTTTGCGAAACGCTCGCGTGAATGCTTCGAGCGATCTGTAAGCGGCGTCGAAGGCGATGTCCGTGACGGACTGTGCTGTGTTCGTCAGAGTCCACGCCGCGCGTTCGAGTAACAGGCGGCGGCGCATGGCGGCCGGCGTTTCGGCAACCAGCGCCCGGAAGAGATTGTGAAATTGCGTGCGGCTGTGGAACGCCCGGCGGGCGAGTTCGCCGGTCGAGCACGGCTCTTCCAGCGAGTCTAAAATGACGCTCGAAAGCTGCTCTTTATCCGCCACATCCGAATCGTACTCGAAGTTCCCGGGTCCGCGCCTGATTTCGCGTACAATTCGCTACTTCAACGGCTCGGCGCTCAACGGATCAAATCCCGGTTGAGACGGCTCTCTGCGATTCGCAAATACGACGGGTTCAGCTCGATTCCTACGAAGCGGCGGTTCAGCTTGAGCGCCACCAGACCGGTGGTCCCAGAGCCGATGAACGGATCAAGGATGAAATCTTGCGGGCTGGACCCTAGTTTGACGCAGGGCTTGACCAGCGACGGCGGGAATGTGGCGAAGTGCGCTTCGGCGTAGGGCCGGGTGTGGATATCCCAAACGGTGCGGACATTGCGGCCGTTCGGTCCGCGCACCGCGGCGGGGTCATACCGGTAGTGCTCGCTTTTGCTGAACAGGAAAATGTATTCGTGGCTGCGGGTGGGGCGATCCTTCACGCTCTCCGGCTGGCAATTGGGTTTATTCCAGATGATGTCGGCCCGAAGATACCAGCCCTCCTTTTGCAGGGCGAAGGCGAGGAGCCACGGGACGCCGATCAGATCCTTGGGCTTCAGCCCGTCGGGAGTCGCCGGGCGGACGTTCATCGCCCGAACGGGATTTTTCTTATCGGTTGCGCGCCAGGTGCGGCCTCCGGAGGTGTAGGAATCGCCGATATTGAGCCAGAGGGTGCCGTCGTCCTTCAGGGCCCTACGCACCTGAGAGAACACCTGAGCCAGATGTTCGATGTAGGCGAAGACCGAGTCCTCCAGCCCGATCTGGCCGGGAATATCGTAATCGCGCAGGGACCAATAGGGCGGCGATGTGACACAACTTTGAAAGCTGTTCGACGGCAGGCGGGAGAGCACGTTTTCCGTGTCGCCGCAAATGAGCGCGGAAGTACCGTCGCCAGCGGTGAACAGGCGATCAATTTGCTGCTGTTCTGCTGCGTCCAGGCGGTGGACCCGGCCGTCTCCCGCAAACAGATTGGGGGTGACCGTTATCCTGGCCGTCTTGGGCGCACGGCGGCGGCCTGTTGCTTTCTGTTGAAGCACCTTATCTTAGTAGTTTAACGTGTGACGCAGCGGCTACTTCAATTGGTCTAGCAGCGGGATATCCTTGATCGCCTGCGGAGCGGGGACCGAGCGCAGGTATGCGTAGATGTCGGTCAGCTCGGCGTCGGTTATGACCTTTGCCGTGAAGGCCGGCATCGCGCCGGCAGGACGGCGGACGTAGCGGATCAACGCTTGCACGTTGAGCACGGGAGGGCCGATGCGGGCGCCGTCTTTGGATCCCTGGCCGACAGTGCCGTGACACTGGAAGCAGCCGTCGCGCAGGAACAGGCGCTTGCCGTTTTCGGCGTTGCCGGCGGGAACCTGCGTCTGAGGCAGCGCGAAACTGGCCAGAAGAAACGCGCCGAGAAAAACCAAAATCGAGATCGTCTTCATGATGCTTCTCACTATCGCGGCTGCGTGACCACGTCGATCAAGGCCGGCTCGCCGCGCTTGACCACTTGAATCGCGGCGCGCAGGGCTGGCGCCAGATCCTTGGGATCGGTGATGGGACCGGCGCTGTACATGCCGTAGGCCTTCGCCATGGTCGCGTAGTCGATGTTGGGATCGGTGATGGCAGTGCCGATATTGGCGCGATCGATGCCGCGCTCGGCCCGCGAGGCCATATCCTGCACGTACATCCGCTCCTGATGATAGGCGCGATTGTTGTGCATCACCGTCAGCAGCGGGATCTTGTGGTGAACCGCGGTCCAGAGCACGCCGGGGGCGTAGTTCAGGTCGCCATCGCACTGAATGTTGACGCTGATGCGGCCGTACCTGCGGTTGGCCAGCGCCGCGCCCACAGAGGCCGGGGCCTGATAGCCGACTCCATACGCTCCGTGCCCGCCGATGTACTGGTAGTGCTTGGTGAAATCCCACAGGCGCAAGGGCCAGTAGCTGAAGAAGGTCACGTCAGAGACCAGCGACCAGTCTTCAGATTTGAGAGCGTTCCACAGCTCGGCCGATACCCGAGCGGTAGATATGGGGCTAGCGTCGAAACCGAAGGCCGCGGCCTCCAGATCACGCTGGCGATTGCGCGCGGCCGTCTCAGCCAGCTTCTTGCCGCGTGCTTCGAAGGCGCTACGGCGATCCGCGGTGATCAGCTTCTTGCACGCCTCGATCAGTGCGGGCAGCGTAGTTTCGGAATCGGCGGCGATGGAGAGATCAACTTCGGTGTAGCGGCCGAAGTCCTGGTAATTGCTCTTGGCGAAGAGGTCGCCGGAGAAAATGTGGATAATCTTAGCGCCTGGCTTGGTCGTCGGCCGCGACTCCATGCCGAGCTTGTTGACCGGAGTCATGGAGTGGGTCGCGTACCAGAGATCCGGAACATCCAGGCCGAGCACCACGTCCGCGTCGGCCAGGCTGCCGCTGCCATAGAGCGGATGGCGCGTGGGGAAATTCATGCGGAAGCGGCGATCCGAAACCGGAGCTTGCAGCAGCTCCGCCAGCTCAATCATCGATTTCAACCCGGCCGGCGTGCGTGCAGCACGTCCAGCGATGATCAGCGGATTTTCGGCCGCGACCAGCATCCGCGCGGCTTCCGCGACGGCGGCGGAATCGCCCGAGGGCGGCGTAGAAAGATTCAGCTTGGGGATGCGCAGCTTGCCGCGGTCTTCTTGCGGGACGGGCTCCTCCTGCATCACCGCGTCGGCGACGATGACCACCGGTTCGGTCGGCGGCGTCATGGCGATCTTGTAGGCCCGCACGGCCGATTCGGCGAATTGCTGCAGCGAGACCGGTGCGTCGTCCCACTTGGTGTAATCGCGCACCATGGCCGCGCAATCCTGCACGCTGTGGGTCCATTCCACGTCGCTGCGCCGCCAGGTTCCGTCCTGAATGTTGCCGAGCATGATGTAGACCGGAACGCGGTCGGCGTAGGCGTTATAAATCGCCATGGAGGCGTGCTGCAATCCCACCGTGCCGTGAGCCATCACCAGCAGCGGCTTGCCTTCAATCTTGTAATAGCCGTGCGCCATGGCCACGGCGGATTCCTCGTGGCAGCAGGTCAGCAGCTCGGGATTCTGGTTGGGAGTGGGGCCAAGATTGATGAGCGATTCATGAATGCCGCGAAAGCTCGAGCCCGGGTTCAGAGTGCAGTATTCGAAGCCGAGCGACTTGATCACCTCGGCCATGAAGTCGGAGCCGGGACGGTCGGTGGTGTAGACATCCACGTGCGGGGCCGGGGGAGTGGTCTCACGCGCGGCTTGGGCGGCGGAGGGGAGTGGAGTAGCACCGCGTTGCGCTTGTTGTTGCTGGGCCTCGGCTAATTTCGGCGTTGCGGCGAGTGCAGCCGCGCCGGCTGCGCCTTTGAGGAAATTGCGCCGTCCTGTTGCAGTCCTCTTCATGGAGATCTCCCTTCGTTAAATCTACCGCTCCCTTTGGTCGCGGCTCAGTTTGGGGTCGCGGGGCAGAAGCGCCGTTACCATCCCACCCGCTTGTGCGGCGCTTCCGGCGGCGGAACTTTCGCGTAAATCCAGGTGTTGATGGTATCGAAGACCTGCTTGCGATTGGTCTCCAGCATCATGAAGTGACCGTTGCCCAGGATGCCTTTGTCCTTGAGCGATAGATCCGTGGCGTCGCAGCCGGCCTGTTTCAAGAACGCCGTCACCGGCGCGCCGCGCCGCGTGGATCGCGCTGCAGTCACGTAGGCGATGGGGATGCCGACAAAGTTCTTCAACTTGCGCGCCGGATCTTTCTGCATTTTGTACGCCGGATTGCCATTGGCTTCGGCGACGTCGACGGTCAGAAGCTGACTCGCATCGGTGACCGGCGGATCGTAGGCGAGGGGAAGCTCGCTCAAACCGTAGGAGGCTCCTTGCATGAACGGGGTCGCGCCTGCGCCCTCGACATTGACGATCCCCTTCACCAGCATCGGCCGCTCATTCATCACCAGCCAGGCGAAGGGTCCGCCCGCCGAATGCACCACGATGATGGAGGGTCCGATGCGATCCAGCATCTCCGCGCCGCGGCTGGCCCACAGCTTGTGCATCGCGACGTTGTCGGCCGGCGCCGAATTCTGGCCGGCCTGGAACTGCTGGATGTGCGGATCCTTGTCATCGGCCGAGCCGATCCAGCGGCGATCCGGGTCCTGCGCGCCCCGCTGGAAATCGGTCGTGACAGTCGAATACGTCAGAACCGGCGTGATATCGCCGAGCGAATCCTTGAACCACGGTGCGCGGCCATGGCCGGGACGGTCGACAATGTAAGTCTTGTAACCTGCCTGCACGAAGTAATGCGCCCAGCCGGCTTCGCCGTTGCCGCGGCCGAAGTAATGCGTGCCCTGCCCGCCGCCGCCGTGCACCAGCACGATATTGACCGGATGCTTCACCACCTGCGGGAACAGGTATTGGTAGTAAGTCTGGCCCACCAGGATGGTCCCGTAATCCACCTTCTTCATTTCCAGGCCAACCCAGTGATAGCCCTGATCGGCGAGTTTGAGCGACGCCGTCTCGGCGTTTTTGCCTGCCGGTTTGGGTTGCTTAACCTCCGCCTTGTTGGGGACGGTGACGTTCTTGTTCAACCACTCCAGGATGGGCTGCAACACCTCGCGATTGTTCTTCTCCAGCATCATGGCGTGGCCGTTGCCGTGCACGCCGTGGTCGGCCAGGCGGATTTCTTCCGCGCGCACGCCGGCCTGCTTGAGGAAGGCGACGGCTCCGGGATTGGGCAGCACGAAGGACGCCTCGGAGGTGACGATACTGATGGGGCAGTCCTTCCAGTTCTTGAGCTGGTGCGCGGGCTCTTCCTGGATGCGGTACGGCCCGATGCCGAGCTTGGCGTCTTCCGGGGTGGGGTCCACCATCTTAGTCTTGATCTCGGACGGATCCTTGACCGCCGGCTCATATTCGCAGGGAAGATTGATCAGGCCCCAACTGCCTCGGCCGGCGAAGGCGCTGCCTCCGGCGCCCTCCACCACCACAATGCCTTTCACCAGCTTCGGTCGGGCTTCCAGAGCATAGAAGCCGAAGGGTCCGCCGGCGGAGTGGGTCATGAAGATGGCGGGTCCGATTTTGTCCAGCAGCTCCGCGGCGTTCTTCTGCCACACTAGAACCTGCGACTCCTTGATGATGCCCATGCCGTTGCCGAAGGATCCGCCTTGCGAGGCGACCAACTGCTGCAGCTCCGGCGTATCGATGGCGCCGGAGCCGGGCCACTGATTGTGGAGATGGGCGTTGGGCGCGATCGTGCCGCCACGGCCAGGGACCTTGGCCCGCTGCGGCGTGAACTGGCTGGAGATGCTTTCGAGAGTCTGGGCTCGCGGGATGCCGCCGTGCAGATCGGGATGATAGGGCGAGCGGCTGTGGCCGGGACGGTCGACCACATAGACGCGGTATCCCTCCTCGAGCAACATCGTCGACCAGCCGCGGCCGCCGTCGACAGTGCCCATCCAATCGAGCCCCGAGCCGCCTCCGCCGTGGATCAGAATGATGGGAAAGGGATGCTTGACCTTGGCGGGAATCTGATACTCGACATACATCTGCTTGCCGGAGACCGCGGGCGAAGTGCCGCCCGGCAGCGTGACGTTTTCGACGCCGGTCCAGAAGAAGCTCCACTCCGCGATATCGAGGGGCTTGAGCGGTTTGGCCGCTTCGCCGGTGGTCGCGGCAAGGGCGCGGGAGCGGGCGAGCAGGGCTCCTCCGGCGGCGAGCGCGCCGAAATCGCGGCGGGTTAGGGAAGAGTCAGACGATCGTCGAAATTGCTTTGCGGGCACGGCGACTCCTTGTATGCAGAGTGGGGTCCGTCGTTATTGATATCACCTTTGAGTGGAGAAAGTCCACGAGGCGGGGAGGGGGCGAGGCTGCGATTGGGATGGAGCGGGTGAGTGGAATCAAGGGGTTGCTGGGTTCGTTTGACGGGTGGGAACCGGGGGTTCATCCTGACGCGAGGCGGCGCAGCCGCGCATCGATCGGAAGAAATAAGCGACGGCTCTCGCCCGGAAGCCGCGCAAACCCATAGTGCTCATAAAATCGCTTGGCCGCCTCGTCCTTAGCATCGACGATCATCGCGAATACGCCAAGTTCGGTCCGGGCGGAGCGCTCTAATGCGTCGGCGACCAGGACGCCGCCGAGTCCGCGGCCTTGATGGGATTGCGCCACAGCAACCCGGCCGAGGAGAGCTGCGGGAACGACGGGGTAACGGGGAAGCTTTTTGACCAGGGCCGCCGGCATGGCGTCGAGGGCGATGCTGCTTGCGGACAACGTGTAGAAACCGGCGATCTCATCCGCATCGTGACTGATCGCGACGAAGCAGGTTGCGATGCGGCGTCTGAGATCCTGCGTGGCTTGGGCTTGAAAGTAGCGATCAAGGGTAGTCGAGCCACTTATGAAATTTGACCGGTCGTACGCCTCCTTGAGGAGCTCGATCCAATAGGTCTCGGCCACACTTACTTCCTGATGAGCGTGCGGCGGCGGGCGAAGGCCCTTTTCAGGGCCGGTGCGGGAGCCGGAGGTTCCGTCAAAAGCTTGACGAATTGCTCCTGCGCCTTGCGCGAGAGCCGGATCACCTCGACTTCGGACACGGTTTTTTGCGCGGCCTCCTGCGCGGCGGCGACGACGAAATCGCTGACCGAACGCCCCTGGATTTCGGCGGCGCGGCGGACCATAGCAAGCGCCTCGGGCGCGATCCGCGCTTCCAGGCGTGCGGTCCGGTTGGGGTGTTCGGGCATAATTCTTCGACCGTTTATAGTGTACGGGGCTTTGCCGTACAGGTCAAGCCAAGAGGAAGCCTTTAGCCTGCCCTCAAAGAGCCCGGCTGGAACTCGAGCTGATGTCGCGCCGCTGGGCGCAGTCCGACGAACGGGCCTGCGGTCAGGCTGCGCCTTCGGTTCACACGGACCAAGCGCAACAGACGCTCAGGTCAGCGGCTTCAACTTGAGCTTTTGAAGTCGTGCCTCAAGGAACGCACGGTCCAGGTATGCGCCGCTGCGGAGGAGCTTCTGGTAGGCGAGTCGGAGGTCGGCGAGGTGGCCGCGTACAAAGCAGCCTTCCAATACGCCGACGGTGCCCTGAACGCGCAGGCCTTCCCTGGTCGCAATCTTTCGAGCTCCGAGGTCGTCCAGTAGGAGAAGGCCGGCGTGAATCTCACGGGCCAGCACAATGGAGCTGAGTTCGCCGAGGTCAAGGGCGAACTGCGCCTGCGCTGGCAGAAGGTCCCGTGACTCCTTGATGGGCCGCACCTCGATCCATGATGCGGCTGCCGTCTCCGCCGCTCCGGGCAGACCAGCGCCGGTTTCGACGACCTCGGCGAAGACCTGCGGCGTAAATGATGATGCGATCGAAAAGCTTGTGGAGAAGATCGAATTCACCGATCTTCGCAAGAACGATGAGCGGAGTTGCGTCCGCGACGACCTTCACAAACCTAATTCCGCGAGGGTGCGGTTGTCTTCCTCCAGCTCTTGATCGCCATAGCGAAGCGGGGAGACTTCATGCCGGGCGGCAAAATCCATGAACGAGGCGAGGGGAGTTCCGCAAAGCTCCGCTGCGCGCGCCAGGGAGACCCTGTTCTCGCGAAACAGTTCCAGGGCGAGCAGCTTCGCGGCCTCGGCCGACGGATCGCCCGGCTCAAGCGTTGCCGCTTTTAGGAGTTCAGCGGGCAGTTTGAGGGTTACCATCTCCATAGTCAAAGGCTACCCGAATGCGGCGCCAAATCAAAGCTGCCGCTAAATCAAAGCAGGGCGGCGCGCCCGGTCTGGGCTATTCTAGACACAATGTCGGAATCAGGCGTGGCGGAGCGCACGCGGCGGCGCGTGGACCGCCGGCTGATGCCGTTCCTCTTGCTGTTATTCATTGTGTCGTTCCTGGACCGGGTGAACGTGAGCTCGGCCGGCTTGCAGATGACGCGCGAGCTGGGGTTCACCGGAGCGGTCTTCGGCTTCGGCGGCGGCATTTTCTTCGTCGGCTACTTTCTGCTGGAAATCCCGGGAAGCCTGCTGGCCGAGCTGTGGAGTGCTCGCAAATGGATCGCGCGGATTCTCATTAGCTGGGGATTTGTCGCGTCGGCAACCGGGCTGATTCACACGCGCGGCGAGTTCTACGCGATCCGCTTTCTGCTGGGCATCGCGGAGGCTGGGTTCGTTCCCGGCGTGCTGGTCTACCTGAGCCATTGGTATCGGCCCGCCGACAGGGGCAAGGCGATGGCGATGTTCTTCGCCGGAATCCCGGCGGCCCAAGTGGTGGGAGGGCCGCTGGCCGCGGTGCTGCTGAGGATTCATTGGATGAATCTGGCCGGCTGGCGCTGGCTGCTGATGCTGGAGGGCATTCCAGCCCTTTTGCTCGGAATCGTGACGCTTTTCTACTTAACGGAGCATCCCAAAGACGCCAAGTGGCTGGCCGAGGATGAGCGGGAATGGTTGATGGCGGAGCTGGCCAAGGATCAGGCCGCCCATCCGCAGCACGGCGGCTGGCGTCCGGCGCTCAGCGCGCTGACCGATCCGCGGGTGCTGCTGCTCTCCCTGATTCTGTTTCTGGGATTGAACTCGAATTACGGCGTCGGCTTGTGGTTGCCGAAAATGGTGCAGAAATTCTCATCCTTTGACGACTCCACGGTGAGTCTGATCGCGGCGATTCCTTCGCTGTGTTCCCTGCCCGCCATGTTTCTCACCGGTTGGCATTCCGACAAATCGGGCGAGCGGATCTGGCACACGGCCATTCCACGCTTTCTCTCGGCGGCTGCGCTGGTGGTGTGCTTTTTCTCAGCATCGGCCGGTTCGCTCTGGGTCAGCGTGGCGATGCTTTCGCTGGCGACCATCGGATTTTACTCCTCGCACCCCGGGTTCTGGCCCTTGCCGAACGCGTTCCTGGGCCGGGCCGCGGCGGCAGCGAGCCTGGGAATGGTGAACTCCTTCGGAAACCTGGGAGGGTTCCTGGGACCCTACGCGATGGGACTGTTCAGCGACCGCACTGGGAGTTTCGGGCCGGGGCTGCTGTACCTGGCCGGGTGCTCGCTTATTTCAGGTTTATTGGTCCTGCGCGTGCGAATCAATCGTGGCGCAGCGTGACCATCGGATCGGCGCGCGAGGCTCGAAGGGCCGGAATCAGGCACGCGGCGGCAGCGATCGAAGCGAACAGAATCGCGGCGGCGGTAAACGCTATGGGGTCGTTGGAGGGAACGCCTTCGAGGAGCGAGCCTGCGCTGCGCGCCAGTGCGAGTGCTCCGGCAATGCCGAGAATCAGGCCGGCCAAAGTCAGCCGCATCCCGCGGCCGAGAATCATGCGGAGAAGCGCGCGGCGGGTCGCCCCCAGAGCCACGCGGATGCCCAGCTCATGCATGCGCTGGCTGACGAAGAAAGCGGTCATGGCAAAGATGCCGAGGGCCGCCAGTAGCACGGCCAGCGCGGCAAAGACGCTCATCAGGGTCATATTGGCCCGCTGCGGCGCGATGGAGACCCCCAGGCGCTCTTCCATGGTCGCGACGTCAAATACGGGCAGATCGCGGTCGAGCGAATGGACCGCGGCGGAAGCAGCGCTCAGCAGGCGGTCGGCAGGCATGCGTGCGGACTTCGGAATCAGACCGGCCTTCAAAACCAGAAATGCCTGCTGCTCGCCTTCGGCGGAACCCTGCTCGGCGATGGGCCAGTAAATGACGTAAGGCGCCATGGGGCCCCAGGCTTGCGCTTTCACATTGCCGGCTATGCCCACGATTTCACGCCAATCCCGCCGCGAGCCGAACGTGATTCTTTTCCCCAGCGGGTCTTGCCCGGCGAAGAATCGATCTGCGACCGCTTGGTTGATGATGGCCGCGCGCGGACCGGCGGCGTCAGCGGAAATGAAGCCGCGGCCGCGCAGGACGGGAATGCCGAGAGTATGAAAATAGTCGTCGCTGACACCGGCGACAGGAATCGTGGGGCGGCCGCCGGGAGGCGCCGCGGGCTCGCCTTCGATCGCGAACCCGGCCGCGGATCGCGTGCCCAGCACCGGCAAGCCGCCCGCGACCGCCGCGGACTCGACGCCGGGAATTGCTTGCGCACGCTCGAGCAACTGGCCGAAGAAATTTCTCCATGCGGCAGGATTGGGATAACTCCGGTCCGGCAAAGCGACCTTCAGAGTCAGCACGCCTTCCGGATCGAATCCCGGACTGGTGGAGGCCTGACGCACGAACGTTCGCACGAAGAGGCCGCAGCCGATCAACAGAATGGTGGCGAATGCGATCTCGGCGACTACCAGGGCACCTTGCAGCCGCTGCCGGCTGGGACTGGTGCGGCCTTCTTTCATCGCCTCCTGCAAAACGGGCCGCGAGGCGGCCAGTGCTGGAGCAACTCCTGTGACGATTCCGCAGACCAGCGCGACCGACAGCGTGAACAGCAGCGTCGCGGTGTCCATATGCGCGCCGTCCGCCAGGTGGAGATTCGCCGGAAGGAAGGCGCGCAAGGGAGCGATGCTCAGGTAGCCGGCGGCGACCCCGGCTGCTCCGCCCAGGGCTCCTAACAGCAGGTTCTCGGTCAGGAGCTGGGCAATCAGACGCGCTCTGCCTGCGCCGACTGCGGCGCGTATCGACAATTCCCTCCTTCGGAACCCCGCGCGGGCTACCTGCAGGCCGGCGATGTTGAGGCACGCGATCAGCAGCAACATTCCCGCCGTGGCTTCGAGCAACAGCACCAGCCTGCGCGTGGAACCGGTCAGCCAGCCGCGCAACGGGGTCACGCGCACTTCCATGTCCTTGCGCATGGTGACGAATTGCGCGGGCTCGAAAGCGGCGTTTTCCCGAACGATCGCGGCAAGCTCCGCCTTCAGCGCGGCGGGCCCGGTGCCCGGCTTTACGCGAGCAATCACGCGCACCAATCGAAACTCGCGGTCATTGCGCCACTGCGGGTCGATCGGCGCTCGTAGTGGGACCAGCAGGTCGCTGCGGAAGCCGTTATCGGGAAACGCGAAGCCGGAAGGCAGCACGCCGACGACGGTGCGGCTGATCCCGTCCAACTGAATCTGCCTGCCGGCGACCTCCGGCGAGCCGCCAAACTTCCGCTGCCACACACCGTATCCCAGGATCACGGCTGCAGGGCCGCCGGGGCGATCCTCATCCGGGGTGAAGCCGCGGCCCAGAGCCATGCGCGTCCCGATCAGGTCGAGCAAGCTGGCGGTGACCATGGTCGCGGGGATGCGCTCCGGATCGCCGGTTCCGGTCAAGCTGGCGTCGCCGCCTCCGCCGTAAGCGGCGAGCTGTTCCGCGAGTTTCGATTTCAGCAGCCAGTTGGAGAGGTCGGTGTTGGGAGGGTTGGACACCTCCGGCTCATGCGGCCAGAATTCGCTGACATAGACCAGCCGGTCCGCGTCTTTGTACGGCAGGGCTTTGAGCAGGAGGGTATGGACCATGCTGAACAGCGCGGCGTTGGCGCCGATCCCGAGCGCGAGGGAAAGGATGCTGACGGCGGCGAACAGCGGGCTGTGGCGGAGAATGCGGGCGGCGTAGCGCAGATCGTTCGCGATAACGTTTTGCGGCATTACCCGCATTGTATACCCGCGCTCTATAGTTGTCTACATAGAGGGAGCGCAAGCGATGACGTAGATCTCCGCGGCGATGTCGGGGTAGCGCTCTCCGAGCTGCAGGAACGCGCGGATGGTCTCCGGCGGCCAGCTCTCCGGCGCATTCTCCATTTGGGCGTTCGCCAGGGGCTTGATCCAATAGCCGCCGAAGTGGCGGATATGGAGACCGGCGGCGAGGAAGTCAGCGCGGAAGCGTTCGGGATCGTACACGCGGCGATGGCCATGATGCAGGTCGGCCTGGTTCAGCGCGTACTCGGATTCCAGCATCCCGAGCATCACCGCGGCCTGGCGGTGCAGGCTGCGGGCATTGGGGACGGAGCAGCAGATCACGCCGCCGCGGGCGAGCCAGGAAGCGGCGCGCCGGAGGATGCGAACGGGGTCTTCGACGTGTTCGAGAACGTGACCGAGCACGATGGTGTCAAAGACCGCCGCGGGAGCGTAATCTTCGAACAGGGAGCGGACGACGGTGGCCTGGGGATAGCGCTCCCGCAGGCTCGCGCAGAAGGCTTCGGCCCCTTCGAGCAGGGTCAAGTCCGGGAAAACGCGGGCGAGCCTTCGCGTCATGATGCCTTCGGCGGGTCCCATTTCCAGGCAGCGCGTTCCTTTTGAGAAGCGGGCGAAGACCTCGGCGCAATATTCGATGGTGGCGGTGTTGAGACCCTTGGCGTACCAACTGTCGCGGGCGATTTCGGCGAGCCGCTCAGTTTCCGGGGTGGCAGTGGCGTTCATGACGCGGCAGCGGCGGAGGCAGAAGCCGTCCAACCGGCGGCACGGGCGGCTTTCGCCTCCATAGCTTCACGAATTCCGAGCCAGCGGCCGCGGGTGAGACGGCCCTCGATGGCGTCGAGAGGATGGCCGTCGCGTTCGAAATAGCGGGGCAAGCGGCAGACGCGCTCCACCCCGAAAGAGTCGTGAAAGGCCAGGGCCGAGGTGTTTTCGGCGATGGTGCGGCAATACAGCGAATCGAGCGCGAGCTGCTCAAATCCCAGCCGGTAAACCAGGCAAGCGCTTTCGACCGCGGCCAGCGACCCGCGCCGTAGAATCCAGCGTCCCCATTCGGCGTCACCTCGAACGGGGTTCACGTTGTAGATCCCCGCCGTGCCCTCGCGGGTTCCGCTGAAGCGGTTTTCGATGATGAAGTAACAATCGCCCGGAATTTTGAAGTAGGTTTTCAGCCACGCCTCTTGAGAAGACGCGCTGGTGCAGCCGCGGTGCAGATAGCGCCCGCGTTCCGGATCGGAACGCAGTTCCACAATGAACGCAGCGTCTTCCAGGCGGACCGGGCGCAGGCGAAAGGCGGAGCCGTCGATTTCCAGGCTATGCCGCACCCTTGTTCTCCATCCCCCGTTCCAAAATCCGCGCGATTCCGGCGGCATCCTGCATCGTTGACATTTCTTGCTCGGAAAATCGAAGGCCAAAATGGTCTTCTAGCAGGAACATTAATTCAATGTGTTTTAGGGAATCCCAGGCCGGCTCGCTGGAACGCGAAGGATTTTCGTGATCCGCCACCGGCCGGCTCAGGATGTAGCCGAGCAGCCGAAGAACCTGATGGCGAATGTCAGAAGACACTGCGCCATCGACTGTATGTAAGGAGGCTTTTTGGGCATAACCCATGACATGAAACCATTCATATGGTGGCGGCAGCGGAAATTTTTCTCTGGCATATGCCGGAATTGCCCGCGATGCCGCCTCTTGTTCCCTTGCCCTATGATGGGAAACGAAGGCGTAGTGCTTGGCGTCCAACGGTGCTTGCGCTCTGGTCCAATCTTCATAGTGGGTGCTCCGCGTAGCGGAACTACGCTCCTGCGCAATATTCTGAACCGGCACCCCCGGATTGCGGTGTGTCGCGAGACGGACTTTAATCACTACATCTACCGGCGGCGAGCGGCGTTCGGGCCGCTTTCCGACCTACGCAACCGCAAATATGTTGTGCGGCAGTATCTCGCGCTGGAACGGATTCGCAGAATCCAGCTCGATCTGGATCAGCTTGCCCGGTGCCTGCTCGAGGAGGGCGACAGCTACCCGGCGCTGTTCTCCTCACTGCTGCGGTTTTATATGCGGGCCCAGGGCAAACAGCGCTGGGGCGAAAAAACACCGGCTCACGCGTTCTTCGCCGAGACCCTGCTCGAATGGTTTGAAGATGCTACCCTGATTCATTTGTTGCGTGATCCTCGCGACGTGGTGGCTTCTTTGAACGATATGCCGGCCTTCCCCAATAGCGCGCTGGGCAATGCCAACCTGTGGCTGACCTTCAATCGCGCGGCGGCCCGCGCCCACACTAGGCCCGGATATGTTCTGCTGAGGTATGAAGAGTTCGTGGCAGATCCCGAAAGGACAGTGCGGCGTGTGTGCGACGTTATCGGAGAACAATTCTGCGAGGAAATGATGCTGCCCCAGCCCGACCCCAGCGCAGACCGTCCCTGGATGCAGCGCGCCGAGCGCCCCGTCACCCGGTCGACGGTCGGCTCCTGGCGGGAACGGCTTTCCGAAGCCGACGCCGCGCTGGTGGAATGGAGCCTGGGAGCGGAGATGGAGGCCTTCGGGTACCAGCGCGTAATGCAGCCAGCATCGGTTACGACACTGGCGCGCGGATTCGCCTTCGGCGTCAAAGACGCGATCGCGCGCCGCGCCGGGGAGTTTCCGGCGGCCTGGTATCGCCGTGCCGGATCGACCGAACTTTCGCGCGAGGAGGCCGCGGCCACGCGCTACCATAGCCGGGTTCTGCAGCGCTCCAAACGTCAATGGTAGACGGCAAACCTTTGGACATCTCGGTCATTGTGCCCGTCTACAATTCCGCGGCCTTCCTGGAGCGGTCTATCGCGGGCCTCCTGCAGCAGGACTATGACCCCAGCAGGTACGAGATCCTGCTGGTGGATAACAACTCCGCAGATGATTCGAAGAGCTTGATTCGCCGCTGCCCGCGCGTGCGGCTGCTGGAGGAGCCGGTGCAGAGTTCCTACGCCGCTCGCAACCGCGGCGTGCGCGAATCCAGCGGCGAATTGCTGGCGTTCACCGATGCCGATTGCGTTCCGTCCAGGAACTGGCTGAGCGCGATGGCCCGCGCCATGGAGAATCCACATGTGCAGGTTGGGCTGGGCTCGCGCGAGCCGGACGGCGCTTCCTTCACGGCGAAACTGCTGGCGGCCTACGACGACGCGCGCATCCAATATATCCTCGAAAACCGGCGCCAGCGCTCCTACTTCGCCTTCACCAACAACATGGCGATCCGGCGTAGCGCTTTCCTGCGCTACGGACCGTTCGAAACCGTCGCCCGCGGAGGCGACACCTTGTTCCTACAACGCTTGACCGCCGGCGAGGGGCCGGTTGCGGCCGAGTGGGTCGCGGACATGCGTGTGCGCCATCTTGAATTCAGCAGCGCCTTCATGTATTTCAAGAAAAATTTCATATACGCGCGCGCGCAAAAAAGGAATCGCGTGCTGGGGGAATGTGAGACTCTAACTTCGGAGGAACGCCTACGTATTTTTCAGAATGTCATTCGGGGGCGACCGGCGTGGGCCAAAGCGGCGCTTGCGCTGGCGCTTTTTACAGGCCGGTTCAGTTGGACCGCAGGGTCCCTACTGTGAAGTCGACGTGAAGCTCGCATGACGTTTTCCGTCATCATCCCCACCGCGGGACGCCCGCAACTGCTGGCGCAATTGATTGGAGCCCTGCAGGCGCAGGTTTTCGAACAGCCCTTCGAAATTCTCATCGTGGACGACCGCCCGGGCGAGGATCTGCGGCATCTGACCTTCCGCGGCACCAGTTACAAAAACGGGCTGTGCGAATCGAGACTCCTGCGCGGGAGCGGCAGAGGACCGGCTTTGGCGAGAAACCTGGGCGCATCGGAAGCCAAGGGGACCTACCTGCTGTTCCTCGACGACGATGCGCTGGTCGACGCGCTGTATCTGGGGCGCGTCTTGAAGGAGCTGGAATCGCGCCCCGGATGCGCCGTCTGCGGAATGCAGATCGCAATCGAGGGCAGCAACTCCTTTGCACTGGCAGCGGAGTGGCTCTCCTGCGTGTTCATTGAGGGCGAGGCGCTGGCGCCGCCGCACTCCAAATTTGCTGCGACCAACGGCCTAGCCCTGCGGCGAGCCGATTTCCAGCGCTCCGGCGGCTTCGACCCCGCCTTCCCCTTGGCCGCCAGCGAAGATCGCGAATTCAGCGTGCGCTGGCTCGCGAAGGGGTTTCATATTATCCTCCTGAAAGAGGCCAGCGTGGAGCACCATTTTCCGGGGACCTTCCGGGCGTTGATGAAGCAGCAGTGGCGCTACGGCCGCGGCGCGTTCCATCTTCAGTCCAGGGTTCCGCCCAAGCTGGGCTCGCGTATCCGGCGGCCGCACTTTTATCTGCGCATGGTTACCGAAGCTCCGCGGCGCTACGGACTGCGGAGGGGCGTGTGGATCGGAATGCTGAGTTGGATTTCCCAGGGAGCGATCATGGCCGGCTACCTGCGGGAGCGAGTCCGGCCGGCTTCGAGTAAGGGACCCGCGATAGGCAGAGCCAAACAGGCGGGAGCCGAATGAGCGAGAGCACCCGTCCGCTCATCTCCGTTTTGATCGAGGGCTATAACGATTCGCTCGACCTGGGCTCGGCGATTGAGACGGTCCAGGCCCTCACGGAGCAGACCTATCCGCTCGAGCGCGTCGAAATTATTCTTACGGGCAATCAGCAACAGGCGTCGCGCTGGCGGGAAGCTTTGGCGCAGGAGCACCGGTTTCACGGCCTCAAGGTGATCGGCGTCGACGCGCACTACTACCAGTTGAAGAATCTCGCGGCGGAAGCGTCGAGCGGCGAGATCCTGGCTTTCACCGATTCCGACGCTCTGGCTGACCGAAACTGGCTGGAGACGATCGCGCGGGGAATCGAGGGAGGCGCGACAGCGGTCGCGGGCCTGACGCAGTTTCGCCCCGAAAAAGGCCCGGCGCGATTCCCGGGTCTGCTCAACATAGCGGCTTCGATCTCCTGGGGCTTCATCGTTCCGCAGCCGGGAGAGGCCGCCCGAGGGTTCCTGAGCCACAACTTCGGCATCCGCCGCTCCGCTTTCGAGCGGATCCGCTATCGCGAGGATCTGGGCCGGACGTGCGCCGGATCGTTCCTTTATCAAGATCTGCTGCGCAGCGGCATCTCCGTCACCTTCCAACCCGGGCAGCGCGTGCGCCACGTGTTCACTTGGGCGTGGTGGGTACGCCGCCTGCACGTCCGCTTTGGATACGAGGTGTATCTGCTGCGCCGCTTGAATCCGTCGGCGCGCTACGGCTGGACGCAGCGGCTATGGCTGCTGGAGCCGGCCGCGACCATGGCCTGGCATGTGCTGCTGGATGTTCCGCAATGGTTCCGCTTCTCGCAATACCTTTTTTCACAACAGCCGGGATGGTCCTGGTTGCGCCGCGCGGCGTACGTTCCTGCCGTGCTGGTGGTCTCGCTGGCCGCACGCGGGGCCGAGGCGTGGGGGATGTATTCGACCATGCTCAACCCCGAGCGGATGCGGCGGTTCGCCCTGTCGAATTGATGCTATCCTCATACGTTGCCGGTTTTGAATCAAAACGCTTGGAACCGGATTAAGGAGACTCGCTTCGATGAAGACTAGTACGGACCGCATTCTCACCACCCACGTCGGCAGCCTGCCTCGCCCGCAGGATGTGGTCGATTTTCTGTTCGCGCAGGATCGCGGAGAACCCTACGATCCCGCGCAATTTGAAGCGACCATGGCGCGCGGCGTCAATGCGGTGGTGGCCAAGCAGGCCGAATGCGGCATCGACATCGTCAGCGACGGCGAAATGAGCAAGATCAGCTACGCCACCTACATCCGCCACCGGCTGACCGGGTTCGAGGGAGATTCGGCGCGGCCCACGCCCTCCGATATCGACGCGATTCCGGCGTACCGGGACAAGCTGGTGAAGGAGGGCCACTCGGCCACCTACAAACGTCCGGTGTGCAAGGGTCCGGTGAAGGTGAAGGATCTCTCCGCGCTGAAGGCGGACATCGCGCGCATGAAGACCGCGCTCGCGGCTGCCAAGGTGGAAGAGGGCTTCATGAACGCCGTCTCGCCCGGCACCATCGCGGTGTTCCAGCCCAACGAATACTATCCTTCCCACGAAACCTACATGGAAGCGCTGGCCGACGCCATGCGCGAAGAGTACGAAACCATCGTGAGCAGCGGGCTGCTGCTGCAACTGGATTGTCCGGACCTCGCGATGGGCCGTCATTCGCGCTTCAAAAACCTGACCGACGAACAGTTCCTGCGCGGGGCCGAGGTCCAGGTGGACGCGCTCAACCACGCGCTGGCCAACGTTCCTTCGGACCGCGTGCGCATGCACATCTGCTGGGGCAACTATGAAGGGCCGCACAATCACGACCTGCCCCTGACCGCTGTGCTGCCGCTGCTGTTCCGCGCCAAACCGATGGCCCTGCTGATTGAAGGCTCCAATCCCCGCCATGAGCATGAGTGGGAGGAGTGGAGCCGGCACAAGCTGCCCGAGGGCAAGATCCTGGTTCCCGGCGTGCTCGATTCGAGCTGCAATTTCGTAGAACATCCCGAGCTGGTCTCGCAGCGCATTCGCCGCTACGCCGAGCTGGTGGGCCGCGAGCGCGTCATCGCCGGCACCGACTGCGGCTTCGGCACCTTCGCCGGCTTCGGTCCCGTGCATCCCGACATCTGCTGGATGAAGATGAAGTCGCTCTCTGAAGGCGCCGCGCTGGCCAGCAAGAAGCTGTGGGGCCGAGCGGGACTGGCCGCGTAATCAAGAAAAACCGCGTGACTCCAGGCAAACGTTTCGAAGGCAAGGTCGCGCTGATCACCGGAGCAAGCTCCGGCATCGGTCGCGCGACCGCTCTCGCTTTCGCTCAGGAAGGCGCTCGCGTGGCTCTCGGGGCCCGGCGCGCGGCCGAGGGCGAAGAAACCGTGCGGCTGGTCGAGCAGCAAGGCGGCGAGGCATGCTTTGTCTCGACCGACGTCTCTGTTCCGGAACAGGTCCAGCGACTAGTGGAAACCGCCGTCGAGCGCTGGGGACGCCTGGATTGCGCGGTCAACAACGCGGGCATCGAGGGCACGCCGTTTGTTCCCGTCACCGATTATTCGATCGAGGTGTGGGACCAGGTGATCGACATCAATCTCAAAGGCGTGTTCCTATCGATGAAGTATGAGGTGCCGCACCTTCTTAAGCAGCAGGGCGCGGCTATTGTGAACGTGTCATCGGTGGCGGGATTGATCGGCGGTCCCGGCGGCTCGGCCTATTATGCGAGCAAGCATGGCGTGATCGGGCTCACCAAGGCGGTCGCGATGGAGTACGCAACTCAGGGTCTGCGCGTCAATGCGGTTTGTCCCGCGGTGATCCGCACCGCGATGTCGGAACGCTTCTTCCGCGGCAAAGAGGCGATTGTCGATTCGCTGCATCCCATGAACAGGACCGGGACCCCGGAGGAAGCCGCGGCGTCGATTCTCTTTCTCTGCTCGCCGGAAGCTTCCTTCATCACCGGGCAGGCGCTGGCGGTCGACGGCGGCGCCACGGCGCGCTAGTTTCGCGCCAGGCCGCGATATCTCGCCACACAAATTTTCGAGAACTTTTCTGTTCTTGGCGGGTTCGTAACAACAGGACCGAAGATCGAGTCCTGCAAGTAATCCCACCACAGGAGTAAGCCAACGATGTTCAAACTTTTATCCAGCATAAGTGTGTTCGCGGTAGCCGCTGCCGGGTGCTTCGCGCAGAGTACGATACCGCCGGTGGTGATTTATACCACTGGCATGATCGGCGTCGCGGAAGGTCAAACCGCGCGTTTCAATGTGCTGAATCCCGGCGCTCTGCCGCCGGCCCTGGGTCCCAACTGTACTGCTACGCTCACCTTTTATGGTCAAAACGGAGGCGTACTAAAGACCGCCAGCGTGACCGCCGCACCGGGTCAATCGCAATATCTGGATTTGTTCGCGGATGCGGATTTAGGCTTGATGATCAACCAGCGCAAGCAGATCCGCGCGACCTTCTCGCTGCCCGCGATCGTGCCGCCTTCGACAAGTTCGTCCGCGACTTCCACTTCATCCTCAGGTTCCGCGACGCCCGAATCGGTCTGCAAACTGATCGGCACTCTGGAAATTCTGGATACAATTAGCGGCAGAACACAGGCGACGCTGGGCGGAATGCACGCCGTTCCCAGCGGACCCGTGACGGCCACGAGCGCCTCACGCTAACGGACGCCGCAGCGCGGGTGAACCGCAATCTCAACCATCGTGAAGTGATCCGGCTGCGCCCAGCGGACCAGGTAGAAGGTCTCGCCGTCGACGCCGTGCAGACGGATTCCGATTTGCCACAGGTTAGGATCGCTGGCGCATTGCAGCGGAGGATCGGGAAAATCGCCCATGCCGTCGTCGCGATGCAGCTTCTTGTGCCAGGCTTCGAGCGCCGCGGACTCCGAGAATCGAGCGCTCTGGCTCCACGGCGCGGCCAGCCATTCCTCGACGAAGTCGCGCGGCGCGGGCGCGATGGGCTCGACCTGGCGAGCGCCGTCGGCGGTGATCACGAAGTGCCGTTCGGCCTCATGGCCTGAGCCATAGCCGGTGCCTCCCGCCGTGAACTGGATGCGCAGATCGGTGGAGGAAAGGCTCGCGCGCAAGGGTGGATAGGCCCCGATGTACGCCGTCTCTGAAGCGTCGAGCAGCTTCCGCGCGCCTCCATTGGGCCCGATTCGCCACAACCGATAGTAGACTGGCAGAAACGCGTTGGAACATGCCGGCCGCGACCCCAGGGTCAACACCAGGCGCTCTCCGGCGGAATCCGGCTCCGAGACTTGGACGGCATAGATGGTCTGCGGGAGATAGCCGGCTTCGGTATAGTCGGTCTGCTCGGTTTCAAAAATGCGCCGCCAGCCTGCGCCGGACCACTCATAGGCATACGCGGAATCGTCATATCCGCATGCGATGCCCACGCTGGTTTGGACGATCAGAAACTCACCTTGATCCTGTAAGCGAAGATGCCGTACGCGCACGGGATCTACATAGCCTAATGATGTAAAGACACATCCGTCAGGGCACAGCAGCCGCGCCCGGCCCATGCTTTCCTGAAGCTCCCGATTCAGCGCGTCCTCATCGCCGTCGCGAGGAAAAGATTGGAGCCGAACCTCGACCCAAGCGCGAAGCTGATGCTTGATGGGCGTGAGGGCCGGGGTTGCCCCGCGCGTCTCCCGATGTTCCTGGGCGTGAGGGCGCAGAGACTCTAGCGCGGCGCGCAGAGCATCTGGCCCGCTCTGTCCGCGCGCAAACGCACAGGCGAGCAAAAAACTGGCGAAGAAGCGTCTCACGGCTGTCCTGGGTTACACTCAGGGATACCTTTTAGGTTTCGCAAACGCCTCTTAATTTTATGCCTTTCCCTAAATCGCGGTTTTTTCTTGCCGCGCCGCTGTTGGGCCTTCTTGCCGTCGTGCCCGCCTTGGCGGCCGACGTTCGTCCGGTGCGAGGCGACTTGCTGAACCCCTGGGAAATCCATCACGAAATCCGCGTCGAGGCCTCGGCCGCCGACGCGGTGAAGGACACGTTCCTGAGCTTTCTGGAGTATCAGGATTTTGTGCTGTTCCATCCGACGCTGGGCTACTATTCGAGCGGCCGCGTCAATTTCACGGCGGATTACCGGACCTTCCCCGACGCCTTGTCTCCCTACTTCGGCGACATGATCGCGACCCACATTTTCGGCATGTGGCAGGGGATGCGCGCGGCGGGCGCGCTGGGGCCGGGCGATCGTTTTACCATCGCCGAATTCGGCGCGGGCGACGGAAATCTGGCCAGCACGATTCTCGATTACATCGAACGGCGCGGTCAGGAAGAGCAGTTGAGCGCAGCGGCGGCCAAGCCGTGGCTCCAGTTCTGGCAGCAGTTGGTCTACGCCTGCTATGACCGGTCCCCGGTGTTGACGGCACTGCAGAAGCAGCATAACGCGCGCTTCGGCTCGCGGTTCGAATCGCGCGAAGGCGACGCCACCGATCCCACGGCCAGCATTCCGGCCGACAGCCTCAAGGGCGTGGTGCTTTCCAACGAACTCCCCGACGCCTTCAGCGTACACAAAGTGGTTCTCTCCACCAGCGGCTCGGCCGAAGTTGCTTTCGTCGCGCCGGCGCTGTCGCGGTCCGGCTGGAATAAGCTGGAAACCTCCATGCCGGCGGCGCTGCAGCAGCGCCTGAAGGATGAAGACGAATCTATCCAGACCAAACTCTTCGGCCAAACCAAACCCTCCGGCCGCAAGCACGAATCCAGCACCACCTACCTAAGCCGCGAGGGATTCGCCGCGCTGCTCGAATCGTTGTCCCCCGCACGCGACTACGCCGAAAAATTGGATGCGATCGAGTTTCATGAGATTTACGTGCCCATCGAAACCGTTCCGGAGCTGGCCGAGCACGTACGCCGCTACATCCCTGAGTATGCCTATGAGCTGGCGCGTGGCAACAAAGGATTCGCCGCCTACATCAACCTGGGCGAGGGCCGCTTCATCCAGGGCGCCGGAAGTATTCTGAAGTCCGGCTACGTGATGACCATCGATTACGGGTCGAATTGGGATGGGGTCTCGCCCATCGAATTCGATCACCTGCGCACCTACGGACCGGGCAGCCGGCGGGAGCGCTCCGATCCGTATCATGCGCCCACCCTCAACGACATCACCACCGACGTCAACTTCAGCCATGTGGTGGAAGAAGGCAGGCGGGCCGGGCTGCAGCCGGTATTCTTCGGTCCGCAGCACACCCTGCTGACCGGAACGCAGATCGTCATCGAAGACCCTCCGCCGGAGCGCGACCTGGCCGATACCGGATCGATCGACGATTACAACTCCTGGGTCCAGAGCTTCTATACCTGGGACGTTTTCAAGGTGCTGATCCAGCAGAAGGAGAACACCGATCCGGCCTACGCGTTTCCCGACCATCGCGCCGAGCCGCTCACGGTATCGAGTCAGAATCTGACCAAAGCCCAGCAGAGCGCCGAACGCGAGATCGAGGCTCGGCTGCGTGAGCGGCTGGAAGTGGCAGCGGCCGCAGCGAGTGGACGTCCCTAATGCCGCGTCACGCGCGCTGCTCGATGTCGCGCGTGACGATCCGGCCACGACGTTGTGCGTAACGTCGCAAATCCTTTGCGAGTTCTACTCGGTTGTCACCAACCCGCGGCAGACGCCCTGCAAGCCATTTCTGGCTTCCTCGCGTTCCTACACGTGTTGCCGACAGGGGCACGCGCCGTCGAAGGCTGATGGGCCTCCTTCGGCGGCGGCCGGTGACGGGCGCTGATGTTTTGATTTGCAGCTCGTCGCGATAATGCTGGCCAACGACGTTTCGCGCATCTACACCTTCAACGGAGCGGATTTTGCGGCCTTTCCTGAACTCGCCGGGCTGCAGCCGGCATTATTCGGCCCGCAGCACACGCTGCTGACCGGAACGCAAATCGTGACTGAAGACCCTCCGCCGGAGCGCGACCTGGCCGATACCGGATCAATCGACGATTACAACTCCCGGGTCCAGAGCTTCTACACTTGAGACGTTTTCAAGGTATTGATCCAGCAGAAGGAGAACACCGATGCGTCCTACTCGTTTCCCGACCATCGCGCCGAACCGCTCACGGCGTCGATCCAGAATCTGACCAAGTCGCGGAAGAGCGCCGAACGCGAGATCGAGGCTCGGCTACGCGAGCGGCTAGCGAAGTAAAGCCGTTTTTAATGCGGCATCAGTTTTGCACTTGACGCTGCCCGGCAGACATGCTAGTTTCTTAGCATGTGCTGGTTTTCTAGCATTGCTGCCTGCCGGATGATCGGGCACTGACATGAAACACCTCAGCCGTAGAGAGCGGCAAATCATGGACGTGCTCTTCAAGAACGGCCGCGCCTCCAGCGCCGAAGTTCATGCGGCGCTGCCCGATCCGCCCGGCTATTCCGCGGTTCGCGCGACTCTTCGCGTGCTTGAAGAAAAAGGCCATATCCGGCACGAAATGGACGGCTTGCGTTATGTGTGGAGTCCGCGCGCAAGACGCGAGCAGGCTCGCCGCTCGGCGCTCAAGCATCTGGTCCAGACCTTCTTCGAAGGCAGTGTCGAGCAAACCGTGGCCGCGCTGCTCGACGAGAGCGCGACCAAACTGGATGAGCGGGAATTGGCGCGGCTGCGCGACCTCATCGACCGGGCAGGAGGTGGAAAGCAATGAGCATTCTTTTCGAAATCGCCTTGCGCGTGAGCGGAGTGCTGGCGCTCGGGTTTCTATTGGCCTTCCTGGCCCGAAGAGGATCGGCTGCGTTGCGCCATATGATCTGGTTGGGCGCATTCGCAGTTGCACTGGCCGCACCGCTGCTGGTGATGTTCGGACCGAAGCTCCTCAAACCGCCGAGGCTCCAGACTCACGCCGCACGGTTGGGCATTGTCAGCGTCTCCACCGCTCCTATGCCGGCGGAGCCTGCGCGAGTTCCTCGCTCCATTCCGTATTCCGAGATCGTTTGGGGACTCTGGGCCGCAGGGGCGCTGGCATGCGCGGTCCGCATGCTGCGAAGCGCTGCCAAAGCTAGCGCGCTGCGCTCTTCCGCCGAACCAGTCGAAATCTTCGAGGGAGTTCCTGTTGCGGAAACCGAATCCGTAGCCGTTGCCATGACCCTTGGTATCCGGGCGCCGCTGATCCTATTACCGATCGCAAATAGAAACTGGAGCCCGGGGCTCCGGCGAAGCGTTTTACTGCATGAGCTGGCGCACGTGCGCAGGCGGGATTGCCTGCTGCAATGGCTGCCCCACACGGTTGGCGCCCTGCATTGGTTCAATCCGCTGGCGTGGCTGGCATGCTCACAAATGTTGTGCGAAGCCGAACGCGCTTGTGATGACGCCGTCGTCTCGGGCGGCGCCAGTGGACCGGACTTCGCCCGCGATCTTCTCGACATCGCTCAATCCGCCGTGCTGAAAGGACCAGATCCCATGATGATCACCGTCGCCAGTAAACTCGAACGGCGCATCGCGCGCTTGCTCGACACTTCAGCGAATCGCAAGCCGTTGACGCGGACTCAAGCCGCCTGTGCGATCGCCGCCGTACTGATTGTCCTGCTACCGTTGGCGGGCGTTCGGGCACAGGACATCGCGCCAGGAGCTACGGCGAGTACCGGAGTCGTCTCCGGAACCGTCACCGATCCCAGCGGAGCCAGAGTCCCCGCCGCGACCGTCACCCTCACCGGGCCATCCGGTACGCTTACCTTCAGCTCCGCCGGCGACGGGACCTGGGCTGCCTCCGCCCTCGTGCCAGGAGCGTACCAGGTCGCCGTGACCAAGCCCGGCTTCGCGGCGTTCCGCGGAGTTGTAAGCGTCGCAGCGGGTGAATCCCGACAGATGCAACAGGCCCTCAACCTTGGCCAGTCGAGCCAAGTGGTCACCGTTATGGCGCGGGGCACACCGAGCGCCACGCCAGCCGCGCCTGGCCCCTCGGTCGGCGGATCGGTCCAGGCAGCGAGGGCGGTCTACGCTCCCAAGCCCGTATACCCCGATTCCTTACGTGCCCAAGGTATCGAGGGATCCGTGATTATCGCGGCGATCATCGGTAAATCGGGAGAGGTGGTGAATCCGCGAGTCTTGGGCGAACAAGCGCCTGCCGAGCTTGCCGAGATGGCTCTGGCCGCGGTCCAAACGTGGAGATACCAGCCCACCCTGTTGAACGGCGTGCCGGTGGAAACGCTCACCACCATTACCGTCAATTTCAAGTTGCAGTGACTCGGTTAATACGGAGTCGCGTGGACGGTGGTCAGCCGCGGCTTGGAATCCCCGCGCAGCCATACATACAGAGTCGCGTCGGGTGAGGGCGGAGGGGACAACTTCACCTCCAGCTTCTGCCTGCGCCCGTCGCCGAGCGGTTGCGGCAGTTGCGCGACCGAGGTTCCCTGCTCCGGCGTCCATCCGGTTTTGTCGATAGTCTCCAGATTGCGCCCGATCAGCGTGGCGCGGAGCTGGCCGGAGACACTGTCGGCGGTCAATTGAAAATCGTCTACAGCCGGTAAGTCGACCACGCGAGCAATGCGGTGCGGAGCGGAATTACCCACGCCGCTGGTGATGGTGGCCTGCACGCCGCAGCCGTTGTTCCACGCGCCGGTATCGAAGGTCAGGAACAATTGATCGGAGGTGAGCTGCTCCAGCTTCGCGCCGCCGGACTGCTGGCCGGGGCGCAGCGTGATCGAGCCCGCATCCGCCTGCTCGCACTCCAGCTTGACGCCGCTACCCGCCGAAAAATTGGACACGCGCAGCAGCGCGCTGAGGACCAGGCCTTCGGGCAGTTCCCCATTTTCGAGATGGACCGCTTGCGCCGGCAAATCCGAAAAGCTGATGCCGGTGATCACCGGGCGCGGCCCCACCACGCGCAGGGCATCGTCGATGTCGAGGGGCGCGTTGCGGTCGGCAACTGCGGCTTCCAGCGACAGATCCGCGCCCACGGCTGTCCCTGGCGCAAGTTTGAAGGTCGCGGTGCGGAGGGTTCCGTCCGAGGAGGCGTCGCCCAGGGTCGCGGTGCCCTTTGAAAGTTTTATGCTCTTGAGAAGTTGCAGGCCGGTTCCCTTCAAATCGACGTTGACTGTGGTCACCCCCTGGTTGACGGTGACCGGAAGATTCGAGATGGCCGGCAGGGCAGGCAGGACTTTCATGGGCACGTCATGCTCCTTGGCGTCCACCTGCGCGACCATCAGCTTGTAGGAACCGGTATCCAGGCCGCCGGTATCGATCTGGATGTCCATGTGGGCCTGCTCTCCGGCCCGGAGGCCCTTGGGAAGCACGAACGGAACTTCGCTCGAGGAGGCGAATTCGTCGTTGAGCTTCTTCATCTGCACCTTGGTGACGAATTCGAAGTCCGCTCCCTGTAGCGCGAGCACCAGCTTTCCGCTGCCGGTGACCAGGCGATCCTGCGCTGCGGGCGTCAGCTTCGCGGCGGCGAAATCCGCCAGCGGATGAACGTCGATATGACCGCTGACCTGGAACGAATCCCAATCCCAGTTGGCCGACAAGGTGTAGCTTCCCGGCTTGAGGTCCTTCGGCACATCGAGCTCGACGCTCTTGGTATTAGCCAGCACCTGAACTTTGACCGGGACTGCCTTGCCCTGGCTGGGCTGGAGCATCCAATCGCGCGCGCGGCTCAGGTATTTCCAGTCGTCTTCGGGAGAACCGGACGGCTGCGGCGCCTTGTCGCCGGTTGGATCGGCAAGATGTAGAGTCGACTTCGCGGCGTGCGCGGCGTCGCCGGTGAGCGGCAAGGGCGCGGTGAGCGGCAGCGGCGACTTGACCGCCGCAGGAAGCGAGCTTTCCTTGCCAACGGTCAGGCGCGGCTCCGGAGCATTGGGAACCCTGGTGGCCCAGATGTAATTCACGCGAGTATGCGGAGCCGCCGCTCCCGTTTTGCCGCACAAGCCGAGCGCGTCCTCGGGCATGGCCTGCGACAGAGCGGCGTGAAACTCCGAGTGCGGAAAGGCGAGCTGGCCCAGGTCCAGCAGCATCGCGGCGCCTCCGGCAGCCAGGCCCACCGGTGTGCCGAAGAACATCTCGCCGGCCACGGTCGCCAGACCGGCCATTTGTCCGACGCCTTGCGCAGCTTGCGGCGCCAGTGGATCAATCGCCGCGAGGCTGGGGTTCAGCGACTGAAACAAGATCGTCGCGTTTTGATTGGCCGGCGCGTCTTTGCTCAGCGGCGCCGCGGCGCCGAACTTCGAAGAGAAGCCGGACAGCGCGGCATTGACCGCGGCGTTGGAGGAATCGGGCGCGGTCAGCGCGGCGATCAGCGCTTCGGTCTTCTCGGTCTTGTCGGCATAGTCCGCCAGCTCGCCCACCAGGTCGTCGTCCTTGGTCAGGAACGCCTCGACTTTTTTCACGCTCAGCCCGGAGGGTCCGTAGACGAACGCGACCAGGGAGGTGCGCCATGGCACGGTCCATTGGGTCGCGTCGGAGGCAGGGCGCGGCTCGAAGATCTTGAGGTTTTGGTGCGCGGCTTTTTTATTCGCCGGAACCAGCACCAGCGTGACGTCGCCCTTGCGCGATTCCTTCGGGCGCAGCACCGGCTTGTAGCGGATGATGTCGCCCTCCTCCACCAGGTTCATGGTGCGCAGCGGGAGCGGCTGATTCTGGTGTTGCTTGGAGGGGGAAACCACCCGCAGGTCGACCGTGGCGATGGGGCTTCCCGACGCACAGATCAACGGAGGTACGGACGCTGCAACCAAGCTGGGGCAAACCAAGCTTGAACAAAGAAGGCCCAGGCAGGCAAGGAAAATGAGAGCAATCGCAGTATGTCGCATTCCCAACGCTCTCCATTTTACCCGGCTTTGGACCAGCCAGGTTTCGACGCGACTTTACCCGGGCTCCGCCGCGACGCCTTCGAGCGGCGTCACCGAATCCAGGAAGTACCAACACAGCATCCCTGCGCCGTAGACCGCGGCGGCGAGATAGAACGTCAGGTTCCAGTTATTGCTGGTCCACTTGAGCACGTAGCCGATGACCACCGGCGACATCGCTCCGCCGATATTGCCCCACGTGTTCATGGCGCCGGAAAGCGTGCCGGCATACTTGCCGCCCAGGTCCATGGTCGCGGACCAGGCGTGCGGCATGGCAATGTCGCCGAAGAAGCTCGCCATGGCGATGGTCAGCACGGCCAGCCGCGCGTCGGCAACGCGCGTCGAAAGAATCAGGCACGCGCACGCGCCGGCGAATCCGGTGCAGGAAAGAAGGCTGCGTGTACGGGACAGGTTGCGGATGCGGGGGTTCAGGCGCTCGGCCAGAAACACACTGACCGGGTTCGCCAAGCCTCCCAGAAACAGCGGTAGGACGCTGAGCAGAGCGGTGGATTCGATCGCCAGGCCGCGCCCGTTGCGCAGATAAGTAGGCAGCCAGGTGATGTAGAAATACCATCCATAGGACAGGCAAAAATACTGCCAGCACAGCAGCCACACGCGGCCGGAGCTCAACATGCGCAGCCAGGGCACATCGGCATGCCCGGCCGACAGCTTCGAGCTCGACTCCAGCAGCTTGCGCTCCGCGGAGTTGAGCGAGGGATGGGTCATTGGGTTGTCGCGGAACCACAGATAGAACGCCAGCGCCCACACCGGGCCGATCAGGCCGAAGATTTCGAAGGCGTGGCGCCAGCTCACGTGCTGCATCAGACGGCTGACCAGCAGCGGCGCAAAGGCTCCGCCCCAGCGGGCCGCCATCCACACGATGCCCTGCGCCCGCACTTTTTCCCCCGCTGGCAGCCACGCGGAGAAAATTTTGGTGATGTTGGGGAAGCACCCGGCCTCGCCGGCTCCGAACAGGAACCGGGTCACGATCAGCGTGGTCAGATTGCGCGCCCAGCCGGTAGCAGCGGTAAACAGCGACCACCACAGCACCACGCGGATCAGAACCTTGCGCGGGCCGATCCAATCGCCCAGGAATCCGCCGGGGATTTCGAAGATGGCATAGGCGAGTGCGAAGGCGCCCAGCACCAGCCCCATCTGGTCGCTGCCGAGGCCCAGGTCATGCTGAATGTCCGGCGCAGCCCAGGAAATCGCCACGCGGTCCACATAGGTGATCACCGCGAGGGTGACGGCGAATACCAACACCCAATAACGGGCTCGCGTCGGGGCTTGGTTTTCCGGAGCAGCCGCGGCCACGGGCGATTCCACGGTCGACGGGGCCATGTACCGAGCCTGAGGAGGCTGCATCGACCTTGATGATACACTGGCTTGGCGTGAAGCACTGTTGGCTCCATCACAAACTCTGGAGACGAAGCGATGAAATTCGTGTTGATCTTGGCGACGCTGCTCGGGGTAGCTCTGATGATGACCGGCGCCGGTAACCCGGCGGTCAGCTTCGTCGGCCATGAAAAGGTCGCGGCCTCGATGGTCAAGGGCACAACTCTGGTGAGCCAGCCCGACCTGGCGGTGCAGGGAGCGCATCGCGCCGTGCCCGGTGAAGTGGAACTGCACGAGAAGGAGACCGACGTCTTCTACGTCACCGACGGAGAAGCCACCGTTATCACCGGCGGCACGATTGTCGGTGGAAAGCAGACCGCGCCGGGTCAGATCCGGGGCACAAGAATCGAAGGCGGCGAAGCTCACCACCTGACCAGGGGCGACGTGATGGTGATCCCCGCCGGCACTCCGCACTGGTTCAAGGAAGTGCCCAGGTCGATCAGCTACTTCGTGGTGAAGTCGATCCGCTAGGCGCACGCGTCCGCAATGCGTCACGGAGCCGCGGCTGCGAAGGAGCGGTTTTTCCGACCGGCTGCTCCGCTTCCTTTGGTCGCGGCTCTGTAAGAATCGCGGAGTCTGCAAGAATCGGGAGATGGATCACCACGCCCTCGCCGAGGTCAGCCTGGCCGGGATCTGCCTCGACGTGCTGGGCGGATTGTATCTCGCCTACGACTTACTCGGCGGGCGATACGGGCCCTTGCGCCTGCTGACGCGCGCGGTCACTTATTCGCTGATCTTCGGTTTGGGATACGGATTGGGTCTGGGGATGCTGTTTGGGATTGCCACCGGCGTAACCACCGGAGTTACCCTCGCGTTTGAGATGCAGCGCACCGGGAGCAAGGGCGATCATTACCCGTGGTATTGGGAGCTGGTGTTCAGCGCGATTCGCGCCGCCGGCTTTGGTGCAGGCTTGTGGCCGGCTGTCGGAGCGCAATTTGCGCTGAGCTTCGCAATCTTGATCACGCTGGGACAAGGGTTCGCGTATTCGCGCGGGCAACGGCCGAGCGCCGATTATAGCGCTTCGCGAAGACCGCGGTTCACTCGCCGGCAGCTATGGGGAACGGTGTTGAGAACGGCCGGCTACCTTGCCACAGCGGTCGTGTGCAGCCTGCTGGTGGGCGCTTTCGAGCAGGACTGGCCGTTCGCGCTGCGCATCGGGCTGGTGACCGGTCTGGTGACCGGCGTCGGGATCACGGTGAATCCGTTCATCGAATATTACGCCGACAATCTGGCCGAACGGCGCCTGGGCGTGTTCGGCATCTGGCTGGTGCTATTCGGCTTCATCTTGCAATCGGTGCAATATTGGACCGCGATTCTGGACGTTCCCACCCGCTAAAATTTTTCTTGGGAGGATCAGGTGCTTCTTTCTGCGACCGGGCTGAGCTGGTCCCATCTGTGGCGCGGCCGGCAAAATCTCGAGCATGCGGTACGAACCACCGCTGCGGCCACGGCATCGCTGGTCATCGCCCGGGCGCTGCACCTGACGCAGCCGCATTGGGCGGCGATCAGCACCATCGTGGTCACGCAATCGACTTTGGGAGCGGCGCTGACCGTCTCGGGGCAGCGTTTTGCCGGGACCTTAATCGGCGCGGCCGCGGGAGCAGGTCTGGCGTTGTTGCGCGCGGGCGTGTTGAGCTTCGCGCTGGGCCTGCTGGGTCTGGGCCTGGTGTGCCCGCTGCTGCGGCTGGATCGCCCCGCCTACCGCTTCGCGGCCATCACCTTGGCGATTATCCTGCTGGGATCGGCGGGCCAAGGCCCATGGATCGCCGCCGTCGAGCGCTGCGTGGAAGTCTCGGTCGGAATCGCCGTCGGGCTGGCCGTGGCAAAGCTCTGGCCAGAGCCGGAACCCGAATTGAAAGCATCGTAGCCGGTATCATGAAAAGTCATGAGTAAGCGACGGAGTATCGAGATTCCCGGGCTGGAGCACGTCCATCCCATCCCCAACGCCTGCCGCATCGGCTCCCTGTTGATGACCGGAGGAATTTATGGAAAGGACCCGGCCACCGGCAAGCTGGCAGACGGCATCGCCGCGCAGTGCGCGTTCCTGTTCGCCAATATCCGCACGGTGCTGGAGGCAGGCGGCGCGACTCCCGAAGACGTCATCAAGATGCACGTGTGGATGAAAAACAAGGACGACCGCGAGCATCTCAACCGGGAATGGCTGGCCATGTTCCCGGACCCGCACTCGCGCCCCACGCGCCACACCTTCAAGGAAGAGGATCAGCCCTACGGGGCGTTGATTTCCTGCGAAGTCATCGCTGTGATCGGGTGAAGTAACGCTACACTGAATAGTTCATGCAAGAAACTGTTGCTCCGGCGAAAGCCATTGAGGGGATCGTGTCCCTGCCCGGCGATAAGTCCATCTCTCACCGCTACGGCATGCTGGCGGCGATCGCCAAGGGCCCCAGCACCATCGCCAATTATTCGACCGGCGCGGATTGCCAGTCGACCTTGAGCTGTATGCAATCGCTGGGCGCGCGAGTCGAGTGGGACGAGCGCGGACGCGTGGTCATTCACGGCGGGAATTTACTGGAACCGGCGTCACCATTGGACGCCGGCAACTCCGGCTCGACGATTCGCATGCTCAGCGGCATCCTGGCGGCGCAGCCGTTCACCTGCTCTATCGCGGGCGATGAATCGCTGGCGCGGCGGCCGATGGCTCGGGTGATCAAGCCGCTGACCGAGATGGGCGCCTCCATCGAGGCCCGCGAGGGGACCTATCCGCCGCTCATTATCCACGGCCGCCCGCTCCACGGCATCGATTATTCCCTGCCGGTGGCCAGCGCGCAGGTGAAGAGCTGCGTCCTTCTCGCCGGACTGTTCGCCCAGGGCGACACCATTGTGCGGGAGCCGGTGCGCACGCGCGACCATACGGAAATCGCACTGCAGGAATTCGGCGCAGATATCACGACGGTCAAGCGCGTCATCACGCTGCGCGCCGGCGCCAAGCTGAAAGGCCGGGAGCTGTACGTGCCCGGCGATCTTTCCTCGGCGTGTTTCTTCCTGGTGGCCGCGCTGTTGATGAAGGAAGCCGAACTGGTGATCCAGGGGGTGGGCGTGAACCCGACCCGTTCGGCGCTGCTCGATTACCTGGCCGGCGTGGGCGCCTCCATCAAAGTGTTGGGCGTGCAGCAGCACGGCGGCGAATTGATCGGCGACCTGAAGGTGCGGGCGTCGAGGGTGCATCGCGGCTCCATCGACGGTCCGCTGACCGCGGCGTTGATTGACGAGATTCCGGCGCTGGCGGTGCTGGGCGCTGCGACAGGCGGCTTGACCGTGCGCGACGCCTCCGAACTGCGGGTGAAGGAGACCGACCGCATCGCTACCCTGGAGACCAACTTCAAGCGCATGGGC
>CAWISY010000291.1:0-44771 GCA_963838455.1 Bryobacterales bacterium
TTGCAGTCTTTCCGCCAGAGCTACCTCGACGCTGCATCTCCGCTGGATGCCCTGTAGGTGGAATGGTGCTAGATCCTTTCAGTGGCGCAGGGACGACAGGACTGGTCGCAGTCGAGCTTGATCGCTCCTGCATCGGAATCGAATTGAATGAAGAGTTTATCAACATTACTCAAGATAGATACCACCGAAAGAAGGTTGCTTGACATGAAAACCGTAATCATTACGACCACCAAGAAAGAAGACCCCATGAAGCCAGCAGCGACAGCACCACCAATGAAGAAAGACATCCTTGAACAGATATCAGGTGTGAAGTGCGCCGGGTGCGGAAAGCATAAGACCATCGTCACCCACTCGAACAAGTTGAAACAGCCTTTTTGTGGTGCGTGTAATATGCGCTTGATTCGTGCCTTCGGTCAGGACTATGGCGAGACCCTGGACAATTCGGCGATGTCCCTGCGTACTCTCATCGAGCGCAAGGAAGCGAAGAGAGATGTAAAGGCCGTCCGCAAGATCAAGTACACTTTGCTGAACCTGATGGACGATTGCGATCTTGACAGCGCACGAAAGGCCCGAGTGTTGGCAGAGTTCAGCGACGTGTTCAGCGGACTGGAAGAGAGCTTTTCACATTTCACAGCGAATGCGTAAAATGTGCAATCGGTAGTCGAGAGAAGTTTCGCATTTGAAGGGATCGTTGGCCTCGGGAGACGTTCCAGATCGCCAGCGCCGCCAACATCAACCAACTCCGTGGCCTCGGGCGGCGGAGCAGCCCCGAATCGGGAGACGCAGCGCTCGGTGGGCCTTGATGAAGCTGCAAATCAAATTTGAAAGGAGATGCGCTGTAATGAGCCGTGACCACGAGTCAAAATTTGTTCGTCGTAGCCAACGACGTGAATGAGAAAGAGAAAGCAATTCATCGGTGCTAACGTAGCACCACGCAAACCCGTTCTTGCAGAAGCGCCAGACGGCGATGCGATCTCAGAAGAGTTGAAAAAGCAAATTGATGACGACGTTCTTGCAGGTCGAATCTACACCATCAAAGAGATCCAGAAATTGATGCGGTGTTCTTATGACACAGCCCGCACTCGTGTCGTTGGCGAACCCGGCGTCATCTGGTTTGGTGATCCACGAATACCGCACTGTGTCTTCAAGAACATCATCCGGCGCTGCATGAAGCGTGCCGACGCCGCCTAAGTCCGCTTCCGGTTTGCAATCGAGACCACGTTCTCGACCGACTTCTTTTCTTTCAGCCGAGATTCGGCCTGCTTGCGAATGGACTCGTCGTATGCGGCTTCTGAAGCAAGATGTGTGGCCCGGTTCGCATGGCCGTAGTGTTTCTCGGTGATGCCAACAGAAGCGTGCCCCAACCAGCGAGAAACCATCTTAATCTCCGTCCCGACGTTCAAATGCGAAATTGAAAACGTATGCCGGAAGGTGTGTGGTGTGGCGTGGTTCTCGAATGGCCGGGGTTGGCCCTTCTCGTCCTTCTGTGCGACCGCTATTAACGTCGTGATGCGCTTCCTCCAGGTCGTCACCGAAGTCTTCATCTTGCCCACGCCAGTGTAAAACCAATACTTCTTTCCGTCCCTCTCTCCCTTGAACGGAAGAGCGTGCAGTGCGTCTGCCGTCTCGGTGGTGATCGGGATGCGAACAAATTCCTTCGTCTTCTTTTGCTGCATTACCTGGATCGCCCACCCGTTCCCGCCAGCCCTGTTCACAAGTTGGGATGAGTCCAATTTCGTCACGTCAGAGATTCGCAGTCCGGTATGTCGCATCACAAGACAGAACGCCTTCGTCTCTTCGGCGTTTCGTTGCCCGGTGCGACCGTAGCAATCCACCAGCTTTCCGATTGCGTCGAACACACGCTCCTCCTCGTGGGGGTTCATGCCGAACTTTCCCTTGATAGGCTCGGTTCGCACTGAGAGGTCTTTTGCCTTGGCGTGATTTTCTTTCAGCCACCGTTGAGCGACACACCACGAGAGGAATCCACGAAAACGTTCGAGTTCTGCCCTGCGTGTTTCGGGCGAGAGCAGTTTTCCCGTCTTGACGCTTTTCCATGAGCCGACGCAATCACGCACAAGGCGAGCATTGTCAAAGAAGCGAACGTGAGAGACCTTGGCTGCTTCGCAAAACGGAAGCAGCCGCAAGCGTAGATGTTGGTCGATGTCCTGTCGGGTGGTGCTTTCCAGGTTCTTGGTGATGGCATCGGCCTTGTACTTTTCGGCGGCTTCAGCAATCGTCGGATCTTCAACGATGGCAGGGTTCGGATCGGTGTACTGACCCCAGGCTTCCCATTGCGTCTTTTGCGCTTCAGCAACGTCCCAATCGTTCGTGCCAGTGCCTTCACGCTGGACACGTTGCGGAACGTTGCGAAGCCAGCCGTCCGCAACGATAGGGCACTCGCAATCCGCTTTCCATTCCTTCGGTGTTTGCGGATGGTTGATGCGAAAGTTCTGCTCGTAGCCCTTGGAGCAGGATTTCGTGTGCCGTCTGTAGATCGTGAGCGCATTGGCTCTCATGGACGGGATCGTAGCACATATTGGGACACGGATGGGACACGAGACGGTTTCGTGGCTCGCTCTGGTTTCTAAAATAGATGTTTTATTGGTGTTTGTACTGCTTTTAGTGTTGGGGCGGCTGGTGGGATTTGAACCCACGACATCCAGAACCACAATCTGGCGCTACTACCAACTGAGCTACAGCCGCCGTGCTTTCCCGATTTTACCACCCCCGCGGCTGAGATTCTGAGATTCCGAAGCTCGCCGGCGCACTCCCGTTCTAGGAATCGTGATTTCCATCCGAAAATTCCTCGGTGCCCAGGGTGAGCCGGAGCCGGGGCAGGCATCCGCCAATCTCACGCGAATCATGCGCCTGCTGATCCAAGGCATCGCTCTGCACGCGGTGGAGGGCGATCCGCTGGATTATCAGATGTTTCGCCACGAAATACAGAAGCAGTTGGACGTGGTGGAATCCAGTCCCCCTCCGGCCGAACTACTGGTGAGCGTGGGCGCGGTGGTGCAGGCGCTGGAGGGCTACAACTCGCGCACCACGCGGCACCTGCGGCTGCAAGGCGCGGAACTGTATCGGATGATCACTATGCTGACCCGCACCGTCGAGACTCTTGGCTCCGGAAGTGAACACGCCGTGAGCAAATTACGCGAAATTGAGGGCCAAATCGAGAAAACGTCCGGAATCGAAGATGTCCGCGGCCTGAAACTCCGCCTGAGCCAGTGCCTGGACGGAATTCGTGCAGAAACGCAACGGCAAAAAGCGGAAACCGCCCGCACCGTCGCCCGCCTGCAGGAGGAGATCCGCGGCAGCCAGGAGCGGATTTCCGTAGCCGGGGCCGGCCCCGTGCTCGACCCCGTCACGGGGCTTCCGGCGCGGGCGGCCGCTGCCGCCGCCTTATCCGAGTGGGCCCTTAGCCCGAACCCTCCCCATGCCGCGTTGTTTATTGTGGACCGGATTCAGCTCCTCAATTCGCGCTTCGGCTACGAGGTCGGCGACCGCGTTCTAAAAACTTACGTCGAGGAGCTCCGCAGCCACCTTCCGCCCTCCGACCAGATCTTCCGCTGGAGCGGGCCCGCGCTCCTGGCTCTACTCAACCGCCCAGACCCGATCGAGAAGGTCCGCGAACATCTCCGCTTCGCTTTGCCCGCTAAAATCGAACGGAATTTCGAGCTGGCCAAGCGCTCCGTCCTGCTTTCCATCACAGCCACCTGGGCCGTATTTCCGATCGCCCCGCCGGTCGACGAATTCATCGACCGGCTGGACACCTTCCTCGGCACTCAGAACCGGTCGCCTCAATCTTGAGCGGTTCTCGTCAGCGCAGGCCCGCCTTCTTCCACAGCTCATCTACGCGGCTCCGGACCTTTTCCGACATCCGGATCACGTCCGGCCACGGCCGCGTAAAACCCTCTCCCGGCCATTTCTTGGTCGCGTCGACGCCCATCTTAGAGCCGTAGTTGGGCAAACGGCTGGAATGATCCAACGAATCGACGGGGCCCAGCACGAACTGGATGTCGCGCTCCGGATCGATGTTGTTCAGAGCTTTCCACGCCACTTCGCGCACATCCTGAACGTTCACGTCTTCATCCACCACCACGATGCACTTCGAGAACATCGCCTGCCCCAGCCCCCAAATCGCATGCATGACTTTGCGGGCCTGGCCCGGGTAAGACTTGCGGATGGAGACCAGGATCAGGTTGTGAAAAATTCCTTCCGCCGGCATGCACACGTCGCGGACCTCGGGCAGTTGCAGCCGCATCAACGGGAGGAAAATCCGTTCGATGGCCTTGCCCATGTAGAAATCCTCCATCGGCGGAGGGCCCACGATGGTGGTGGCGTAAATCGGGTTCTTGCGATGCGTGATGCAGGTGACGTGGAACACCGGGTAATCGTCTTCGAGGGAATAGAAGCCGGTGTGATCGCCGAAGGGCCCTTCGCGGCGCAGCTCGCCCAGCTCGACGTAGCCTTCCAGCACGATCTCGGCGTTGGCGGGGACTTCGAGGTCCGACGTCTCGCACTTCACCATCTCCACCGCCTTGCCGCGCAGGAAGCCGGCGAGCATCATTTCATCCAGATCCGGCGGCAGCGGAAGAATCGCCGAGTACATGGTGGCCGGATCGGCGCCGATCGCGACGGCGACGTCCATGCGTTTGGGACCGCCCGTCTTCGTGGTCTTGCCTGATGCAAGGCTGCGGCGATAATGCTCCGCGCCTTGCTTGTGGGTCTGCCAGTGCATGCCGGTGGTGCGGCTCGTCGAAAATCTGCAGCCGGTAACAGCCGCAGTTGCGTTTTCCGGTATCCGGGTTGCGCGAAAATACCATCGGCAGCGTGATGAAGCGCCCGCCATCGTCCGGCCAGCAGTGCAGGATGGGAAACTGGTCCAGCGAGAAATCGGCGCGCTGAATCACCTCCTTGCACGCTCCGGTGGACACGCTCTTGGGAAATACCGACGCCAGATCCGCCAGCTTCGGCAGCATCTTCAGCTTGCCCATCAGGCCTTCGGGCTTGCGCATCTCAATCAGCTCCGCGATGCGCCCGGCGATTTCATCCGGCGTTGACTCCGAGCGCCAGCTCCATGCGCAGGCGCTGGCAAAGGCGTTGATCAAGACGGGCACATGGGAGCCCTTGGGCTTCTCAAACAGAAACGCCGGGCCGCCGTTTTTCACGCTGCGGTCGGCGAATTCGGTGATTTCCAGATACGGGTCTACTTCGAACGGAACGCGCTTCAACTCGCCGCGCTTCTCCAGCGCGCGCACGAAGTCGCGCAGATCGTCATAAGGCATGGAAAGTTTTCACTATCATTGAATCGTATGTCAACCAAGACAGCGTTTGTCACCGGAGCCAGCAGGGGAATTGGCCGCGCCTGTGCGCTGGCCCTGGCCAGGGCCGGCAATCGAGTGGCCTTAGCCGCACGCGACCTGGTCAAATTAGAGGAAGCCGCCGACGAAGTTCGCGCGGCGGGCGCGGAAGCGTTCGTGGTGCCCATCGATCTCAGCTCGGCTGAATCCATCAAGCAAGCGATCGCGAAAGCGGCGGAGGATTCGGCCGCATCGACATCCTGGTCAACAACGCGGGCATAACCCGCGACGGGCTGGCGCTGCGGATGAAGAAGGACGATTGGGATGCGGTGCTGGCGACCAATCTCACCGGAGCGTTCCTGGCCACGCAGCAGGTTCTGCACGGCATGATGCAGGAGCGGTGGGGACGAGTCATCAACATTTCCTCCGTGGTGGCCGAAGCCGGCAATCCGGGCCAGGCCAACTACGTGGCTTCGAAGGCCGGATTGATCGGCCTGACCAAGATCTCTGGCGCAGGAGATGGCCAGCCGCAACATCACCGTCAACGCCGTCGCGCCTGGGTTCATCGATACCGATATGACCGCAGCCCTTTCGCAGGAATTGAAAGACAACATGCTCGGCCACATTCCTCTGCGCCGGTTCGGGAAGCCGGACGACGTTGCCGCCGCGGTGCGTTTTCTGGCCAGTGAGGAAGCCGGCTACATCACCGGCCACGTGCTGGACGTCAACGGCGGAATGTACATGTGACGCCTGACCGGATAAGGGCCGCGCGCACTGCCGCCAGCACGTCACTTTGATCCTCGGCTCGAATCACCACGCCCTCGGGACGCCAGCGCGCCAGCATGCGCTCGCTCGGAAAACCTTTGGCGATCGAGATCACCGGCACTCCGCAGGCGGAGGCCACGTGCCCTCCGGCAGAATCGTAGCCGATAAATAGCTTGCTGCGGGCGATCTCAGCGGCGAAGGGCGCGAATGCTCCCGCATGAGTTCGCATGCCCGGTTGCAGCGCGGCCTCGACCCGGGCGCTCTCTTCCGCGCTGGCGCCCTTGTCCACCAAAATGGACGCTCCGGTGTCGGCCAGCAGGTGCAGCAGCTCGCGCTCGAATTCGCCTTCGATGCGTTTACTGGCGTTCTCGCCAACGCCCAGGCTCACGGTAATCTCGACTGGAGCTCCTGTCACTGGCTGAGGTGCGATATACGGCCGCGAGCCTTCCACGCCGAAAACTTCGCTGGCCCAGCGCGAGGCCAAATCCGGGAGGCGTTCCATTCCGTCGCCGCCGTAACTGCGGCTCTTGAAAAAGAAGTAACGCGCGTCATCGCACACCCGAACCAATCCGAGCTGCGTGAGCCGGGAATCCGGATCGATGACAATTCCGTCGGCCAGCCACAGCGCGGCCGAAGCCGCCAGCCGGTCCGCAAGCGAGCTCGACCGCGGATACGGCGCTGCATAAAACTGCACGCGCTCGTCAGCTTCAAACAATTCGAAGTTTTTCCGCGGCCCGACGAAATAAATCTCGGCCTCGGGATAGCGCCGCTTCGCCGCGTCGAGCATCACGCTGGTAACGGCGATGTCGGCGCCCAGCGTCACGCGCGAGAGGACGTAGACACGTTCGGCCGAATCCGGCGGCTTCGCCGATCCGCGAAGTCGCCGCACACGCGGCATCAGTTCCGGATACACGCGCTCAATGGCTCGCGCGAACAGCTCCGCGTAGATGTCGCACAATCGCGGCTCGAACAGATCGCCTAAGCGCTCAACGACGATCGACAGGAACGCCCGCCCTTCATCAACCTCCAGCGCGCGATCCAGCGGGTCGTCCGGAACCCTCTCGCCACGGAGGCAAAGATCGAGGACCCGACTACAGATACTTCCCAACCAGCAACTCCAGCTTCTTGCGAGTCAGCTCCGGGATGGCCTTGCGATCCGTGATCAGCGCGTGCTTCAGAGCCGAGCCGCATTTGCACTCGCGCTCCTCCGGCATGGCGCGCACCGCCGCGGCGATCAGTCTCGCCGCGTTCTCCGCGTTCTTGATCAACACTCCGACGATCTGTTCCACCGTGACGGCGTCATGATCCGGATGCCAGCAATCGTAATCCGTGACCATGGCGATAGTGACGTAGCAGATCTCGGCTTCGCGAGCGAGCTTGGCTTCCTGAAGATTGGTCATGCCGATCACGTCCATGCCCCAGCTCCGATACAAATTCGACTCCGCCAGCGTCGAAAACGCCGGGCCCTCCATGCACAGGTAGGTGCCGCCGGCCTTGGCTTGAATGCCCGCTTCACCGGCGGCGTTGTGGGCCACTTTCGCCAAGTGCGGGCAGATGGGATGCGCGAAGCTGATGTGCGCCACCAGGCCGTCTCCAAAGAAGGTCGAGATGCGCCCGCACGTGCGATCCACAAACTGATCCGGAATCACGAAGTCCAGCGGCTTATGCTCCTCTTTGAGCGAGCCCACCGCGCTCAGTGACAGAATCCGCTCCACGCCCAGCGACTTCATCCCCCAAATATTCGCGCGAAAGTTCAGCTCCGAGGGCGAGATGCGGTGACCGCGCCCGTGCCGCGCCAGGAACGCGACGTCTTTCCCCGCCAGCTTCCCGACTACGTATTTGTCCGACGGATCGCCGAACGGCGTGCCCACCAGATGCTCTTCTTCCGCTTCAAATCCCGGCATCGAGTACAACCCGCTGCCGCCGATGATTCCAATTTTTGCTTTCATGCCTGTATTAATTCGAGCAGCACGCCGCCGGTGGAGGTGGGGTGCACAAAGACGTAGAGATGCCCGCCCGCTCCCGCGCGAGGCTCATTCAGCAAACGCGCTCCCGCCGCGCGCAGTTTCTCCACGGTCTCGTTCAGATTCGGAACTCTCAGAGCCACGTGATGCAGCCCCTCCCCGCGTTTCTCCAAAAATCTTCCCACCGGTGAATCCGCTTCGGCCGGCTCCAGCAGCTCGATTCGCGAACCAGCGAGCGGCAGCATCGCAACCCGCACTTTTTCCTGCGCCACAGTTTCCCGCCCCGTGACCGCGAGCCCCAGTTGCCCTTGATAAAACCCGAGTGCCTGCTCGATGGATCGAACCGCGATGCCGAGGTGATCGATGGCAGCTTCGGTGAGACTGGCTCGCATCGAGTCTCGGGTGCGGGCGCGAAACTCCTCCGCGGCCTGCAACAGCTCGCGAATGCCCCGCCCTTCGCTGGCGACGGTTTTGACGACGGCGGGAAGCGGACCAGTGATTCTGTGCCCTAGCAGTAACGAGGACTTCAACTCCTGCTCCAGCTTCTCCGCTCCTGGCAAGTCGGCTTTGTTGATGACGAACACTTGAGCGATCTCCATAATACCCGCTTTGATCGCCTGCACATCGTCGCCCGAGCCAGGGGTCAATACCACCAGCGTCACCTGCGCCAGCCGCGCAACTTCCACCTCATCCTGCCCCACGCCCACCGTCTCCACGATCACCACATCGAAGCCGGCGGCATCGAGCAGCAGTGCAGTCTCCTGCGTCGCCCGAGCCACGCCCCCATGCCATCCGCGCGTAGCCATGGAGCGGATGAAAACGCCGGGATCGTCGTGATGCTGCTGCATGCGGATGCGGTCGCCCAGCAATGCGCCGCCGGTGTAAGGGCTGGAGGGATCGACGGCGACGATCGCCACCGACTTGCCTTGCCGCGCGCAGTTCGCCGATCATGGCGGCGCACAGAGTGCTCTTGCCCGACCCCGGCGCTCCGGTTACTCCCAGCACCAGCGCGTGGCCGGTGTGCGATGCGAGCTCCTTCAGCAGCGCCTCGGCTTCCGGCCGCCGGTTCTCGATCCAGGTGGCCGCCCGGGCGAGCGCGCGAGTGTCGCGGGCTAGGATTCGCCCGGCCATTTCGGTGACAGTGTGCCCGTTCACGCGATGCGTCTCACTGGCTCTTCAACAACTGGCGCGCGATCACCAGCCGCTGGATCTCGCTGGTGCCCTCGCCGATGGTGCACAGCTTGGAATCGCGGTAGAACTTTTCCACCGGGTAGTCCTTGATGAACCCGTAGCCGCCGTGGATCTGCACCGCTTCATTGGCGACGCGCACGGCAGTCTCGGAAGCAAACAGCTTCGCCATGGACGATTCCTTGTTGACGCTCGGCGCCGGTATCCTTGAGCCACGCGGCTCGTTGGGTCAACAGGCGCGCCGCATCGATCTCGGTGGCCATGTCCGCCAGCTTGTTCTGAATCGCCTGGAATTCCGAGATAAACCGGCTGAATTGTTTGCGTTGTTTGGAGTATTTGAGCGCCGCCTCGTAGGCTCCTTGCGCCACGCCCAGCGCCAGCGCGGCGATGGAAATCCGCCCGCCGTCCAGAATCCGCAGCGCATCCACGAACCCCTCGCCCACCTCCCCGCACAACTGCCCGGCCGGCACGCGGCAGTTGGTCAGAATCACGTCGCCGGTGGGCGAGCAGCGCATCCCCAGCTTGTTTTCCTTCTTGCCGAAGCGGTAACCGGGAGTGTCGCGCTCAATGATGAACGCGGAGATCCCGTGCGAGGACGAGGAGCGGTCCGTCACCGCCATCACCACTCCCACGTCGGCCACATGCGCGTTGGTGGTGAACGTCTTGATGCCGTTCAAAACCCAGCAATCGCCCTCCAGCACCGCCGACGCCCGAGCCTGCCCGGCATCCGAGCCCGATTCCGGCTCCGTCAAAGACCATGACCCGATCCATTCGCCCGAAGCCAGCTTCGGAAGGTAGCGCCGCTTCTGCTCCTCGCTTCCGGCGATATAGATGTGATTCGCGCACAGAGAAACGTGCGCCGCGACGCTCAACGCGATGGAGGGATCGACGCGAGCCAACTCTTCCATGACGATCGCGTAATCGACATAGGTGTAGCCGGCGCCGCCGAGCTCTTCGGGAAATACTGCGCCCAGAACCCCCAGGTCGCCCAGCTTGCGGAAGACGCCGGTGGGAAAGTGCTGCGATTCGTCCCACTCAAGCACATGCGGCTTGATCTCCGCTTCGCAGAACTCGCGGACGGTTTTGCGAAGCTGCCTTTGGTCCTCGGTGAACCCGAAATCCATTCGATCTTAAGAAGCGCAAAGGGTGCGGCGCGCACCCTCAGACGGGTCAGGAACTGTTTCGCGCCGCACTCCGTTTTGCGCAAGTTCCTCAGAAGCCGGCACAGGGCCGGGGCGGCCCTCCAAATGGGGTAGGATCTCGCGGGGTCCGGCCGCCCCAGGCTCCGTTGTGCCGGCGAGTTCCTTAACAGCGATCTCTTCGCGCGACGCGTCCCAGCGCACCGGGCGGCCCAGGCGGTAGCTGTCGACCGCCATGCGGCACGCCACCGAAACGCGGAACCCGAGTTCGAAAGGGCAGTTCGGCTCCCGGCTGGTGCGGATGCTATCGAAAAAGTTGGCCATATGGGCGTGCGGCGCATGCGAGGCGCGGCCCACCATCTCCCCGCCCGCCGGCCGGTTGATTTTTTGCGGAATGTAACGCACCTGCGCGGTACGCGAAATGGAGCCGTGCGTGCCCAGCACATCCTCGCTCACGCCTAGCTGGTTGTTGCCGAATCCGGAGACCCAGTTGACCAGGATCTCCTCGGGCTGCTGCAAGGAGACGCTCACCGTGTCCGGCGTTTCCCGCCCGTCTTTCCACAGGTAGATTCCGCCCTCCATCGAAGCCGCGCGGGGAATCTGAAGCCGCATAGCCTTATACCAGAACGCCAGTTGCTGGCTCATCCCTTCGAAAACGCCTCCGCCGGAGGTGTCCCAGAAGTACCGCCAGTGGATGAACCGCTGCGGGTCGAAGGGCCTGGACCCCGCCTGTTTCAAAAGATCCTCGCCCAGGAACTCCTCCCACCCGATGTTGCGAGCATTGACATCCGGCGTCAGCAGCGCGGGCCGCGACCACTGCGGCTTGTTGAGCGGGGTGTTGCGATGCATCTGCATCGCCACCGCGGTGATGCGCCCCATCCGCTCCGGATCCGCGAGGAACTGGCGCACGTCGCCCATCTGCCCGTAGGAGCAGGACTGGTGACCCACTTGCACAGTAAGCTTGGGGTGCCTCTGATGCGCCGCGCGCATGCGCTTGGCGTGGTCCAGGTTGAAGGCCATCACCTTCTCGACGTAAACGTGTTTGCCCGCCTCCAGCGCGTCGGCGAATTGCGCAGCATGGAGATGCGGAGGAGTCGCGATCACCACCGCGTCAATCGAGCGGTCCTCAAGAAGCCGGCGGTAATCCGCATAACCCGCAGCGCCCAACACCGCGCCTTGAGCACGCTCCAGGTTGCGCGAATATACGTCCGCAAAAGCGGCAACTTCGGTATTAGGACACACCCGGATCTGGCTCAGCAGTTCCGTGCCGCGGTCGCCGGCGCCGATCACGCCGACGCGGATGCGCTCGGCCGCACCCAGAACCTCGGCCGGCCCGGCAGCCAGCGTTCCGGCCAGTCCAGTGGCGACTTTGCCGATAAAATTCCGGCGCGAGTCCATACTTGAGTGTAGCAGGCGGCGGGCGTCTTCCGGTCGCATGTGAGAGCTTGGCGTGCGCCCAATACAACAGGTATATGGTATGTTTAGTGGAAAGTTTTCCTCCCCTCTGCACGAGCTGGCGGGATGAGTCGTTAAATCATTTTCCTCCCCCGATGTTTTTTCCCTGTAACTGGTGTAGGCTATGAACAAGATGAGTGCCGCCGGGACCGCCGCTGCCGAACTCAACATCCTGCGCGGACGCAGTGGGGGCGTGGAATACTCCCTGCACTTGTCCGACTGTTTGCACTGGATGGATCTTCAGCCGGCGAACCGGGTTCAGGCGATCGTCACGGATCCGCCCTACGGGTTCAAAGAATATACGTCGGAAGAGAAGATCAAGCTGCGCAGCAAACGTGGCGGCGTCTGGCGGATACCGCCGTCGTATAACGGATGCCTGCGCAGCCCCGTCCCGCGCTTCACGGTACTCACCGAAGCAGACCGCACGCAAATGAAGGACTTTTTTGTGGAATTCTCAAAGCGTGCTTTGAGAATTCTCGTTCCGGGCGGGCATCTGTTCATCGCGAGCAGCCCCCTGCTCTCGCATCTGGTCTATCTGCCGTTGATGGACGTTGGGTTCGAAAAGCGCGGCGAAATCATCCGGCTCGTTCAGACACTGCTAGGCGGAGATCGCCCGAAGAATGCGCACCAGGAGTTCCCGGACGTCACGGTAATGCCGCGCTCCTGTTGGGAGCCCTGGGGCATATTTCGGAAACCGTGCGAGGGCCGCGTCCAGGATAACCTCCGCAAATGGAAGACCGGGGGACTCAGGAGACGGTCCGCGGACACACCGTTCGCCGACGTCATTGCATCCGCTCCCACCCGAGCAGAGGAGCGCAAGATCGCCCCTCACCCGTCTCTGAAACCGCAAGCGTTCATGCGTCAGCTCGTACGCGCTAGTCTCCCGCTAGGAGAAGGCGTTGTACTCGACCCCTTCATGGGAGCCGGTTCAACAATTGCCGCAGCCGTCGCCGTCGGGTATCGAAGCATTGGAATCGAATCCGATCCAACGTTTTTCGAAACTGCGGCCCGAGCGGTACCCAGTCTGGCGGCTCTGGCAGTGAATGGAACCACGCGCGCAATAACTACTAAACATGGATGTATCCTTAGCCGGAAGGGGCGCCCCCAACTTGGCTTCTTCAGATGATGGCTTCGATCCCGCCGTCGCCCGACCGCCGGGACTGACCATCGCGCATATCAAAAAATGCGATCGATTTCGTTGAGGAAAGGGCTGAGGAACTGATCGACCTGTACTTCGAACAGGCCAACATCTTCAGTGGTGTGGTTGGCATTCTCGGCGTCCGCGCGCTCGATTCTCTCAGTCCCTACAAGCGGCACAAACATCCAGATGTGGCCCAACAACGCTTTCCCGATCTCTCTCTGAAAGGCCGGCTTGATCCGCCCCCGAACGAGGCGCTGGAATCGAAGGGAAGTACGCGTCCCTGGGCTATCCAATCGCACTATAATCATCCGGGCTGGTACATCGTATGGCGGTATGCGATCGATCCGACAAAGCGAATGAAGAAAGGGAGACCCGTTCTCGTCTGGCGAGTCGATCTGCCATTTCTCCAAAAGGAGCATTGGAAGTACGAGGGCAGTAAGGCAGCCGAAGGCGCCGGCGGACGGACCCACACTTTCGGAATCAAGAACCCGGCATCAGTGATAGCCAACTCTATAATTTATCAATCGCGACGGGTTCGTCTATCCCGCGGCAAGCCTTGTTTGGTCGACGGTTGAATCGCCTATTCCAAATGTTTGTGGAATCGGCGAATGCTCACCCCCAGCACCAGCACCCCCATCACCGCTAGCGCCGCCAACTGCGGCCAGAGCACGGACAAGCCCGAGCCCTTCAAAAAAATCCCGCGCACAATTTCCAGAAAATAGCGCATGGGGTCGAGATAGGTCAGGTATTGCACCACCATCGGCATGTTGCGGACCGGGAAGGTGAACCCGCTCAGCAGCATGAACGGCTGAAAGAACAGGAAGGTGGACATGTTGGCTTGCTGCTGGGTCTTGGAGATCGTGGAGATGAACAGCCCCGCGCCCAGGCTGGTGAGGATGAAGAAGAACGCCGCCAGGCACAGGGTGCCGAAGTTGCCCGCAAACGGCACATGGAAGATCAGCAGGGCCGCGACCACAACCAGAATCATGTCCCAGAAGCCGATCGCCACGAACGGGAGCGTCTTGCCTAGGATCAGCTCGGCCGGCCGCAGGGGCGTCACCATCAATTGCTCCATGGTGCCGATCTCTTTTTCGCGCACGATCGCCAGCGCGGTTAGAGACAACGTCACCAGCATGATGATGTTCACCACCACACCGGGAATGAAATAATTGCGGCTCTTCAGATCGGGATTAAACCACACGCGAGTCTGCGGCTCGACCGTCGGCACCGCCGCGCCGATAGCGCCGTTAGAGGCGACCGTGGCGGCCACCAGCTTGTCGCGCTGCCGCTGGTTCATGACTTCATTCGAATAACGCGCAATGGTCAGGCCCGCGTAGCTGGAAACGATGGACGCTGTATTGGAATTGGTGCCGTCCAGCAGCACCTGCACGCTGGTGGAGCGTCCGCGCTCCACGTCGCGCGCAAAGCCCGGGAGGACGCGCACCACGCCGTCCACTTTTCCGCGATCCAGCAGATCCTGCATCTCGCCTTCCCCGGTGGGAGTCGCCACGATGGCGAACCTTCCGGAGCCGATGAACTGCGATTCCAGCTCGCGGCTTTGCGGCGTGCGGTCCTGGTCCATCCAGGCGATGCGCGCCGAATCCACATCCAGGTTCACAGAGAAGCCGTAGATCAGCAGTTGAATCAGCGGCGGCAGAAACAGCATCACCCGCATGCGCGGCTCGCGCAGCGTCTGGATGAACTCTTTCCGAATCATGTGCCGAAGACGTTGCCACATACTTAAGCCACCTTCTGCCGCAGCTTCCTGGTCGCGAAATAAAAGATGGCTGCGCCATACGCGATCAGAAGCAGCAGATCAAACCACAGAATTTCCAGCCCGATGCCCTTCAAGAAGATCCCCTTGACGATATCGATGAAGTATCGAGCCGGAACAAACAGCGCCAGAAACTGAATCACATACGGCATGTTCTGCAGCGAATAAATGAATCCGGACAGCAGGAACGCCGGCAGGAATGAGGTCAGCGTACAGAGCTGATACGCAGACAACTGATTGCGATTCGTGGCCGAGATAAAGATCCCCCAGGCCAGCGCGCCGAACAGGAAAATGCAGCTCGAAACAATCAGCAGCACCGGATTGCCCTTCATTGGGACTTTGAACACCACCATGCCGACGAACAGCGACATCAGCATGTCGACAATGCCCAGCACAAAGTAGGCCGAGAGCTTGCCGACAGCCATTTCCAAGGGCCGTACAGGAGTCGACAGAAGCTGCTCCATGGTGCCGTTCTCCCACTCCCGCGCCACCGTCAGCGAGGTCAGCATCGCCGCGATGATCATCAGAATCACCGCAATCAATCCCGGCACGATGAAATTGCGCGACACCAGATCGGTGTTGTACCAGACGCGCACGCGCGCATCGATGGGCGGCGCGAGCACGCTTCCGGTGCGAGCCATCTGCGCGTCGTTCCGCCGGTGCTGCGCGTAGCCTTGCAACAGCCCCTCGGCATACCCGCGCGCGATCGAAGCCGTATTGGAATCGCTGCCGTCCAGCAGGAATTGCACGTCGGCCACCTTGCCCAGCGCGAGGTTCCTCGAATAATCGTCCGGAATCACCACGCCCAGCAGCGCATGACTCTTATCGACGTCCTGTTCGATGGGTCTGTATCCGTGCACTTCGCTGACAATATCGAAGTAGCGGGAGCCGCGGAAATCCTTGATCAAGCCCTCGCTCACCTGGGTCCGGTCCAGATCGTAGATCACGGTGGGAATGCGGTCCACGTCCAGGCTGAGCGCGTAGCCGAACAGCAGCAGCATCATCAGCGGCTGCGCCAGCGCGGCGATCAGGCTGCGCGGATCGCGGATGATGTGCAGCACTTCCTTGCGGAACATCGCACGCGTGCGGCGGAAGTTCATGCGGCGTTCTTCTCCTCCCGCTCGATCAGGCTCACGAAGACGTCTTCCATGGTGGCGCTGATCGGCTCCAGATGCCCGATCTTGACGCCCGCTTTGCCGAGGGCGTCCTGAATCGCTTTCTCGCCCTTGGCCGTATCCTCCACCTTCACGTGCAGTCCGCCGCCGAAGACGGCCACATCCAGAATGCCGGGGTAACCGGTGAGCGCACTCATGCTGCCCATCAGGTCCGAGGACTCCAGATACAGCAGGCTGCCTTGACCGAGCAGCAGCTTAAGCTCCGCGGGCGAGCCCAGTGCGATCACTCGCCCGCCGTACATCAGGGCGATGCGGTGACAGTACTCGGCCTCATCCATGTAATGCGTGGTGACGAAGATGGTGTGTCCGGCGGCGGAGAGCTGGTAGATCAGGTCCCAGAAATTGCGCCGCGCGATGGGATCGACGCCGCTGGTCGGTTCATCCAGGAACAGAATCGGAGGTTCGTGCAGAATCGCGCAGCCCAGCGCCAGGCGCTGTTTCCAGCCGCCGGAGAGCAGCCGCGTCAGGGTCTTGCGGCGATCCTCCAGCCCGGCCATCTGGAGCACATAATCGCGCCGAGTCTTGAGTAGCTGCGGCTTGACTCCATACACGCCGCCGAAGAATTCGATGTTTTCTTCCACGGTCAGATCGTCGTAGAGCGAAAACTTCTGCGACATGTAGCCGATATTGCGGCGAATGTCCTCGGCTTGCGTGGCCACGTCGAAGCCGGCTACGGTGGCGCTGCCGGAGGTCGGCCCCAGCAGCCCGCACAGGATGCGGATGGTGGTCGACTTCCCCGCGCCGTTCGGCCCCAGAAATCCGAAGATCTCCCCGCGCGGAATCTCCAGCGACACGCGATCCACGGCGACGAAATCGCCGAAGCGCTTGACCAGGTCGTGGAGCATGACGGCCGGACCGTTCGTCTTAGGCAGCATGCGGAGCCCCCTTCTGCTCTTCCTGCCGTTCTTCGTGTCGAACGAGGGCGATAAACACGTCTTCGAGCGACGGCGCCACGCGCTGCCAGGTGAACGGTGTCACCTGCGCCAACTCCTCGGCCGAGGTGATCCGCTCATCGACGTACAATCGCAATTGCGCTCCGGTGGGCTGCACCGCCAGCACGCCGGGATGTTTTTCCAACGCCTCGCGAAGCTGGCGCGAGGCGTTTCCCTCTCCTGCAACCTCCCCTGCGACCTCAATGTTGTAATAGGCGTGGTCCAGGTCCTGGCGCAATTTCGCGGGAGTATCGCAGCGGATCAGGCGCCCCCGGTGCATCAGGCCCACGCGATTGGCGCGCTCGGCTTCATCCAGATACGCGGTGGCCACGAAGACCGTCAAGCCGTCGCGCACCAGCGAATAAAGAATCGCCCAAAAATCGCGGCGCGAGACCGGATCCACGCCGTTGGTCGGTTCATCCAGAAACAGGATGCGGGGCTTGTGCAGCAGCGCGCACATCAACCCCAGCTTTTGTTTCATGCCGCCCGACAGCTTCCCGGCCGCGCGGTTGCGGAACGGCTCCAGGCGCGTCATGCGCAGCAATCGCGTGGTTAGATCCTCGCGCTCCCGGCCCACGATGCCGTACAGATCGGAGTAGAAGAACATGTTTTCGTCGACCGTCAGATCCGGGTACAGCCCGAACCGCTGCGCCATATAGCCGATCTGGTCCCGCACCGCGTCGGACTCCTTCACCACATCGTGGCCGGCCACCTCCGCGCTTCCCTCGGTCGGATCCATCAGGCTGCACAGCAGGCGCAGCGTGGTGGTTTTGCCAGCCCCATCCGGGCCCACCAGGCAGAAAATCTCCCCGGCCTGGACGTCCAGGTTCAGGTGATCCACCGCAGTGAGGAATCCGGTTCGGGGCGATCCGAATTTGCGCGTAAGGTTGCTGGCGCGGATGATGCTCATAGCTGGATTTCGGCGTCCACAGGCATGTTGTCTTTGAGCTCGTGCTCTTTGTTGTCCACTTCGATCTTGATGCGGTAGACCAGTTTCACGCGCTCTTCCTTGGTCTGGATCTGCTTGGGCGTGAACTCGGCCTCGGACGAAATGAACGAAACCCGGCCCCAATAGGCTTTGTTGGGAAACGAATCGGTGGTTAGCTTTACTTTCTGCCCCAGCTTCACCCGGCCCAGGTCAGTTTCATTGATGTAGGCGCGCAGCCAGGGATGGTCCAGATCGCCTATGGTCACCACATTGGTGCCGGCCGCCAGAACCTCGCCCGGCTCGGCCGACTTCACCAGCACCACGCCGTCGATCGGGGTATAGACTTCGGTATCGGAAAGCTGCTTCTGCGAAATCCCGGCCTGCGCTTCGGTCCGCTCGATTTCGCTTTGGCGCTGCATCAACTCCTCTTCGCGCCGCTTCACCTCCAGCCGGTTCGCCTCCGCGGTCTTGACCGCAGCTTCCGCCCGAGCCACGTCGGCGCGCGCCTGCGCGATATCTTCCTTGCGCGGCCCCTCCTTCATTAGCGATTCCCGCTCCTGCGCCTGGCGCAGCACGGCCTGGGCGCTCTCAAACTTGGTCCGAGCCTGATCGTACTGCTGCTTGGAAATGTCGTCGTTCTTGAACAGGGTCTGCGAGCGATCCCAATCCAAGCGCGCAAACTCCAGTTGCGCCTGGGAATCGGCCACGGCGGCCTCGGACTGCTGGATGTCCTGCTGCCGGCTGCCGTTTAGCAACTCATCGAGTTTCGACTGCGCCAGATTCAACTCCGCTTGCCGTGCGGCCACGTCGCTTTCGAGCGTCGATTTCTGATATTCGATCGAGGTCACCAATTGGTCGTAGTTCGACTTCGCGCCGATGACCAGCGCCTTGTCGCGCGTGGTCTGGTGTTGCAGCTCCACCGGATCCAGCCGCGCGATCAGATCACCGGCCTTCACCCAAGTACCTTCGTCGACACGCCGCTCGATCAGCCTGCCCGCGATCTTGAACGACAGGTCGACCTCAGTCAACTCCAGGTTGCCGGAGACGGCGATGGAGTTGCCCTTGGGAGTGAAGGCGCCGGTGTACCACAGATATCCGCCGGTTCCGGCCGCCACGATCAGCAAGATGATGATGATTCTCTTTTTCATTGGTTCACGAACTCCGCGATGGTTCCCGTGGCCGTCGCCAGATCGATGCGCGCCAGGTTGTAGTTGTAAAGCGCCGCGATCTGGTTGTCGCGGGCCCGGTCCAGACGCGTCTGCGCGTCGGTCACCTCGATCGAATTGGTCACGCCCGCCTGGTAGCGCCGCTGCGCCTGCGCCACTTCGGTCTCGGCCAGCGCGAGGCCATCGCGCGCGGTCTCCACCTGCGCTTGGGCCGACCGCAGGCTGTCGATTGCCAGCCGCACATCCAGTTCGATCTGCTGCTCGATGTCGCGCGTGCGGGTTTGCTCCTGGCGGTACTGCGAGAGGCTTTCGGCGCGGCGTGCGTCGCGGCGAAACCCGTCGAATACCGGCACCTTCAGGGTGACGCCGACGTCGCGCGTGGCCCGTGCACTATCGGGCTCCAGCCCGATCGCCCCATAATTTCCGAATACCGAAGCAGAGGGCAGCCGCTCCGCAGCCACCGCGCTGTAGTTGAGCTTGGCGGCCTGCTCGTGCTGCTGCTGCGCCTTCAACTCCGTTCGCTCCTTGCGGGCCTGATCGAGCGAGGCTTCGAGCGTCGCCACGTTCACCTCCGCGTAGCCCAGCTTGCCCGTCAACACTACGTCGGCATCCAGATCCAGCCCCATCGCGCGCAGCAATTGGAGCACGCCGCGCCGGCGATCGTTATCGGCCACGATCAGTTTCTGCTGGTCGTTGGCCAGTTGCACCTGCGCCCGAGTGACTTCAATTCCGGTCCCCGTTCCCGCGTCCTTTTGCCGCTGCGCCAGCGCCAGCAGCGCCTTCGAAAGATCCACATCGGCTTGCGCGGTTTGAAGCGCGGCGTCGGCGCGGATGCTGGTGAGATAGGCGCGCGCCACCTGATCGCTGACCTGGTTGCGCGTCGTGTCCAGGTCCGTGCCCGAGGCCGCCGCCGCCACCTTCGCGGCCTTGTATTTCTTGAAATCGGAAAAACTGAACACCGATTGTTCGGCCGAGGCTCGCGCATCGAACACGCTGAACGGGCCGACGAACGAAGGAATGATGAAGCCGGGAACGGTGGGGAAGTTGATGCCGAAGGTTTTCAGGTTCACCGTCTCGCTCTGCTCTTGAACCTGGCCGTCCACAGTAGGAAGAAACGCCCCTTTGGCGATCCGCGCCTCGTCCTGGGCCTGCTTGACCGATTCCGTCGCCAGAGCCACGCGCGGACTGCCCTCCGGCGTCAGCGCGATTTCCACCGCCCGCTTCAGCGACAGGGCGAGCGTCTTTCCCGCAGGCGGAGGCGCTTGCGGTACGCTCTGCTCTGTTAACTGCGCGAAAACCGGCGCCGTGGAAATGAGAACCACTAGAAGCGCAAAGGGTGCGGCGCGCACCCCCAGACGGGCCAGGAACTGTTTCGCGCCGCACTCCGTTTTGCGCGAGTTTCTCAAAAGCCGGCACAAGGCCGGGGCGGCCCTCCAAGCTGGAACGAACACGCCTGGGTCCAGCCGCCCCAGGCTCCGTTGTGTCGGCAAGTTCCTTAAAACGGGGCGCATCGTCTATCCTTTCCTTTCCAGCGCCGCGGCCTTATGCAGGCCCGCGGCCAGCTGCATCAGCGCCGCATCGCCCACCGGGGCGCGAAAACCCGCCGCTGCAAATTGAATGATCCGGTCCACCACGGCCTCGCGGTCCGAGAGGTCGCACATCCCCTTGGTCAACTCGGACAGCACCGGAGACCAGCTCATGAGATGAGTCATGATACCGGCCAGAAAATTGATTCTCCACATCAGTTCCGCTCGCGGCAGCTCTGGCAGCGCCTTGTGAAACTCTTCCTGGAAACGCTCGGAGACCGGCGCCAGGTATTTTTTGAAGACCTTCAGAACGAACTGCGTCGGGTCCGACAACATTCGCCCCAGCAGCGGCGTCACCTGAGCCAGGTCCGCGCTTAGCAGCGGAAGCAGAAACGCCTCCAGAATCTGCTCCACGGTGGGATTCGGGCCGGCCGCGTCCAGCATTTCCATCCTTCGCCGGCTCATCGGCTCGATCAGCCGGGCCATCACCGCATCGATCAAACTGTCCTTCGACTGAAAATGGTAGTTCACGGCGGCCAGATTCACCTGAGCCTCGGCCGTGATGTCACGCAGGGAAGTAGCGTCGAAGCCGTTCTTTCCAAACAACTTCTCCGCCGCATCGAGGATTCTCGCCTTGGTGTCTACCTTTTCAATCATACGTACGTTTTAATCATACGATTGAATGAGGAGCTCGTCAAGGATCATTTTGGAGATTCTTGCCGTAAGCTAGAGGAGAATGATCACTGCGCGCGCCTACGATCTCCACGTGGAGCAGATCTTCGATAAGATGACACGGATTCATGCGGCGCTGGATGCCGCTGGCATCCCCTATCGCCTCGTGGGGGGATTCGGCGTGTTTCTGCAGGTATATCAGGTCGATCCCGACAGCGCACGTATGACGCGGGATGTGGACTTAGCAATTAACCGGGGTGATCTGGCAGGAATCATCGCGGCAGCAGAGGCCGGGGGCTTCCAGTACCGGCACGTCGCTGGCGTCGACATGCTGCTGGATACCTCCAACCCGAAAGGAGTGGCGATCCACCTCCTTTTCGCCCACGAAAGGGTTCGACCCGATTACGCAGAGGCGATACCGTTTTCCGAGCCGAACCTCACCACGCAGGGCTACCTCATCGCCCCCGTCGCCGACCTCGTCCTCATGAAGCTCACCAGCTTCCGCCTAAAAGACAAGGTCCACATCCAGGATATGGACGGAGCCGGCCTGATCACACCCGAAATCGAGCAGTCGCTTTCGCCGCTGCTGCGCGAGCGGCTGGCCGAGGTTCGGGCAACGCGCTGACCGCTCTTGAAAGCGCAGTGGGTCAGTTTGATTTCGTGCCCGAGTAAGGCGTACGATCATGCCATGAACGAGACGCCATTTTATGAAAAATGGGCAGAGAACTGGGAACCGAGAGTGTGCCCGAACTGCGGATTGAAGACCGCCACGTCCTACGGCCAAGTTTTTCGAGAGCCAGCACCCAAATTCCCTGAGATCGACAACCGTAAGCCAGTTGATGAACTATGGATCCATGATGATGGCACCCAATGTTCTCGGGTCTCAGGCTAACGAAATGGAGCGGGATAGCGGCGGAAAGAAACGTCGCTGGTTTCTTTCTACCGACTCCATTGGCGTCAAGCGGTTGAGCCTTTCGGCGGGGTCTTTCTCGGCTATCTACGAACTCGTCTACTGCTACGAGCACCCGCCAGCGTTCGACTGGACTTGGTACACGACAACTATTCTATTGTGCGGGTTCTATTTTCTTTGTGCATGGCTACCAGTGCGTGTCGTGGCCTGGATCATCTACGGGTTCGTTTCCGACGCTCGTAAAGATTCAAACTGACCCACTACATTGAAAAGAAGTATGTCGAAAAAGAGTCGAGAAATGCCGCCACGCATCCAGAATGAGGGCCGATCCCTCGCAGAATCCCTTCATCGATCCGGACGGCCATAAAGCCTACGTGACCGAGCGCGAGCAGGCCTTTCGCACGGAGTGGGTGAAGCAGCAGAAGACGCCGCCGAATCTGCCGCAGTAGTCTTATACTTTGGCCGCGACGATCTGCGGCGCATTGGCCAGCAGCAGATCCTCGAAGGTGTAATCCGGCTTCGGAAACTCGTTATTGCGCAGGTACCACTTGTAGGTTTCCTTCAAGCCGGTGAGGAAATCGGTGGGCTTGAACTTGAGCACGCGCTGCGCCTTGGCGGTCACCTGCGTGATCGGGGGCATGTCGATAATACACCCCGAAGTACAGCTTGGGACCCATGGGATGCCCGCCCGCGCGCAAAATATATTCCCGCGGAATGCGCACGAACTTGACCGGCTTCCTGGCGGCCTTGGCCAGCGTCTCCACCGCTTCCATCTGCGAGATCGGCCGGGCGTTGGCGATGTTGAAGGCATGCCCGACCGCGGCCGGCTCCTCCAGCGGTCTTGAGACCCGCCCTGACCAGGTCCTTGACGTAGACGAACTGCATCAGGCGCCGGCCGTCGCCGGGAAGAATGATCGACCGGCCCAGGCGCAGCCGGTCCCAGAAGATACGCTTCGCGGTAATAGGGGTTGCTCTTGCCGGGACCATAGATATAGGGCGGACGCAGCGTCACCACCGGCAGCCCGATGCGCTGGTGCAGGCGGAACAGGGCGCGCTCGCTCATGGCCTTGTTGCGGACGTACAGATCCGGCGCATCGTCCGGAGCCAGGGCGTCGCCTTCGTGATGATTCAGGCCGTCGCCGTAGGCCGCCACGCTGGACATGAAGATATAGCGGTGCAGATTCGCGCCTACGGCGCGGACCGTAGCTTCGATGTGCCCCGCGGTGGTGCCGCGTTCCCAGTCGTAGACGTTGTCGAAGACCACGTCGAATTTTTTCCCCGCCAGCGCGGCCTTTAAGGCGTGCGCGTCGTTGCGGTCGGCAACGATGTTCTCGACGCGCCGCCCCAGCTCGTGCTTGGGCCGGCGGTGCAGCACCGCCACCGTGTGGCCCTTCTTGAGCAGTTCGGCGACCAGCAGGCGCCCGACGTAGCCCGTTCCTCCGATGACCAGACAATTCATTCGTGGCTTTCGCCGCGCGTCAGCCTTAGTCGTAATACTCGAGACCGAGGTGAGTGATCAAATCCTCGCCGCGCATCCAGCGGAGCGTGTTTTTCAGCTTCATGAGCTGGATGAAGATGTCGTGTTCCGGGTACAGCTCCGGCGCTGTCATCGGAGCCTTGAAATAGAAGGACAGCCATTCCTGGATGCCGCGCATGCCGGCTCGCTGCGCCAGGTCCAGGAACAGAACCAGGTCCAGCACCAGCGGAGCGGCCAGAATGGAGTCGCGGCACAGGAAGTCGATCTTGATCTGCATCGGATAGCCGAGCCATCCGAAGATGTCGATGTTGTCCCAGCCTTCTTTCGCGTCGCCGCGCGGCGGATAGTAGTTGATCCGCACCGCGTGATACAGGTCCTTGTAGAGCATCGGATACAGCTTGGGCTGCAGGATCTGGTCCAGCACGCTCAACTTGGTCTCTTCCTTGGTCTTGAACGAGCCCGGATCCTCCAGCACCTCGCCGTCGCGATTGCCCAGGATATTGGTCGAAAACCATCCGCTCACGCCCAGCATCCGCGCCTTCAATCCCGGCGCGATCAGCGTCTTCATGAACGTCTGCCCGGTCTTGAAATCCTTGCCGCAGATAGGGAGGTTGCGCTCCCGCGCCAGCTCCAGCAGGGCCGGAGTATCGGTAGTCAGGTTGGGAGCGCCGTTGGCGAAGGGCACGCCGCTTTTGAGCGCCGCATACGCGTAGATCTGGCTGGGCGCGATCTCCGGATCGTCCTTCATCAGCCCGCACTCGAAGTCCTTCAGCGTCTGGTGCACCGCGGCCGGCCGGTGAAACACCTCCGTCGACGCGCACCAGATCATAATCATTCGAGCGCAATTGTTGCTGCTTGCGGAACTGCTCGATGTCCTCCATCAGCATTTGCGCCTTGTCCATCTTGGTGCCCTGGGTCTTGACGTTGGGACCGTTGATGCGGCGCACGTATTCGTGATCGAACACCGCCTTCATGGGCCGGATGGCGGTGAGCGGATCCTTCACCTTTTCCAGCAGCGAGGCTTCGAGCACCTTGGCGTTCGCCGCCGCTTCATACGCCGTGTCTTCGTAGATGTCCCATCCGCCGAAAACCAGGTCGTTCAATCCGGCCAGCGGAACGAAATCTTTAATCATCGGAGACCGGCCGTCGGTGCGTTTGCCCAGGCGGATGGTCGCCAACTGGGTCAGGGATCCCACCGGGGCTCCGAGGCCCCGCTTAACGGCTTCCACTCCCGCCATGAACGTGGTGGAAACCGCGCCGATCCCAGGAATTAATACGCCGAGTGTTCCGTCCGCAGGCGCAATCTGGACGTTATCTTTTGCGGGCAAGCGAGTCATACTCCTTACGCTGGGTTCTTACGGCGGTGCGGTTTGATTACCGCCGCGAACGCGAGGAAACTACTTCTCAAATATGTTAGCATTTCCGGTGATTCTCCGCTCGCTTGCTCGCCCGCGAGACGCCTCACCGCGCCGGCAGGTTGGGGCCGCGATTGGTGATCTCGACCGCGCGGGTGGAGGGCAGCTCCGAATCCTGCCAGCCGCCGCCCAAGGCCTGAATCAGCACCGCGCTGGCCGTCATGCGCCGGGTCAGGAGGGTCACCGCGTTGACCTGCGCGGTGAGCAGGGTCGCCTGCGCGGTGATCACCGTCAGATAATTCACCGTCCCGGCGGTGTACTGTGCCGTGGATACCGTCAGCGCGCGATTGGCGGACGCGATGGTCTCCTGATCCTTGGCCGATTCTCCCTCCAGAATCCGCAGCGCCGCCAGGTTATCCTCCACCTGTTGAAAGGCCGTCAGCACCGTCTGGCGATAATTCGCCACCGTCGCGTCATAAGCCGCGCGATCCTGGGCGACCACCGCGCGCCGGCGTCCGGCGTCAAACAGGGTCTCGGCGAGGGTCGGCCCCACCGACCAGACTCGCGCCGGCCAGGTGAACCATTTCAGCAGGCTGTTCGCCTCCAGGCCGATCGATCCGTTCAATGTGAGCGTGGGATAGAACGCCGCGATGGCGATGCCGATCTGCTCATTGGCGGCGGCCACCTGGCGCTCCGCGGCAGCGATATCCGGCCGGCGCTGCAACAGCTCCGAGGGAACTCCAATCGGAACCGGCGGCGGCGTCTTCAACTCCGGCAACACGGGGATTTCCAGTTGTGAGGGCGCTTTGCCGATCAGCATCGCAATGGCATGCTCATACTGCGCCCGCTGCACGCCCAGGTCGATCAACTCCGATTGCGTCCCGTATAGCTGCGCCTCGGCCTGCGCGACATCCAGGTCCGAAGCCACGCCGCCGTTGAAGCGGTTGCGCGTCAGCGTCAGATATTCCTCATAGGAGGTCACCGTGTGCGTCAGCAGATCCGACTCCGCATCGGAGCCGCGCAAACCGAAATAATCTTCGGCGAGCTCCGCCTGGTACAGCAGCTTGGCGTTTTCGAGCAGCGCCGCTTCCGTCTGCGCTGTGCTGGCCGCCGCAGTGATTTGCCGCCTCACGCTGCCCCACAGGTCCGGAGCCCAGCTCGCGTTGAACGGCAGATCGAAGCTGGAGCGGGTGACCGCACCCGCCGACACAGCCGTATTGATGCCCGCCGCATTGCCGCCCAGGGACGTTTCGGTGATGGCGGGCGTGCTGGTGACGGTCGGGAACAACCCCGCACGCGCGGCTGCCACCGCGGCCTTGGCTTCGCGGTATACCGCCTCGGCCTGCAGCACCGTCTGATTAGAGATGCTGACCTGTTCTTCCAGGCCGTTCAGCACCGGATCGTTGTAAACCTCCCACCACTTGCCCTTGAGATAGGCGTCGCCCGGTTGCGATTGCTTCCATCCTTGCGCTTCGGCCTCTTTGAAATTGGGCGGAGGCTCCTCTTTGAACGCGGGAGGCGCGGGAACCGCGGGCGCCTTGTAGTCCGGCCCGACTTTGCATCCAGCCAGCAGCAGACAGAGCAGCGCGAATACCGCCGCCCAAACCGAGCCGTGAGCGAAGGAAGCGGTTTCTTGCGGCGAATGACAGAACCTCCGCTCCCCTGAAGAACGGCCTGCGATTCGCCGCATATTCGCCATTTCGCGATCGTTCTTCATCACTATCGGTGGGCCACAGGCCCATGAGGACTCCCTCTGGTCGCGGCTCTGTTTGTCGATGTCGGCTGAGCCGCGACCGGGACGCCCATGGGCCGAGCGGTTGCCTTTCGTCTCATGCTTCCGTCCCCACTGGCTCCGCCGGCGCCGCGGTCTTCTTCCGCAGCCGCGTAATAAAATGCTGCAGCCGGTCAAAGTACAAGTACACGACCGGAGTGGTGAACAGCGTCTGGGACTGGCTGACGATCAGTCCGCCGATGATGGTGATTCCCAGCGGCCGCCGCATCTCGGACCCGGTCCCGTGGCCCAGCGCCAGAGGCAGCGCGCCCAGCAGCGCCGCCATGGTGGTCATCATGATCGGGCGGAAGCGTAGCTGGCAGGCTTCATAAATCGCGTCGAACGAATTTTTGCCATCCTGCCGCTCCGCCGCAATCGCGAAATCGATCATCAGGATGGCGTTCTTTTTCACCAGCCCGATCAACAGAATGATTCCGATGATACCGATGATGTCCAGATCGTTGTGCGTCAGGATGAGCGCCAGCAGCGCGCCCACGCCCGCCGAAGGCAGCGTGGAAAGAATGGTGATGGGGTGAATGTAGCTCTCATACAGGATTCCCAGCACCAGGTAGACGGTGATCAGCGCCGCCGCCACCAGCAGCGGCTCAGACCTGAGCGAATCCTGATATGCCTCCGCCGTTCCCACGTATCCGGTCTGGATGTTGGAAGGCAGCCCTACCTCTTGAGCCTTGGCGCTGATGGCATTCTCCGCATCGCCCAGCGCCACGCCATTCAGCAGGTTGAAGGAAATGGTGGCCGCCGGGAAGAGGCCCTGGTGCGACACCGCCAGCGCCGTCAGGTCGTTGTCGAAGTGCGAGAACGCCCCCAGCGGAACGTGTTGCCCGGTGTTTGAGGTTACGAAAATCCGTTTCAAAATATCCGGGCTCTGCCAATACTTCGGCGCAGCCTCCATCACCACGAAATATTGATTCAGCGACGTGAACATGGTGGAGACCGGCGCTTGCCCGAAGGCGTCATATAGGGTTGCATCGATCAACTGCGAGGAGATCCCCAGCCGCGCCGCAGTGGGACGGTCGTAGTCGACATAAGTCTCCAGGCCCCGGTTCTGTTGATCCGTATTGACGTCGGCGATGATCTTGATGGTCTTCAGCGCGTCCAGCATCTTGGGACCCCAGGTGATCAGATCCTGCACGTTGTCGCTGGTCATGGTGTACTGATAATCCGCGTTGGCCTGCCGTCCTCCCACGCGCACGTCTTGCGCCGCGGTGAGGTACAGCGTCGCGCCCGGGATCTTCGCCAGCTTGGGGCGCAGCCGGTCGATGATCTGTTGCGCCGTCTCGGTCCGCTGTCCCAGGGGCTTGAGCGACATGAATACGCGCGCCGTATCGGTGGCGCGCCCGGTGCCTCCGCCGGCGAATCCCATCACCGTATCCACGGTGGGATCCGCATGCAAGGTCGACTCGTATTGCCGCAGCAATTTGTCCAATTGCTGGAAGGAGGTGTCCTGGTCCGCTTGAATGTTGCCGTTCAACCGTCCGGTGTCCTGCACCGGGAAGAAGCCTTTGGGAACGCGGACAAACAAATATCCGCTGAGCGCCACCGTGCCCAGCAGGACCAACAGAGTGATAAAGGAGTGACGCAGCACCACCCGCAGGGCCCTGGTCGTAAACCCGCACCGACCGTTAAGCATGGCTTCCGAGGTCCGGTAGAACCAGCCGTGCGCCTCCCTTGCCTGATACTTCAGCAGATGCGCGCACATCATCGGCGTGGCGGTCAGCGAAATCACCATGGAGATCAATATGGCCACCGAAAGCGTCACCGCGAACTCGCGCAACAGCCGGCCCACGATTCCGCCCATCAACAGCAGCGGAATGAATACCGCCATCAGCGAGATGCTGATGGTCAGCACGGTGGAGCCGATCTCCTCAGCGCCCCTCAGCGCCGCATCCACCGGCCGCATGCCCTGCTCCAAATACCGAGTGATGTTTTCGATCACCACGATGGCGTCGTCCACCACGAAGCCGGTCGAAATGGTCAGCGCCATCATCGAGAGATTGTCCACGCTGAAACCCGGCCAGGTACATGACGCCGAAGGTGCCGATCAGGGAAACCGGCACGGCCACACTGGGAATGAAAGTGGTGCGCCCGTTGCGCAGGAAGAAGAACACCACCAGCACCACCAGCACCACCGAAAGTCCCAGCGACCGCTCCACGTCCCTCACCGACGCGCGAATGGTCACGGTTTGATCCAGCGCCACGCGCATGTCGACCGAGGCTGGAATGGACGCGTGCAGTTGCGGCAGCTCGGCCTTGACGCGATCCACGGTGTCGATAATGTTGGCGCCGGGCTGACGGAAGATGATCACCAGCACGGACGGCTGCACGTTGGCGTAGCCGGCGTTGCGCACGTCCTGCACCGAATCGACCGCCTCACCGATGTCGGAGATGCGCACCGGCGCTCCGTTGAAGTAGCCGACCAGCAGCGGCGCGTAGTCGGACGCCTTGAAAATCTGGTCATTGGCGCCAACCTCCCACATCTGCCCGTTGCTGGAAAAATGCCCTTTGGGCTTGTTGGCGTTGGCATTGGCCAGGGCCGTGCGCACCTGCTCGAATCCGATTCCGTATTTGTTCACTGCGTCCGGATTCAGCTCTACGCGCACCGAGGGCAGCGCGCTGCCTCCCACCGTCACCTGTCCCACTCCCTGAATCTGCGAAAGCTTCTGGGCCATGATGGTGGACGCAGCATCGTACATCTGGGTCTTGTCCAGAACCTTCGAGGTCAGCGTGACGATCATGATCGGCGAATCCGCCGGGTTCACCTTTCGATACGTCGGATTGCTGGTCAGATTGGTGGGCAGATAACTGCGCGCCGCCGCGATCGCCGCCTGCACGTCCCGCGCCGCAGCATCGATGTTGCGGTTCAGGTCGAACTGGAGTGTGATCGAGGTCGAACCCAGCGTGCTGATCGAGGTCATCTCGCTCACCGCGGCGATATGGCCAAGCTGTCTTTCCAGGGGCGTCGCCACCGAGGACGCCATGGTCTGCGCCGAGCCGCCCGGCAAGGTCGCGCTCACCGAGATGGTCGGGAAATCCACTTGCGGGAGCGGCGAAACCGGCAGAACCCGAAACGCCACTCCGCCGGCGAGCGCAATCGCGACGGTCAGCAGCGTGGTGGCTACCGGGCGGCGGATAAATGGTTCGCAAATGCTCATGCGTGCTTACGCGAAAACCTCTGCGCTAATCTTTCAAACCACAGGTAAATCACCGGCGTGGTGTACAGGGTCAGCGCCTGGCTGAAAATCAGGCCGCCGATGATGCTGATGCCCAGCGGCTTGCGCAGCTCGGAGCCGGTTCCGGTTCCCAGCGCCAGCGGCACGCCGCCCAGCAGCGCCGCCATGGTGGTCATCATGATGGGACGGAAACGCAGCAGGCAGGCCTGGTAAATGGCCTCGCGCGGAGGCTTGCCCTCGCGCCGCTCGGCGTCCAGCGCGAAGTCGATCATCATGATGGCGTTCTTCTTCACGATGCCGATCAGCAGCACGATCCCGATCAAGGCGATCACGCTGAAATCGTTCTGGAACAGCATCAGCGCCAGCAGCGCGCCTACGCCGGCCGAAGGCAGAGTCGAGAGAATGGTCACCGGATGGATGTAGCTCTCATACAGCACGCCCAGCACGATGTACACCGTCACCAGCGCCGCCAGGATCAGCACGCCCTCATTGGCCAGCGAGGTCTGGAAGGCCGCCGCCGTGCCTTGGAACTGCGCCTGGATGCTGGCCGGCAGATGCAGACTATCCTTCACTTTATTCACCGCGGTGACCGCATCGCCCAGCGACGCAGTGGGCGCCAGGTTGAACGATAGCGTCACCACCGGAAACTGGCCCTGGTGGCTGATGGTGATCGGCACGGTGGTCAATTCCATGTGCGAGAACGCGGCCAGGGGAACCTGCCCGCCGCTGGCGTACACGGCCGCGCCGGGCGCCGGACCGTTGAACACGGCTCCGGCCGGCGAGGAGCCCGATCCGGTCAGCACCGACGTCGAAGCGCTGCCCGCACCGTTGGCCGGCCCCTGCGAAAGGCCGGTCGAGGAAGTCCCTCCGGCAACCAGGCCCGCGCTCCCGGTGGAGCTGCCCGCGCCGGTGCGGATATACAAGTCGCGCAGATCCTGCGGCGCCTTCTGATAACCCGGCATCAGCTCCAGCACCACGTGATACTGGTTCAACTGCGTGAACATGGTGGAGACCTGGCGCTGCCCATAGGCGTCGTACAGCGTCTGGTCGATCATGGTGGGCGTGATGCCCAGCCGCGACGCCGTGTCGCGGTCGTACACCAGCTTGGCCCGCAATCCCTGTATCTGCTGGTCGCTGGCGACGTCGGCCAGCTCCGGCGATTGCTGCAGTTTCTTGAGGAACTGCGGCGCGTACTGGTTCAGCTCATCCGCGCTGGGATCTTCCAGCGTGTACTGGAACTGGGTCCGGCTTACACGGTCCTCTACAGTCAGGTCCTGTACCGGCTGCATATACAACGTGATTCCGGCGATACCGGCCAGTTTGGGCTGCAGGCGGCGGATGATGTCGGAAGCGCTGATCTTGCGCTCCTCGATCGGCTTCAGGTTGATCAGGATGCGCCCGCTGTTGAGCGTCTGGTTGGTGCCATCGATGCCGATGAAGCTCGAAAGGCTGTCGACCGCCGGATCCTTGAGGATCACCGCGGTCAGCGACTGCTGCAGCCGCGACATCGCCCCGAAGGAAACCGACTGCGCCGCTTCGGAGACGCCCTGAATCACGCCGGTATCCTGAATCGGGAAGAAACCCTTGGGGATGATGTAGAACAAGTACACCGTGAAGCCGAGGGTCGCAACCGCGACCAGCAGCGTCACGGTCTGGAAGCGCAGCACCACCTCCAGCGTCTTGCCGTACCAGCGGATTACCGTGTCGAAGGCGTGCTCAGAGGCGCGGAACAGCCGGCCCTGCTGATGCTCCGGCGTGTGCTTCAGAAGCTTGGCGCACATCATGGGCGTCAGCGTCAGAGAAACCACCGCCGACATCAGGATGGTCACGCTCAGCGTCACAGCAAATTCGCGGAACAGCCGGCCCACGATGTCGCCCATGAACAGAAGCGGAATCAGCACCGCGATCAGCGAGACGGTCAGCGACACGATGGTGAAGCCGATCTGCGCCGACCCTTTTAACGCCGCCTCCAGCGGCTTATCGCCCTCCTCGATGAAGCGGCTGATGTTCTCGATCATCACGATCGCGTCGTCCACCACGAAACCGGTGGAAATGGTCAAAGCCATCATCGACAGGTTGTCCAGACTGTACCCCAGCAGGTACATCACGCCGAAGGTCCCCACCAGCGACAACGGCACGGCGATGCTGGGGATGATGGTGGCCGAAACGTTTCGCAGAAATATGAAGATCACCATCACCACCAGCCCGATGGTCAGCATCAGCTCGAACTCGACGTCAGAAACCGAGGCGCGAATGGTGTTGGTGCGGTCGGTCAGGATGGTCACTTTGACGTCGGTCGGCAGCGTCGCGGTCAATTGCGGCAGCAGGGTGTGGATCGAATCCACCACGGATATGATGTTGGCGCCGGGCTGACGCTGGATGTTGACGATCACCGCCGGAGTCTCATTCATCCACGCGGCCTGGCGCACATTTTCTGTGTCGTCCTTGATCACGGCCACATCGGTCAGCTTCACCGGAGCGCCGTTGCGAAACGCCACGATCACGTGCTGGTAGTCCGCGCTCGAAAGCAACTGGTCATTGGCGCCGATCTGGTAATCCTGGTATTCGCCGTCGAAATTGCCCTTGGCCTGGTTGACGCTGCCCGCGGCGATGGCGCTGCGCACGTCCTCCAGATTCAACCCGAAGGCAGCCAGTTGCGTGGGATTGGCTTGAATGCGCACCGCCGGCTTCTGCCCGCCGCTGATGCTCACCAGCCCAACTCCGGACAACTGCGAAATCTTGGGAGCCAGGCGCGTGTCCGCCAAGTCCTCCACTTTCGACAACGGCATCGACGAGGAGGAAAGCGCCAGCGTCAGCACCGGCGTGTCGGCAGGATTGGTTTTGGCGTACAGCGGCGGCACCGGCAGATCCGGCGGCAGATACGTGCCCGCCGCATTGATGGATTGCTGCACCTCCTGCTCCGCCACGTCGATGTTCAGGCTCAGGTTGAATTGCAGGGTGATGACGGAACTGCCGTCGGAGCTTACGGACGTCATCTGCTGCAGGCCCGGGACTTGCCCGAACTGCCGCTCCAGCGGAGCCGTGACGTAGGAAGCCATGACGTCGGGAGCCGCGCCCGGATAGAAGGTGGTCACCTGAATGGTGGGATAGTCTACTTCCGGCAGCGCGGAAACCGGAAGCTGCTTGAACCCCACGGCCCCGGCCAGCAGGATGGCCACCATGAACAAAGAGGTCGCGATGGGCCGCAGGATGAAAGTGCGGGACGGGTTCACTTCCCTTTGCCTCCGGACTTAGGCGCCCGGCTCGCCCCCGGCTGTTCGCCGGGAATTTGTACGCTCACCTTCGTGCCATCCGCCAGCTTATCGGCTCCCGTCAGCACCACCACGTCGCCCGGCGCAAGACCGGAGGTAATTTCAGAATCGTCGCCCTCGGTGGTTCCCAGCGTGACGGTGCGCGTGATCACGGTGGAATCCGGCTGCACCAGGAACACGAAGGTGGCATTGGTATTGCGCTGGATCGCGGCGGTGTTCACCAGCACCACGCCGCTCTTTTCCTCAACCAGAAGTTTGGTCTCCACCAGTTGGCTGGGATACAGCTCGCGCTCCTTGTTGTTGAAGATGGCGCGAATCCGCACCGTGCCGGTGGTCTGATCGATCAAATTGTCGATGGTGCTGAGTTTGCCGGTGGCCAGCCGGATGGTCATGCTGCGATCCCAGACTTCCACCGATAGGGCTTGCCCTTTGATCTGCCGCTGCAGCACCGGCTGCAACTGGTCCTCGGCCAGAGTGAAGATGACGCTGATGGGATCGATTTGGGTGATCACCACCAGGCCGTTGGTATCGGTGGCGTGCACGATGTTGCCGGGATCCACCAGCCGGAGCCCGACCAGCCCGTCGATGTCCGCAGTGATGTGGCAATAGACCAGGTTCACCTTCGCGGCGTCTACAACCCCCTGGTCGTTCTTGACCGTTCCTTCGTATTGGTGCACCAGCGCGACCTGCGTGGCCAGGATCTGCTCCGGCACGGCCTTCTGCGGCACCAGCGTCTCGTAACGGGCTTGGTCGACGCGCGCATTCGCAAGTAGAGCCTGGTCGCGGATCAGGTTGCCCTCGGCCTGGTCCAGAGCCGCCTGATACGGCCGCGGGTCGATCTCAAGTAAGGGATCGCCCTTCTTCACCATCTGGCCTTCGGTATAGTGCACCGTCATCAGTTGACCGTCGACACGGCTCTTAACAGTGTCGGTGTAGATGGGAATGACGTTGCCCGGGTTGGTGTAAAAGACGCCGATGTTCCCGCGGCGTGCCCGCGCCCCGATCACCGGAACCGTTGCGCCTCCGCCATTCTTGCCGCCAGCCTTCGGCTCCGTGGTGGCGCTGGCGGTCGCGCCTCCTCCACGCTTCCAGAAGAAGTAATATCCGGCCGCGACGGCGATTACCAGAAGCAGGAATACGATCCATCCGCGCCCTCTGTGAGGTGGCTCGGCCGGCGGTTTCTGCGCCGGAGCCGCGGGCCCGGAGGGCGCCGCCGAAGCGCCCGTAAGAGGATTGGGCTCGGATTCGGGAGGAGAAAGCGATTGAGTGCTCATCGAAACTTTCATTCTCTTAAGACCGCGGTTCTAAGAGACGATGCTTTTAGTATCAGGCGGCGTTACCCCAACCGCCAGCGCTATTCGGCTAGGCGCAGCGCACGGGAGAAAGCCATCGCTGCCATCTGCCGCACGACCACAAAACCCTATGCCACCAGGCATAGTATTCGGACGCGATCAACCGGCGTCCACCTGGACCCTTGCCTCGAGCTGCACGGGCGTTGGGGTGCGCACCCCCAGCCGCTTCAAGCTCCGATCGATCCACTGGCGCGTCAGTTTTTCCTGCACTCCATTCAGCGCCAGGCGCGCGCGCAGAACGTCGAAGTCCACGCGATCCAGAGCCTGATCCTGATTGAAGCAGGAAAACACCACCGTCTCTTCCCCCGTCTCCGGATTACGATGCTGTTGCAGGCACTGCGCGCAAATCTCCTTCATCATGCACTGCATCGGCGAGTTGATACTGGCGATGCCATGATGCCGCGCGTTTAAGTACGGTTTCAGCACCGTGTGCCGCGCGCGCTGCATGGCGCGCATCATTCCGTCGGAGCCGATCACGATAAGTCTGCTGGCGGCATCCATGCGAATCTCGGCCGGACCCAGTTCGCCGCGCCCATACGCCGCCATCGCTTCTACAATGTTTCCCGTAAACGTCCGGTCCTGCGGACGCTCCGGCGCAAATCCAGGAGCCTCGTCGCAGCACCACACCACCACGTCGCTGGCCCGCTCAATCTCCTCGACCTTGAAGCGGTCCGCCATCTTTTTGTAACCGGCGAAGTACAGCACGCGGCTGCCGACCTCGCGCAATCTCTGCCCGATGGAGAACAACACCGCATTGCCCAAGCCCCCGCCAACCAGCAGCACCGTTTCCCGTGCGGGCGTCTCGGTCGGCGTTCCCGTGGGACCCATCAGAATCACCGGCTCGCCCGGCTTCAGCAGCACGCACAGATCCGAGGATCCGCCCATCTCCAATACGATGGTCGAAAGCAATCCTTTCTCGCGATCGACCCACGCGCCGGTCAGCGCCAGGCCCTCCATCGCGAGCCGCGCGCCACCCTCGCGCGGAGCCAGCGTCTCGTAATTCTGCAAGCGGTAGAACTGCCCTGGCAAAAACGACCGCGCGGCTAAAGGAGCTCTCACGATCACCTCCACCGTGTTGGGCGTCAAACGCACCACTCGCTCGACGGTGGCCCGGAGCTCTTGATTGAGAAGCCCGACCAGATCCGCAGGTTTCGGCTCGCGCGCCGGCTGCCGCGCGAGCATCCGCGAGATCACGGGATAGCCTTGCTTGGCGCTGGCCATGGCCTTCACCACATTGCCGGCGAAAGAAGGATGCAGATCGCCGAAGAAGCTGATCGAGCGCCCATCCGGCGCAATCGAGGTCAGCACGCGCACGTCTTTCGGCTTGGCCACCTTCTCCGGCTTCACGGGATGACCTTCCTCATCGAGCGTCTCGTAATAGCGCCCGTCGAGTTTCAACTTACCCGGCTCCTCGCGTCCCAGCACGGTGTTCGGCTGCGTCCCGGCAGCCACCAGGATCGCTTTCGCAGGCAGCGTCACGGCCACGCCCGCCTTCTTGCAGCGCAGCGCCGAGGCGTGGCCGTATTGGTCGACCTCCACTGCCTCCGGCGTCAGTTCCTCGGCGAACTCCACGCCCTCTTCCAGCGCCTTGGCGACTTCCTCGTGGTTCAGGGTATAGCTGGGCGCATCGATCAATCGTCTTCTATACGCTATAGTCGCCCCGCCCCAACTCGTCAACAGCGCGGCCAGATTCGGCTGGCGGCCTTCGCGTGCGGCAGCTTCGCGCTCGGCCCGGATGGCCCGGCCATGCGCCAGGAACTCGTCGGCGGTTTCCGACTCTTCGGCGTTCCAGCTCCCGCGCACTTCCCCTTCGCCGCGTTCGCGCGCCAGCGTTTCGAAACGCTCCAGGAATTTTTCCACCTGCACTACGTAGTACGCCAGCGACTCAGTGGCCGTGTCGACCGCCGTCAGTCCTCCGCCGATCACCACGATCGGCATGCGCACTTGCAGATTCGCAACCGAATCGCGTTTGGCCGCGCCGGTCAACTGCAGGGCCATCAGGAAATCCGAGGCCTGCCGCACGCCGCGCGCGAGGCCATTGGCCATGGGCACAATGGTGGGCCTGCCCGCTCCCGCGCACAGCGCTACGTGATCGAAGCCCAGCTCGAACGCCTTGTCGATGCTCAGCGTGCCGCCAAAGCGCACTCCGCCAAACATAGAGAATTCGCCGCGCCGCTCGATCAGCAATCGCACGATCTTCAGGAAATTCTTGTTCCACCGGACGGTGATGCCGTACTCGGCCACGCCGCCGAATCCCGCCATCACGCGATCGTCCAGCGGTTCGTAAATCTCGGTCACGTCGCGAATCAATCGGAACTCTCGTCGCACTCCCAGCGCATCGACGCCAGAAATAGCCGCTGGAAGGGGTTCAATCTTCAGCCCGTCGATCGCCACCACCGCGTGGCCGTCGTTCATCAGATGGTGCGCCAGCGTGAATCCGGCCGGCCCCAGCCCGACCACCAGAACCTTGTAGCCGCTGGCCTCGCGCGGGATGGGCCGCTCGAAATCCAGCGGATTCCAGCGCGTCAGCAGGCTGTAAATCTCGAAGCCCCAGGGCAGCTCCAGAACATCTTTGAGCGTCCGTGTTTCGATCTGCGGAATGTCCACCGGCTCCTGCTTCTGGAACACGCAGGCCTTCATGCAGTCATTGCAGATACGATGCCCGGTGGCCGCCGCCATGGGATTGTCCACCGTGACGATGGCCAGCGCGCCCACCGGATTGCCGCGCTGCCGGACCACGTTCATCTCCGAAATCTTCTCCGACAACGGACACCCTGCCAGCGTCACGCCGAAAACACTCTTGCGGAACTCGCCCGTTTTCTCGCGCAACCCAGTGGAGCAGCTATCCTTCTCCTGGTTGTGGCACTTAATGCAGTAATGAGCCTGATCGAGCGCCGCGGTCACATCCATGCCCGCATCAGTCAGCTCGAACCCTTCGCGATGGCGCCAATGGTCGAGCGGCAGGCGCAATCTCCCGGAACCAGCGCTTACCAGCGCTTCAACGGGCACAAGATGGTTCATATCCAGCTTGTGCGGCGTCTTGAACAACACTCCACTTTTGTGTTTGGCGCGGCCCGCAGGCGCCAGCGTAGCCCACGCGGCGTAGCGCGCTGCCAGGCCGATTTCGAGCTCATACTCGCTCTCGGCGTCCAGCCACCGGGCGACATGCTGCGCGAAGCTCAGCTCGGTCAGCGGCTCGCCCAGCCGTTTCGCGAGCTCTTGGGCGATCGCCGGGCCGTCGATCGACGCCGCCTGCTCCGCGGTGATTCCGGTCAGCGCTTTGCGCTGCACGAACTTGCGCTTGATCGCGTACAAGGGCGCCAGCTCATGCTCGCGGGCTTGCAACGCAGCTAGTTCGCGCGTGATACCAAAAAGCTCCGCGACGAAATCCTCCAGGTGCGGAGCCACCTCGATGATCAGTTCCGAACCGGGCTTGTCGGCAAACGCCAACGGATCGCGCCGCGCGGCCAGCAAGCGATGGTGCAGATCCGGACTGGCCGCTTCCAGATGTTCCAGAAAGCGCGCGTCCAGGCGCGCCAGCCCCTCACGGGTGTAGAGATCCTGTACAGACGGAAAACTGTTCATGGACAAACAGGGCTGTGCCGATGACTCGGACTGCCGAAAAAGGGGTTCCTTCTCTTTTTACGGTAACACGCCGAACCGGACGGTTAAGCCCGCTTGCCTGGACTACCTCGATTTGATCCGGAGGGAGGATACTTCACAGGCGTCATGCTTGGTGTCGAGTTCACGTTATTTTCCCGGTCCGTGCGTTGCAACTTGGCTCCCTCCTGCTGCGCTAGATTGGGACGGCGCGTTTGTATATAATCGTTTCCGGCGGTTGTTCGAATGAAATCAATGAAACTTCTTGCTCCTCTCGCCTTCGCGCTGACTACGGCGGCCCTGGCCCAGACCGCGACCACCAAGGCGCCGACTGCGGCGGATTGGGCTGCGATGGCCAAACTTCCGGACTTCAACGGAGTCTGGGAAGTCGGCATGGGAGGCGGCGGAGGGGGAGGCAGAGCCGGTGGCGCTGCTCGCGGAACAGCTCCCGCTGGCGCCGGTGCAGCGCGCGGAACCGGGCCCGTAGCAGCGGGCGCTGGAAGAGGCCGCGCTGGAGGAGGCCGCGCTGGAGGAGGTCGCGGCGGCGCACAGGCCGGACCCTCCCTCACTCCCGAATACGCCGAGAAGGCCAAGAACATGCCTCGCGCCTCCGCCGACGGCCCCACCGCCAACTGCCTTCCGCCCGGACTCCCGGCCATCATGAGCCAGCCGTATCCGCTGGAGTTTCTGCTGACCCCCGGCCAGGTCACCATCATCAGTGAAGCCTACACGCAGGTGCGCCACATCTACACCGACGGCCGCCCCTTGCCCTCCGATCCGGATCCCACCTTCTACGGCACCTCCATCGGACGCTGGGAAGGCGACACGCTGGTGGCCGAAAGCGTCGGTTTTGAAGATGTGCCGCGCGGCATCAATTTCCCGCACAGCGACAAGATGAAGATCGCGGAGCGCTTCCAACTGACCGATCCCGATACCATGACCATCCAGACCACTATCGAGGATCCGCTGGCGCTCACCATGCCCTACTCCATGGGCGCGCGCACGCTGAAGCGCCATCGCGACTGGACCATCGCCGAATACATCTGCGAAGAGAACAACCGCAATTATGTCGACGCCAACGGCAAGGCCGGAATAAATCTTGCCAACCCGCTGGCATCTCCGAAATAATGCTATATGGAGCAGCGTGTCTGCTCCATGCTAACTATATGGAGCAGCGTGTCTGCTCCATGCTAACTATATGGAGCAGCGTGTCTGCTCCATGCTAACTAAAGAGAAGGTGATTATGACTGTGAACGTGATCAGGGCAGCCCGCCGCTTCGCATTGCTCGCCGGGCTCACGGCCGGAGCGGCTACTCTGGCGCTGGCGCACCATTCCTACTCCGCGTTTGACATGACCGGGGAGAAAACCCTCAGCGGGGTGGTCAAGAAGTTCGACTACACTAATCCCCACTCCTGGATCTGGCTGGACGTCAAGAACGACCAGGGCGGCGTGGATACCTGGGGGATTGAGGGGATGAGCCCGAACTATCTCTCGCGCCGCGGCTGGAACCGCAATACGCTGAAGCCCGGCGATAAGGTGACCATCACGTTCCACCCGGCTCGGGAGGGCCTGGGCGGCAGCTTTGTCTCCGGTAAGACAGAATCCGGCGAAAGGCTGGGCATGACCGGGGCGATCACCACCCCGTAAGCGTAGCGCTTTAATGAGTCCGGCGCCCCAGATTGAATGGCCGGCTACTAGCGGGGTAAGGAAAAAGGCCCACTAAGTTAACCGCTTACTTCGTGCGCGGCTCAGAATCGACATCCGTTATATCAGTCCCTTACAGAGCCGCACGGGGTGCCCCCTGGGCCGGGAGTGGTGTATCCTACTAGACTCCGTTTAAGAAGTACCCCTGAGCCATCTCCGGCTTCAGCTCCAGCGCCTTGACCCACGCCTCGCGAGCACCGGCTTGGTCGCCCGAGTCCTCCAGCGCATGCCCCAGATTGAGGTGCGCCTCCGCGAAATCGGGCTTGGCCTCGATGGCTTCGCGATACGTCCGGATCGCGCTTTCCAGTTCACCGCCCTGCTGATACAGGATGGCCGTGTTCTGCAGCACCTCCGGGGACCGGTCGCCGAGCTCCTGCAAACACAGGTGCCAGCGCAGCGCCGCCGCCGCATCGTTCAGTTCCAGCGCGTTGGCCGCCATGCCGCGCACGGCTTCCAGGTTGCCCGGCTCGCGCTTGAGCAGCTCCAGCAGGACATTTTGGGAGTCTGCATGTTTCCCGAGCTTCCAGTACGCCAGCGCCAGGTTCAGCTCCGCCCCGCTCCAGGCCGGACGCTTGCTCAGGCAGGCCAGGAAACAATCCGCCGCGCCATGGTAATCCCCGCGCTGCAGACGCAAATATCCGCAGCGGAACTGCGCATTTTCAAATTCCGGGCAATCCTTTTCGGACAGCCCCGCAAACAGCGCTTCGGCCTGATCATTCAAGCCCTGCTCCTCCACCGCGACCGCGCGCTGGTACAGCAGATCGGTCCGCTCCGGCGCGATCGCCAGCGCCGCCTCCAGCGCCTGCAGCGAGCCCGCCAAATCGCCCATCTCATGGTGCACCGCCGCCAGGTTGATGTGCACGGGCGTGGCGTCCGGACGCAGCGACGCCGCGTTCTGGAAGGCCGCCGCGGAATCCAGCAGCTTGCCCATTTTTTGATAGGTGACGCCCAGGTTGAACCAGTAGTCGTAATTACGCGGATTCAGTTCCACCAGTTGGCAGTAGTGCTTGGCCGCCTCCTCGTAATTTCCTTCGGCGAACGCGGCGGTGCTCAAGCCCTCCAGAGCCGCTTGCGAGGGACCACCCCGCTCCAGCAGCGTGCTGGCCCGCTCCCGGATCAGCCCGTAGTCCTTGCGCTGCATGCCCAGCGCGATCAGGTTGGTGGCAGCCTCTTCACAGTCGGGATTGCGGCGCAGAACCTGTTCGTAAACTTCTATGGCCTCATCGAACTCCCACGTCAACTGCAGCGCCACTCCCTTGCCCAGCAGCGCCGCTTCCAGGCCGGGCGATCGTTCCAGGCACCTTCCGAAGGATTCCAAAGCCTCTTCCGGCAGTTTCAGGTGCAGCAGGCAAATCCCCTTCAACAGGTGCGCCTGCGCGTGGGTCGGGTCCAGCTCCACCGCTCTGCTGAACAGCGGGAGTGCATCCCCGTAGCGGCCCAACTGGTACAGGCACACGCCGCACTGATAATGCGCGCCGGCCGAATGCGGACGCATCTGCAGCAGCTTGTCGTACTCGGCCGTCGCGTCCTCGTAGCGCTTGAGCTCGGAGAGCAACTGCGCGCGAGCGGCCACTGTCTCGGGCGGCTCGGCCGAGCCGTTGGCGCCGCGTTCCAGCGCTTCCAAGGCCGCGCCCAAATCCCCCTTCAGGTGCGCCATGACCGCGCGAGCCAGGAGATCTCCAGGTTTGCCGGAGCTTACACCATTCTCCCCGGCAGAAATTGTCGATGTTAGCGGAAACTCTGTTATTTGGGCCATTGGCGAGTACCTGCTCGATTTATCGGTCTTGTTCCCCTACTGCTTTAGGATCAATTCAGGTTAGTGTCTTAATCCCAGGACTAAGTTCGGCCATTCCATGCTCTTCAGACCACTCCGGACACTGCACCACCGGATGCAGCGGAACCGGCGCGCGGAGCGGAAGTGCTTCCTGGCTCGGCCTCACACCGCGCCAAGCCGTGCCCGCCACTCCCCAGGGAAGTCCGCGCGGAACCCCTTGCCGCAGTTCCGGCTCCTGGACTTGGATATAGGATGCCGCACGCGCCCGCTGAAACCCGTATGATCCCGCCAGCAGGCTGGAGGGACGATAGTGGTGCCGCCTGTCGGCTTGCGCCTGGGGCTCCAGTACCGCCCAGTTCGCTATCGTAATCTTGGTCTCAGCGTTCGCGGCTAAAACTTCGGCGGGCGCGGTGGGCAGGTTCACGGTAACTGTGGCTCCCACGATCTCGCCGGCCGCGCGCACAGGAGCATTCCCAGGCGCGGTCGCATGCAGCGCAATCGGCCAGAATTGCACGCCGTCGTAGACCAGGAAGAGCTGTGGATGCGAATCCGCTTGCGGCATCCTCAACTTCGCCGGCGCTTCCCGCAAGGCCGTGAACACTTTCCACCGCACGCTGGGCAATCCGGCCTGCCGGGCCTGCTGCGGGAGCCCAAACCGGGCCTGCGCCGGCGCGAGAGCGAATCGCCTGGCTTCTGTGACCGGCGGCGGATTGGGGATTCGCTCATCCGTCCTGCGCGCCTCGCAGGACTTCTGGCCCGCCGCGCGCGGCGCTTGGAGCGTTTGTACCTGCCAGGCTTCCGCAGGCCGGACCGCCGCCTGACCCAGCGCGCGCAGATCAATGGAGATCCTCGCCGAGGGATAGCGCAGCGTGAGTTGCGGATCGATGACGCCCGGCGGCTCACTCGCCCCCCTTCGCGGCTCTTCGGCCTGCTGCAGCCGCAGCGGATCGGACCTCACCAAGCCGGCGGCCGGCGGATTGGGAAGTTGGTTAGAGAGTGGGGTAGGCGCCGCATCCCGGGCCATTGCTGGAGCGATCTCTTCGACTGCTTGCCACGTCTCCGCGGTCGCCTCGGGCTCGACCATCCCTTCCGGCTCGGCCACGTTTTGCGGCTCGGCCACGTCTTCAGGTTCGGCCACGACTTGCGGCTCAGCCGCGAGCCTCTCTAAAGCCAGCGGCCAGATTTTCAAGATGGGCACCCGGAAATCGAGGGGCCGCTCCAGGCTCAATGCAGTCTGCTCCTGCTCCACTCCAGCCGGCTTCTCCTGCACCAGCACGGGATGCAAACGATGGGAATCAAGCAAGGGATCGGCTTCCGGCGCGGCTGTCTCCGCTTCCGGCGCGGTTTCTTGGGGCTGAGCGTATTCGATTTGCGTCTCGTCCGCTGGCGCTGCTTCGGCGGTCTGGTCCGGATCCTCGATCAGTTCGCGCAAGCCTTCCGGCAACTCTGTTTCTCCGCCCAGCGGCTCGACCCCGAACGGCCTGAATACCGTCGTTTGGGTGTAAGGTTGCGGAATCGGCCAGGGTTGGCGGAGCAAAGACGCCTGCGGCGGCGGAGTCACGATGCGAACGAACGTCGCCTCTTCGGGCGCCGGAGGCGTAAGAGCCGCCTGCCTGGTCAACGCCAGCGGCGTGGCCGGCTGCAGGTGGCTTGGCGGCGTGAACGGAGGAGTCGCCCGCTCCGGGGCATTCTCCATCTTCCGTGCACCCGCCGGGCTCACGCCGGAAAGCGGCGTCTTCGGCAGACGCTCCGTGAACATGGGATCCAAGACCCGCTTTAGCGCGATGCCGGCCTGCTGTTCGTTATACGCCGCCTCGTGCTCGTCCGAGCAGAACGGCATTTTCCTGGACGCAAACAGTCCCAGCTTCTTCTTGCAGTACAGGCATTGCATCCGGCGTCTCGGCTCCTCATCCGCATTATCGGCGGATAACCGGGGCCTCTTAATCAGGGAAAGACCTTAGTTGCAGGATTTCGGCAGCACTGGCGCGGCCGCGTTAGTGCGGGTTAAGGCTTAATGTGGAGCCAGGCACGCCGCCAGCAGGCCCGCCTTCAACTGCTCCTCCACCGGAGGCTCCAGCTTGCGGCCCTGGTGCGTCAGGTAGAACACGTCCAGCGCCTTGTGCGCTTCGGTGTCGATCAGCACCACTTCAATGTTGCATCCCGTATCGGCGATCACGCGCGCCAGGTCGTACAGCAGCCCGGGGCGGTCCTCGGCCACGATCTCTACCAGCGTCGCAGCCTCCGACACATCGTTCTTCACCGCGACCCGCGGCTTCAGGCGGGCTTTCGCCGGCAGCAGCGGCTTGGGACGCCCGCGCAACAATTTCTCGGCTTCGTGTTTTCCTTCCAGCACCCTCCGCACCACCCCGCGCAAGCGGTCGACTTCGGTGGGATTCAAATCCAGGGTGCGGTGCGGATCCGCGAAGGTGAACGTATCCACCGCGATTCCCTGCGCGTTGGTGAACGCCTCCGCCTTCAGGATGTTCAGCCCGAAGCTGGCGATGGCCCCGGCGACCGAGGCGAACAGCGCCGGACGGTCCTTGGTCAGCAGCGTCAACTGGTAGATGCCGCGCTCATGATGAATTTCGATCGCCACCGCGCGCGATTCCAGTTGCCGCGCCAGCGTCAGGTGCACGTCGATCTGCGCCGGAGAGTGGGTGCGCAGGTAGCGCATCGGCAGGCCCTCCAGAAACTGCGCGCGGTCCGGAGCCACGCCCGCGGGCGCATGAATGCGCTCCGTCTCCAGCTCCTTGGTCAGCTCCTGGTGGGCCAGCAGATACACCCGCCAAAGCTGTTCCATGCGCCACGGCGTCATGGCCTGGGGATTGACGGCGCTGATGTCGGCGTAGGTCAGCACCGTCAGCAGCTTCAGCCGCTCAATCGTGCCGATGCGCTCCGCCAAGCCCCGCGCGGTGGCCCCGTCATGCAGATCGCGCGAGCTCATGATGCCGGACATGTCCAGATGCCGTTCGATCAGGAACTCCACCGTCGCGCGGTCCGATTCCGGCGCACCCAGCCGCTCCATCACCTTGTGCGCCACTTCCACCGCGGCCTGAGAATGGTCCCGCCCGGAGCCTTTGCCGATATCGTGCAGCACCAGTGCGAAGCGCACCAGCGCCGGGTCCTCGATTTCACCCATCAGCTCCGCGAAGCGGCCGTCGCTGATCTGCTCCAGCGCGCCGATGGCCACCAGCGTGTGCTCATCGACGGTATAGCGGTGGTAGAAATCGCGCACC
>CAWISY010000292.1:0-6755 GCA_963838455.1 Bryobacterales bacterium
ATCAAATCCCAGATCAAGAATAAGGGCGACGACAAAACTACCGGCGATTATTTGAAGAAAATCAAGCTCACGCAGAAACTGGATGAGCGCACCGTCGAGGATTTGCAGGGCCTCGGCGCGGGTCCAAGAACCGTGGCCGCGCTGAAGGAGCTGGCGTCGGCGTCGGCGAACCTCCCCGCTCCTCCGCCTCCACCCGCGCAACTTCCGCCCAAGCCTCCGCCCAGCCCGGCGGAACAGGCCAAGATTATGGAGGAGATGCGCGACTACGCGATGAATTACACCATGGGCCTGCCGAATTACATCTGCGTGCAGACCACCCATCGCAAGCAGGACCCGATCGACGCGTTGCACCGGCAGGGCTACATCGCCAATGGCGACACCATTCAGGAATTATTGACCTATTTCGACCACAAGGAAAGTTATCAGGTCAAAATGTACAACGGGAAGTCGATGGCCAACGGCGATCATATGCAATTCGGCGGCGTCTCTTCCTCGGGCGAATTCGGCAGCATGATGGCCAACATCTTCAATCCGGAAAACGGCACGGAGTTCGGCTGGGATAAGTGGCACAAGCTGCGCAATGACACAATGTACGGCTTCGCCTACCACATCGACAAAGAACACGGCTACTCGATGGCGGAACGGGAAACCAACCAGGAGTACACTTCCGCGTACAAGGGCGTGGTTTATTGGGATCCGTCGACCAACGCCATCATGCGAATTACGCTGGACACCGTCGGAATTCCTTCGAGTTTCCCGATCCGCGAAGTGCACATCATTCTGGATTATGATCTGACCAAGGTGGGCGACGGTATGTATATTCTCCCGCTGCACTATCAGGTGGATTCTGTCGCGGATAAATGGACCGGCTCGAATGAAGCGGACTTCAAGCTGTACCGCAAGTACGGAACGGAATCTACGATCACCTTCGGCGATACCGCGGGGACCTCGCCCGATCAACTCAAGGACGAGCCTCAAAAGTAGACTTAGGCCCTGCCCCGGCCGCCGCCGCCGGGAGTTTCGATGCGCAGGAGATCCCCGGCCCGCAGCTCCTGGCGAGTCTTCGCCGGCAGCTTGATTTTGCGACCATTCCGCACCAGGGTATTGCGCCCCGGCTTTCCCGGACCTCCGCCCGCCAATCCCCACGGCCCGCGCTGGCGGCGATCGGAAAGGATCGTCACGTCGGCTGGCGTGAGAAAGCGCAGCTCGCGCACGATTCCATCTCCGCCGCGATGCGTGCCTGCGCCGCCGGAGCCGCGCCGGATACTGTAGCGTTCCACCCGCACCGGGAATTGATGCTCGAAGGCTTCCGCCGGTGTATTGAGCGTGTTGGTCATGTGCGTCTGCGTCGCGCTGTAGCCAGGCCCTCGCGAAGACGCGCCCATCCCACCGGCGATGGTCTCGTAGTAGGCGAAGGGCGCGCGGCGCACCGGATCAATCCCGCCAAAACTTAGGTTGTTCATGGTCCCGCTGGACGCCGCAGGAATCGACTCCGGAGCCGCCTGCGCCAGCGCGCCCAGCACAACATCGGTCACGCGCTGCGAAGTCTCCACGTTGCCCGCGGCCATCGCGGCGGGCGCGAGAGCGTTCACCACGGTACCCTCCGGCGCGATCACGCGGATAGGCCGCAGGATTCCGGCCGTGAACGGCACGTCTTCCCGAATCAGGCAGCGGAAGCAATACATCACCGCCGCCAGAGTCACCGCGTAGTTGGCATTCACCGGACCGGAGGATTGCGGCGCGGAGCCCGAGAAATCCACCGTTGCCGACTCTCGCCCGATGGTCACGACGACGCGGATCCATACCGGTTCATCGGAGGTCCCGTCGTTGTCCAGGCAATCTTCAAAGCGGTACACCCCGCGCGCGATTTTCGAAATCGCCGCGCGCATCATCCGCTCACTGTAATCCTGCAGCGCGCGCATGTTGGCCTGGACCTTCGCGAGCCCGTACTTCGCAACCAGGGCCGTCAGCCGCTCCGCTCCCCGTTCGAGCGAAGCAAGCTGCGCTCGCAGATCACCTTCGCGCTCGACCGGCGTACGCACGTTGGCCAGGATCAGATCCAGCATCTCGCGGTCGAGCCGGCCGCCGCGAACCAGGCGTACCGGCGGAATGCGGATCCCTTCCTGATAAATGTCGCGAGCCAGGGGCATGGACCCTGGACTCATCCCACCCACATCAGAATGATGCGCGCGGTTGGCCAAGAAGAAGGCAACCGAGCCGTCGATAAAGACTGGAGCGACCGCCGTGATATCCGGCAAATGCGTTCCGCCGCGGAACGGATCGTTCAGCAAGGCCACGTCACCCGGACCCAGGTCCAGAGCTTCTCTGGCCGCACGAACCGACAGCGGCATCGCGCCCAAATGCACCGGCATGTGATCGCCCATGGCGACGGTCTCACCCCGCGCGTCATAGACGGCGCAGGAGTAATCGCGGCGCTCCTTGATGTTCACCGAATAGGAGCTGCGGCGCAAAACCACGCCCATCTCCTCGGCGATGGAAACCAGAAAGTGGCGAAACAGCTCCAGTTCGATCGGACATGGAGTCTCACTCATTTGCACTCTCCCGCTCGTATCGGAAATTTGGCCAGCGTCTCCCAACCGGTGGCGCTGCGCCGCTGCACCAGATATTCCCCCTTGTCGGCCATCACGCGCCAGTTGGCCTTGTCGGGAGGCCTCGCGCCGTCCAGATGAATGTCCTCTTCACTGGAGGTTTTGAGCGACCAGCTCTCGCCGCCATCGGAAGTCGAGTACAACTCATACTTCTCATTTTTTCCTTGCGAGCGGTCGACCACCGCTTGTCCCCGATCATCGGAGTCGAACCAGAACTGCTCGATCGAGCCGAAGTCGCGTTCCGAGGAGAGCGGCGTGCGGTGCCACAGCTCGCCTCCGTTCACGGTGGAAAGCAGGAACGGGGCGCGCGGCAGCGGATCCAGCATCATGCCCGCGACCCAGCCGTGCTGGTCATCGGCGAATTGAATCTGCGCGAGTGCGGCGGCGCGAATGCGCTTCACCGGCTCGGTCCAGGTCTTGCCCGCGTCGCTGCTGGCCAGCAGTAATCCGAACATGGTCGTGTCGCTGGTATGGAGATTTCCAGAGACGAAGACGCTCGACCCGAAGCCGTCGGCCGAGGACAGCTCCAGGTACACCGGGCATGGCTGGTCTTCGGAGCAATCGAGCCCCAGGGCGTCGGCGTCTTCCGTGGGGCACACCTTGTCGATCTTTTGCAGATCGCCCGCGGGCGCTTGTTGGGCGTGCAAAACCGCAGCAGCGAAGATCGCGAGCAGGAAGTTCCGCAAGGCGTTCTCATTTTACCCGGAATAACCTCCGGTACAATAAAAGCGTGCCTGGGCCGCTCATTCCGACGCCGTTCGACCAGATCGGCCGGCGCCGCTTCTCGTTTTATCCAGCGATTGTGGGCATCGAGCACAATGAGTGGACGTTGCGCCGCATCACTTCGGCCGAAGTGCAGGTGGTCAACTGCAAATCCGCCGAGGAGATCTGGATTCCGCGGCGGTTCCTGGGCGAGGTCTCTTCCACCGAAGATCCGTTCATCATCGCCGGGCTGGTGCAGGAGCTGGAATATCAGGCCGGTGAGGTCCTGCCTTATCGCCGCAGGGTGCTCCAGATGCCGCACGCGGTGAACGGTTCGCCTGCTCCGCAGTTCAGCTTCGCTCCGCGCATCGAGCGCAACGGACCGGCGCCGGTGATCGGAATTCGGGTCGAATCGGGGCCTTCATCGCGGATGGGCAAGCGGCTGCTGACCTGGATCGTGGCCGGCATCCTGACATGCATTACGGCTGCCGAGGCATTGATCATTTTTGGCGGTCATCGTTCCCCCGCGCGCCGGCCGGTTGTTCCGCCACGTCATTCAACTTCCAGCGATCCCGCCTTCGGGAACCGCCACGTCTCGTTGACCTCGGGCGACGTCGACCCGCAGCAGCACTAACAATCCCGCCACAAAGAATACCACCAGCGATAGAATCGCCACGCGATACTTCCCGGTGAACTGCAGCGCCAAGCCAAACAGGATGGGGCTGATCCAACTGGTGCCTTTGTCGGAGATCTCGTAGACGCTGAAGTATTCCGCTTCCCTACCCTTGGGAACCAGTTGCGCGAACAGGGAGCGGCTCAGCGCCTGGCTTCCTCCCATCACCAGCGCGACCACCGCGGTGGCGACGAAGAATTGCGTGACATCGTAAACGAACTGGTAGATGTAGACCAGCGTCAGGGTCCACACGATCAGGCTCAGGATGACGGCGCGCTTCGCGCTGGAAACCGCGGCCAGCCGCTGGAACGCCATGGCGCCTATGAAGCCGACGAACTGGGCCATCAAAATCGCCAGCGTGAGCTGCGAAACGGGGATTTTCAGCTCGTCATTGCCGAACTGCGCAGCCACGGCGAGCACGGTTTGAATCGCGTCGTTGTAAAGAAGGAATGCGATCAGGAACGTCATCGTCTGCGGATATCCGCGCATGTGCGAAAACGTGTTGCCCAGTTGCCTGGCGACGGCGCCCACCGCGGATTGCCCCGGCGCCAGCACTTTCGCCGCACCGCGGTTGTGCAGCGCCAGCACGGTGGGAATGGTGAACACGGCCCACCACACGCCGGCCGAGCACAAGCTGATGCGTACGGCCATGACCTCGCTCAATCCGAACTGCGAGGCTCGCATGAACAGCACCAGGTTCAGCGCGAGTAGCGCTCCGCCGCCCAGATATCCCAGTGCGAAGCCCTTTGAAGAAACCGCGTCGCGAGCTTCCGGACCGGCGATCTCAGGCAGAAAGGAATTGTAGATTGCCTCGGCCGCGCCGAAGCTCACGTTCGCCGCGAGAAACAGGGCGCCACCTAAAAGATACTTGCCCTCGCTCACGAAATACATCGCGGCGGCAGCGGCGGCGCCCAGGTACGCGGTCGCGGCCAGCGCCTCCTTCTTGCGCCGGCCGTAATCGACAATCGCGCCGATCACCGGCAAAAACAGAACCTGCAGCGCGACGGAGAATCCGACCAGGTAGCTCCAGTAACTGCGCGGGTCGATGGGCATGCCGAGCAAGTGAATACGTCCGTCGGCGCCCGCGCTGGCTTTGGCCAGCGAGGTCAGGTACGGGCCGAGAAACAGCGTGACGACGGTGACGGAAAAGGCCGAATTGGCCCAGTCGTAGAGATACCATCCGCGTTGCTCACGGGTGCTGGCGCTCATGCGTGCGATGGCGTCTTTTTCATGGTCCCGGATCAGCGTTCCAGGCTTTCCAGGCGATCCAGCATGCGGATCAGGCGTGGGGCGGCGTCGCGCTGGCCGCCGAAGCGAAGCTCGTTATACGCGGTGGTCAAATCCTCCACCAGCACGGCCATTTCCGATGCGGGCAGCACGCGGGCGAACTCGGAGGGCGTCAGCCACGCGGGCTTCTGGAATCCGCGCCGCGCCAGCACGCTCAGCATGCGCTGGTACAGCAGCGTCGCATCCGAGGCTTGCCCCTGCCCGCGGCGGACCAGGATCACGCGCTGCCGGTTGCGCCAAGCGCGAGCCAGATCCGGACCGAAGAACGCCAGCAGCAAACCTACGGCCGCCGCGAACAGCAAGATGGTGATGAGCCGGCGCAGCAGCACCTCGTTCTGCTGCCACCACCGGTCCACATCGAGCAGCGGCTCGAAGCGCATCTGGTGAACCCGCGAGGCCAGCACCACTTGCCGCTCCAGATCGTAGCGCAGCACCCAATCCTGCCAGAACTGGTTCGCGGCATCGTAGAGCATCGCCAGTCGCGCGCTGAGCCCCTGCGAGGTGGGCTGGGCCGCCGGCGGCGTGGGATCGAAGACCGTCCAGCCTCCGTCGTCGAGCCACGCCTCCACCCAGGCATGCGCATCGGAGGCTCGCACCACCTGCCAGCCGGTCAGCGGATTGAACGTGCCGCTCTGGAATCCTGTGACCACACGCGCCGGCACCCCCAGCGTCCGCAGCATCACCGCCATGGCCGAAGCAAAGTACTCGCAATGACCCTTCTTGCGAACGAACAGAAAATTCGACAAGGGATCGCGCAGCACGCGGCTGGGCAGGTCCAGTGTGTAGCCGTAGTCGTGGTGCAGATGGTTTTCGATGGCGCGGGCCTTGGCCTCGTCAGAGACGGCGCCGGCGGTCATGTTGCGCGCCAGCTCCGCGATGCGCGGATTGAACGAAGAGGGCAGTTGCAGCGCCTCGTCCCGCTCAGAGCGCGTGAGCGGCTGTGGCTTTAGTTCCGCCGGCGCGTCCTCATCTTCAATCAGCGCGAAGGCGCGATACACCAGGTCGGAAGGCGCGTTGCGCACATGGTAAGCACCGCCGGCCGAGCGGAAGATGGGGCCGATGTTGATCTTGATGGTCTCCGGAATGCCCGCGAAAAACAGCGTGTCGGAAGCAATCTCGTCCAGCCGCACCTGGTAGCCGATTTCCCGCCCCGGCCGGATCTCGATCGCCTTGCCCAGGATCAGCAGGCCCTCGTCGACCTTGAGCGGCGGATCGTAGGCGACGCGGGGGTTGGACCAGACGATGCCATCGAAATACGTCAGCGAGCCGCCGCGCCAGCGCACGTTTTCCAGGCTCTCCCCCTGATCGGCGCGGGCGTGCAGCACCACGCGGCTGCTCTGCTGAATCTTGCCGATCTCGCCCAGCGAAACTTTTTCCGCGAAGCCGGGCAGACGCCACCCCTCCGGCGCGAACTGGCTCAGCGCTCCGCGAGCCGCGCGCGGCAGCACGAAGAACATAGCAATACGTTAGTTGTACACATGAAA
>CAWISY010000293.1:0-44199 GCA_963838455.1 Bryobacterales bacterium
CGAGGGCCGCGAATTTGGCATGATCGTGAGCCGGGCGGGGCTCGAACTCGAAGCGCGCGCTGCAGCGAGGTAAGTTACTGGTTCTCCGAAGCGCCAAATAGCACAAAACGCTGGTTGGAGGAATCTATCGTACGTGTGTCGTACACGAAGCGGTATACAGTTCGTCGCGCCCGCTTCGGCACTTATCAGATCGTCTGACCGGAGGTAAAATTACGAGTCGCTTCCCCAGCCCAAATCTCCTCTCGACCGCGGACATGACATCTACAACCACGTCGGCGAAAAATCCATTCCAACTTCAGCCGAGCGCCATCGAGCTCTTGGAGGCCGTGCAAGAGCTTTGTCTCCTGGGCGCAATCTCCCGCCCGTCCGTCCGCGCCCTCTGCCGATCCGCCCCGATGCGTACTTCGTCCTGGAGCACGCGGGGCGGCCAAGCGGGAAAAATAAATTCCATATTTTTTTTGGAAGCGGATCGATCGACGATGATCCACGAGCGGATGGCGGGCAAGATCGAGGGCTACGTCCGCTATCGCGAGCGGCGGCTTCACACGCGGAAGTATCCCGGCATGCAATCCTTCATTGTGGCCAGCGTGACGGCGACCCGAGCCCGAGATGACGCGCTCTGGAAAGATCTGCTTCCCCTGATCCCCCAACTCCGCATCGAGAGATGCGTATCTCTTCGTCCCCTTCGAGCAGCTTACGCTTGCTACGCTCTTGCCGAAGGCCGCCGCAGCGAAGGCCGCTTAGCCGTATCCGACTCGTATCCATTGACGGATCGGCCCTTCCCGCGTACACTGAAAGCGAAATCTGACCCTATCCGTAGTAATGCACATGAAGACCTACAATTTCAAAGTTGTAGTTGAACCCGACGAGGATTTTGATGGGAATCCTTCGGGCTGGCACGCCTATTGCCCCGCTATCGAACAGCAGGGCGCGTCAACGTGGGGTGCTACGGAAGCTGAAGCCCTCAAGAACATCGATAGCGTCGTCCACATGGTTGTCGAGAGCATGCTTGAGCACGGCCAATCCATTCCGGAGGAACCGACCGATCAGGTGCAGGTCACCGTCGAGCCTCGTGTCGCAGTGACCGTCTGATTCGTGGGCATCAACTACGCACAACTTCGGAATCTCTCCGCCCGCGAGGTTATTTCAGCCCTCATCCGTGACGGGTTCGGTTATGACCGCGGCGACGGGTCTCACCAAATATATTTTCATCCTGACGGTCGAAGGGTCACGGTGACGTTTCACGGCGGCGCAGGCACCTTCACGCGAAAAACCCTCAAGAGCATGATTGAACAGACCTGCTGGACCGAGGAAGATCTCAAGCGCCTTAAACTTATTCGGTAGACCATGGCCAAGACCAACAAATCCAAATCCGACATCACCCCTGCTCCATTTGGCGGCGGATCTGTTCGGCCTTTTCCCAGGAGGAAACCTTGAGGGAATGGCGGTGATAGACCTCGTCCAGCGCCCCTTCGACCCAAACCGGGCACCGGTGGGCGTCCAGTTTGAGATAGCGGCCAGTATGTGGGCAGGATCTTTTCCGGCGTCGATACAGCGTCAGCTTACTCCGGCCTTGGCCCGAGTATCGTACGCTTATCGTACGCGGCCAAGGGGAGAACCGCATCCTGCTGATTGCGCGCGAGAAAGAATGGTGAGCCGGGCGGGGCTCGAACCCGCGACCACCGCATTAAAAGTGCGATGCTCTACCAACTGAGCTACCGGCCCATTGTGCGACTCCACGACTCGCGGAGTGCACGAAACCTCTATGATAGCGGTTTCCTCGGCCGGGAGCCGGCGGGCCTTGCCGCGCGCCTACTAAGCTAGTGTCATGGAGACCCTTCCCAGTCTGATCGGACTGGACCTCGGCGAAATGGAATTGTTGCTCGGCGCGGATCAGCCCAAGTTCCGCGCGCAGCAGGTCTATGACGCGGTGTACCGGCGCAGGGTCGGCGGCCTGGGCGAGATCACCAATCTGCCCAAGCCTCTGCGCGACCGTCTGAGCCACGAAACCGGGCTGGGACTGCCGGAGGTCGAGCGCGTCTACGACTCCTCCGACGGAACGCGCCGCTACCTGATCAAGCTGAGCGACGGGAAAACCGTCGAGACCGTGTGGATGCCGGAGGCCGAGCGCGCCACCGTGTGTATCTCCACCCAGGTCGGCTGCCCGGTGAATTGCGGTTTCTGCCTCACCGCTCTGCTGGGCCTGGAGCGAAACTTGACGGCGGGAGAGATCACAGGCCAGGTGCTGCGCATAGCTTCCCACATGGGCGCAGCCGCCGACAAAAGCCACACGCCGCACGTCGACCGGTTGAACATCGTGATGATGGGGCAGGGCGAACCGCTGCTGAATCTGGCCAGCGTGCTCAAGGCCGCGCGACTGCTCACCGATCCCAAGGGTATGGCCATCTCGCCGCGCCGCATCACCGTTTCCACCTCCGGCATCATTCCAAAAATCGAAGAGCTGGGACGCGCCCCCGATGCCTCGCGGCCGAAACTGGCGATCTCCCTGAATGCTTCGAGCGAAGAGCAGCGGCAGGAGCTGATGCCTATCACGCGCAAGTACCATTTGAAGGATCTGCTGGAGGCCTGCCGCGCCTATCCTCTGCGGTCCTGGGAAAAACTGAGCTTCGAGTACGTGCTGCTGGGTGGCGTCAACGATTCCGATGCCGACGCGCGCCGCGTGGCCAAGATGCTGGCGAACCTCAACGCCAAGGTCAACGTGATCGCGCTAAACCCAGGACCTGGCATTCCGTTTCAAACGCCGTCGCCGGAGCGCGTGGCGTCTTTCCAGGCCATCGTCAGAAAATCACTGCCCTGCTTCCTGCGCAGGCCGCGCGGCCTGGACGTTTATGCCGCCTGCGGCCAACTGAAGCGCATGGAGCTGGTGTCCCTTACTTCCAGTCCGCAGTGAAGACGTTGAACTCGTACTTGCTGGAGCCCTGGTAGCTGGAGACAAACACGAGCCTGCTGCCGTCGGGCGAGAATTCCGGAAACGACGTGAACCCGCCGTAGCTGGTCACCTGCTGCAAGCCGGAGCCGTCGGTGTTGATCAGGTACAGCTCGAAATCGCTGCTGTCGCAATGATGCTTGTTTGACGCGAACAGGATCTGCTTGCCGTCCGGCGTGAAGGTGGGCGCGAAGCTGGCGCAGCCGAAGCTGGTGATCTGCTTCGCGTCCGATCCGTCGGAGTTGGCCACCCACAACTCCATCTTCATCGGAGCCGTCAGGTGTTCCGCCAGCAACGACCGGTACACCTCCAGCTTCTGCGGATTGTCCGGATGGTAGGCGCGCCAAACCATTTTCGACCCGTCGCGTGAGAACACCGCACCGCCGTCGTACCCCTCGGTCTTGGTGAGCTGCTTCTTGTCGGAGCCGTCCTCGTTCATGCTCCACACATCCAGGTCGCCCGAAGCCATAGAAGTGTAAATGATGCGGTGATTCTTCCAGTTCACCGTCGCCTCCGCATCGTAACCGCCGGTATCGGTCAGCTTCTTGACGATCTTGCCGTTGTCTTCGGCCAGATAAATATCGAAGCCGGGATGGACCGCCCAGAAGTAACCTTTGCTGCGATCCGGCTTGGCGGGGCAGGTCGGCGAGGCTTCGTGGGTCGAGGCGTAGAGGATGTGTTTGTTGTCGGACAGGAAGTAGCCGCAGGTGGTCACGCCCATGCCGGTCGAGACCAGGTGCGGATCGGAGCCGTCGGAATTCATAATGTACTGCTGATCGCAATCGTGCCCATCCCGGGTAGACTGGAAGATGAGGCGCTTCCCATCCGGAGCCCAGTACGCTTCCGCGTTCTCTCCCCCGTGGGTCAACTGCCGCAAATCCTCGATCCGCGGAACCGCAGGAATGGGAGTGCAGCCTGCCAGAGCGAACAGGGCCGGAAGCGAGGCCGCCAAGCAGAGAACCTTCCTCATAGGCGACCATTGTAATTGAAACTGGGAACGGGGCAATGAAACTGGGTATCGACTTTGGAACGACCAGGATTGTGGTGGCAGCGGCGGACCGCGGCAACTATCCTTTAGTGCCGTTTGAGACCGCGGAAGCCACCTTCGAATGGTTCCCGCCGCTGGTGGCTCTGCACGGGGCAGAGCGCCGGTTCGGCTGGGCCGCCTGGCACGCACAAGAAGAGGACGGCTGGACCATAGTGCGCTCCCTCAAGCGCTACCTGGAAGACGCCGGGCCGGAAACGCTGCTCGACGCCGGCGGCGTCACGGTGCCGCTGGCCGAGCTGATGCACGGCCTGCTGAGCGAGATGCGCAAGGGGTTGAGCCATCATTTCGGCAGCAAGGAACCGCTCGAAATCATGCTGGGCGTGCCCGCCAACGCCAATAGCAACCAGCGCTTCCTCACCGTCGACGCGTTCCGCCGCGCCGGATTTTCGGTGATGGGGCTGCTGAATGAGCCGTCGGCGGCATCCATCGAATTCGGACACCGGCAGAGCTTCGTGGGGCGGCTTTTAGTCTACGATTTGGGCGGCGGCACTTTCGACGCCTCCCTGGTGGACCTGGATGAGAAGGAGCACATCGTGATCGCCACCGAAGGAATCTCCACGCTGGGCGGCGACGATTTCGACCGCGTGCTGGCGGACCTGGCGGTCGGCCCGGCTGCGCTGGCTGCGCTGGATCCGGCGGCGAGTTTTCGTCTGGAGGAAGAATGCCGCCGCCAGAAAGAAGCGCTGCATCCGAATTCGCGGCGCATGGTGGTGGATCTGGATCTGATCGAGGACGGGCGCGGCCAGATCACCATCCCCGTTTCCGATTTCTACGATCGCTGCCGGCCGCTGATCGAGGAGACGGTCGTCGCGACCCTGCGCCTGGCGAAGGACAAAGAAATCGACGCGCTGTACGTCACCGGAGGCGGCAGCGAGCTCCCGCTGGTGGCGCGCATGCTGCGCGAGGAGTTCGGGCGCAAGGTGAAGCGCAGCGAATACACGCGCTCAGCTACCGCGATCGGACTCGCCATCCAAGCCAGTGAGGCGTCCGGCTATACGCTGCGCGAAGTCTTCACGCGCAACTTCGGCGTGTGGCGCGAATCCGACGCCGGGCAGCGCATGATCTTCGATCCCATCTTTCCGCGCGGCACGCGCCTGCCCTCCGCTGACGAGCCGCCCTTGAAGGTTTGCCGCCGCTACCAGCCGGTTCACAATATCGGCGACTTCCGTTACCTGGAAGCCGGCAGCGTCGACGATGGCGGCCACCCCTCCGGCGACCTCACGGTGTGGGATGAAATCCTGTTCCCGTTCGATCCCGCACTAGCGGACGCACGAACGCTGGCCGCCGAGCCGGTGCAAAAATCGGCCGCGGCCGCTACGCAGGAGATCGAGGAGCTGTACTCCTGCGACTCCACCGGCGTGGTCACCGTCACCATCCGCAACACGGTTTCGCACTACGGCCGCCAGTTCAAGCTGGGGCGCTGGAGCGGGAAGAGCGCGGTGGTGCGGCCGTCTTCGCAGAAGCGCGCGCGCAAAGCGTCGAACTGAGCCTCCCGTCAGCCGGAAGCATGTTCGACCTCCACCATGTTCTACCTGCATCACGTCTTCCGATCTTTTCTTCCGTCGCAAAATCCGATCGGTTTCGGCGCTGCCGATTTTGTCGAGTTTCTGGTGGCCTTCGCGTTGTTGCTGCTGGTGCTGGCGCGGGAGCCGCTGATCCGCGCGGCGCGGCGTCTGGCCGAGAAACCTGCATGGTCCATGCTCGCTCTCGCCGGATCGACCATCGCGCTGCGGTTGGCGCTGCTGGCGCAAGCCGGCCCGCCCATCCCCAGCACGGCCGACGATAACAGCTTCCTGCTGCTGGCCGATACCTTGTCGCATTTTCGACTGGCCAACCCGACGCACCCGTTTTTCCGTTTCTTCGAATCTAATTTCGTGCTGCAGCAGCCCAGTTACAGCTCGATTTTTCCGATGGGCCAAGCCATCGCTCTGGCGCTGGGCCGCGCCATCTTCGGCCATCCCTGGGCCGGCGTGCTGCTTACTGAAGCCGCTCTGTGCGCGCTGTGCTACTGGATGCTGCGAGGCTGGGTCAGTTCCGGGTGGGCGCTGGTAGGCGGCTTGCTCGCCGTCTTCGAGCTGGGTCCGCTCACCTACTGGATGAACTCCTACTGGGGCGGAGCCGTTTCCGGAATCGCCGGTTGCCTGGTGTTCGGGGCGTTACCGCGATTGTGCAAGACCACGTTTTACGAGACCGGCAGCACGCGCGACGCGATCCTGCTGGGCAGCGGCCTCGGATTGGAGCTGCTCACGCGCCCGTATGAGAGCGTGTTTCTGGTCGCGATTGTGGCCGTCACATTCCTGCTGCCGCGCTGGCGCAAGATGCTCGCTTCGGCGCCGCTGGTCATCGCCGCCACTCTACCGGCCATTTCTCTGACACTGGCGCAAAACAAAGCCGTCACCGGAAGCTGGACCACCCTTCCCTACATCACCAGCCGCGTCGAGTACGGCGTCCCTACCACGTTCACGTTTCAAGCCAACCCGGCGCCGCATCGTGTACTCAGCGAAGAACAGCAGGCTGGTTATCAGGCTCAATCCGAAGTACACGCGCGAGAGAGCATGCTCAGCTTCGCGGACCGCCTGCTGGACCGCGCCGGTTACGTCCGCTTCTTCGTCTTCCCTGCCCTGTTCGCCGCGCTGCCCGGTCTGTTCCTCGCCTTCCACCGCAAGCGGATGCTTCTTCCGGCCGCGGCCGTGGTCCTGTTTCTAATCGGAGCGGCGTTTTATCCCTACTTCTATCCGCACTACATCGCTGCGCTGGCGTGTGTGTTCCTGTTGCTGACGGTTGCGGCTCTGGAACGGATTCCGCGAGCCGCGGCCTTCTTGATCCTCGCCGTCGCCGTGGTTCACTTCGCGTTCTGGTACGGCGTCCACGCCTCCGCGTCGCCAGGATTTCGCGAAGCCTTCGGCCCGTATGAAACCTTCGACTTCTTGAATCACGGCGACCCCGAGGGGCGCCTGCCGATCCTCGACCGGCTGCATGAAGCGCCCGGCGGCCAGCTCGTGTTCGTCCACTACCTGCCGTTTCACCCGCTACGCGAATGGATCACGAATGCAGCGGATATCGACCGCTCGAAGATCGTGTGGGCCTTGGACCTGGGTCCGGAGGAAAATCGCGAGCTCGCCGGCTACTACCCGGACCGCACCGTCTGGCTCTGCGAGCCCGATGCCAGCCCGCCGCGCCTCCGGCCCTACTCCGGCTTCTGAGCCGGATTTAGATGGGGATAAAATCCCAGATCCTGGTTGGTAAAGAGCTTCGTCGCGAAGATGATCGGTGGGAAGCGTCCTCGGCCAGCAGGGGCACGATGCTGCATCCCGCAGCGCCAACATTGCCGGATTTCGGTGGCCCTTTCGGTGATTTTTACCGTTGTATTTGCGGGCTCCATCGACTACAATCCCATGTGATGCTCACGACGAAGCAAAAGACGATTTTGGATCTTATGCGCCGGGGTCTCAGAAATGCCGAGATCGCTAGTGCTCTGAAAATGAAGGAACGAACGGTAAAGTATCACGTGAGCCGGCTGTTCTTACAATTCGATGTCACGAACCGCACGGAGCTCGTGGGCTTGCTTGATGAGCCGGCACCGTTTCATGCGGAATCCAGCTCTTATGACCAACGGGGGCCGGGAATCCGGAGCAGAGCGTAGAGCATCGAAGCTGTCCGTAAGCCTGCGTTTCACAACCTGACGAAAGCATTGCCGCTGTCTCTACCTCAGCGGATCCCCGGTTCTTCCGGGCCCTCGGCCAAAAAATGACGCTAGGAATCGAAGTTACGGTAGCACATCTACACACGGGTATTTCCCCCCTGAGTCGGCTGTATTTGCAGCAGCCCTCCACGGTGTACGCCGTATGATTTACTGGTTACAAGGCCCCTATATTTATCCGTTGGACTGTACGTTCGGACATTGTGAACATCTGACCTCCCGAATATACTTCCTTATACCGGTGCAACACGAACACGGGCCAGGCCCTCGAGAGGGAATCGAATGGATGGAATCCTGGGTTGGACGCGTTCGAGGTTATCGGCCAGGAGGTGCTATGTTTATTTTAGGACGCCACACGATCGTTGCAATTTGTATCGGGGCTCTAGCAATGGGTAGCCGCGGTCAACCAGTGGTCCACATGGGGTCCTCCCCAGATCCTCGTATCGGAATCACCCCAATCGGTGCGAACGACCCTGCATCCTCGCTGCTCAGCGAGCAGCTTGCGAACCTGTCTCCGATGTCGTTTTACCTCAGTAACTCGGGGCGCCCGATCCTTTCGGTCGTTCTCGTGTACAAGCTCTACCCCACGTTCGACGCATCGGAACCGAGAACCGCTAGATTCGTTACCGAGGCCTTCCAAAATGTGAATCTGCCGCCAGTCATTCAGGCGAACTCCAAGGTGCTCGTCGTCGGAAGTCAATTTCTGCGGCCGGACCAGATCGGCGGGGCAGCGCAATCCCAGGGATTCGTGCAGCGCGCCAATCGGGACGTCGAGAAGCTAGCGGGGAATGCGATGGTCGCCATCGAGATCGATTCCGTAATCTTCTCCGATGGCGAGTTCGTGGGGCCGGACGCTACGGCGTTTACAGGTGAATTGACAGCCCGCAAGACCGCGGCCTCTGCGATTGTCGCAGTCGCCAATCAGGCTAAGCTGAATGGCGTGCCGGTCGCCACGGCCCTAGCGGACATCCTCGCCACTCATCCCAACTTCCTAGGTCCCGATAAGCTTGCAGTCTGGAAACTACGATACGCGCAAAGCCTGATCGGCGTGACGTCCGGCGGCAAGTTCTCAATCGATGATTATCTTCGTTATTTGACTCAGCTGCCTACCGCACCCGCGTTGTTCAAAAACACCACTGGAGGAAAACCATGAGGGCCTATACATCTGCGATCTTCTTCGTCTTTGCGCTGCTTGGGTTGTCGTCGGTCGTGCGAGCCCAGGGGGAAAACCCGATAACTAACGCTATCTGCTATGCAAATCCATATAATCCGGATCAGTACTGCTATGCGGAGTCCGACGGCTATATCGGCTATGTCGAAGTTGAAATTGGAGGGGTGTGTTACTACTGCATCGGCGTGCAACCCTCCGCCGACTCCTCCGAATTTTGGGCATGTGCGGAGACCTATCTCAGCGGAGTATCAACTGGAAATACCGGCTGGTATTCCCCCGACGGCATTTGGCTGATCGGGTACGTCGATTCGTCGTCAGTGGTCGGTGCCGCGGGCATTATTTTCAATCAGTCCAGCGGCTGGGAGGACTGCTATGGAAATATTGACGACACTGGCCCCTCGGGTTACGAGTGCTGAACGATCGGGGAGCCCGGCGCTTCCAAGGGAGTGTCGAGGTGCGGTTCTCGCGCACGTGGAGAAACCACAGGAGGCGGGGATATCAAGGCTCGCCTCCGAAAGAGGGGGGCGCGGATGTGGCCAAGAATCGCAGATAATAATCGACGGGCGGTGCCCCCCTGCGGGGCGGTCTTGCATTGGGAGCCGTCCGCCCAGCTCTGCGACCTCGTCGAGGTTGCATTACTGGATCCGGTCAACCCGATTCTTCACGTCCAGGACTGGACACTTCCGGCAGGATCTGACCCGCTTGTGGTCGGCAAGGGGCGTGGGCCGACCGCAAGCGGGATGCTGTGCTTAGCTTTTGGACTGCCTATACGGTGGCTCGCATTCTTTTTGGCAGCCTGGCAAGCATTGAGTTTCTGCGGGATCGGCGCGATTAACTTTCTTTCCTTGGGCCAAAGGGAGGGGAAATACTCGGCGAGCTTTTCCACAACCGTTCGGCCTTTACAACTGTGGCCCGATTTCTGCCTGTCTTCGCTCGGCCTCCGGGCAACGAGCCCTCCCCGGCGGGGGCCTCGCCTCAGGCCCTACTCCGGCTTCTGGACCGGATTTAGGTGGGCGTAAAACGCCAGATCCTGGTTGGTGAAGAGTTTGGTGGCGAAGATGATCTGGAACGTGTGCCCGGCAAAATGTTCCACCACGTGGAAGATGGCTTCCAGCTTGGTCACATGATATCCCTGCACCGTGATGCGCTCCAGGAATTCGCTGGCCGGCAGGCGGCCGATCACTTCCATCGCCTCGCGCACCGTCGCCCGCAGACCGGCGATCATCTCTCGCGGGTCGGTTCCTTCGCGCGCGGCAAACTCGGCGTCCCTCTGGCGGATGTCCGCTGCGCCGCCCACTCCCGAAATAATCCACTGGCGCACGTTGCCGGAAAGATGCAGGATCAGGTTGCCGATGGCGTTCTGCTGGTCGCCGCCGCGCGCCCAGACCTGCGCCGGCTCGAGCTTCGCCACGCACGCCTCAATGCGGCCGCATAACTGATCGAGCGTCGCGGCGGACACCCTGGCGAACTCCGATTCGGTGGTCATGTTTCTATTGTGCCTGTCTCAGCCGGAACATTAGTACCGCTTCCTGCGGTCGCGGCTCGGAGCGCCTTCGATAACAGAGCCGCGACCGAAGGAAGCGGTTGGGTGCATGCTGACGGACTCGCTGATACAAGCCACTAGTGTGCCTGATCCTTTAAGGACGGCAAGCGCCGCTCGATGCTTTCGCGCGACGGCTCGAGCCACGGCGGAAGGCACAATTTCTCTCCCAGCCGCGCCTCCGGTTCGTCAATCAGGAATCCCGGACCATCCGTCGCGATCTCCAGCAGCACTCCTCCCGGCTCGCGGAAGTAGATCGAATGAAAGTAGAAGCGGTCGCGCACGGCGCTGACGCGCACTCCCGCGCGGAGCAACTTCTCGCGCCATTCCAGTTGCGCGGCCTCGTCGGCGACACGCAGTGCGGCGTGATGGATGATACCCGCTCCCATTTTGCCCCGCGGGGTCTCCGGAGAATGCAGCACGTCGATCCGAGCACCATACGCGAATTCCAGCCTATTCGCGTCGACCTGCTTTAGACCCAGCGTATCGTGCAGAAAAGCAATCGTCGGTCCAGCGTCGGCTTCGCACAAAGTTATGCATTGGATGCGCGGCGGATCCGTGAACACATCAGGGGCGTCTTCCTGCCGGCACATTGTCGTTGTCACTCTCGAAATTTGCCCCGAGCCCGGAGTGCCAGGCCGTCCCTCGGGATGCGCCACCGTGGCCCACGGAAAGAAAGTCAGCAACGATCCAGGAGTTCCGGTCCCCGCGCCAAAATATAAATGATAGGAGCCAGGATCGTCATAGTTAACCGTTCTTTTCACCAGCTTGATCCCTGGAATCTGGCCATAGCTTTCGACAATCTGGCGAGCGTTCCCGGCCAGCGCCGTCACATGATGTAGGCCCAGCAGCGCTTGCGCCATCCGGACTATTGACTCGCCGCGTAGTAGCCGGTCTTCCAGTGCGCGGAAATCTTGGGCAGTCCCTTGGGCGGGACCAGCTTCACTTCCAGGCGATGATACTTGCCGTCCTTGGCGCCATTGGTCGGCGAGAATCCCAGCATGTAGCGATTGCGCAGATCGATGATGATTTTATCCGCGAAATCCCTCAGCGACATGCCCTGCAGCGGGAACAAGCGCCCGCCGCTTTCCTTGGTCAAGTCCTTCATCAGCACCTGATCGCTATAATTGGAGCCCATGCCGTTGCCGAAAACGCCGATGCCGTAAATCAGCACGTCGCTTTCTTTAATCGCGTTCATCACTTCGCCTTCGGTGTAGCGGCTGTTGTTTTCACCGCCGTCGGAGATGATGATCAGAGCCTTGCGCAGCTTCTTGGACTTCCGCACTTCATTCAATCCCAGGTAAATCCCGTCCAGCAGCGCGGTGGACCCTCCGCCTTTGCTGAACATGATCTGGCTCTTGATATTGCCCAAATCCTGGGTCAGCGGCACGTTCATCGTAGCTTCGCTCGACAGCGTCACCAGGCAGAATTCGTCGCCGGGGTTGGCGGTCGCGAAGAAAAAGCCGGCCGCCGTGCGAGTCGCTTCCACGTTGCCGCCCATGCTTCCGCTCACGTCAAACACCAGGCAGATGGCGATGGGGTCGTCTTCCATGGCGAAGGAGGTGATCTTCTGCTGCACCTTGTCGTCGAAGACTTTGAAGTTTTCCTTGTCCAGACCCGAAACCGGACGGTTCAACTCATCGCTGACTTCCACCGGCACCAGCACCAGGGTCGACTCGATGCGCAGGTTCACGCGCGATTCGTCGATCTTCTGCTCCGGCTGGGCTTGCCCAGGCTGCGATTTCTGGCGCGGGTCAATGGGTCCGATGGGACCCTGGCCGCGGAACTCGAGCGGCACGGCTAGACCGGCAGCGATCGCGAGGGCAATCACAAGGCGCGAAGTCATCGGAATCCTTGCCAAACATTCTACCGTGGGCTTCCGCTCCCTGTGGTCGCGGCTCTGTGAGCAGCAACCAAAGGAAGGGGTGTTTGAGGAACGCGGTCGTGGCTTACTCACCACGCAGGATTTCGAGCGGCTTCTGTTTCAGAATCCGGAAACTCGCCAGCCAACCGGAGAGATTGGCCAGCAGCGCCGTCGCCACCACCGCCACGGCCGTCGCTTCAAAGTCGATCTGGAATTTCGCGTTGAGCAGGCGCTTCAGCACCAGGCTGGAAAACGCCGCGGCGAGCGTGGCGCCCAGCAGCCCCGCAACCGTTCCCAGCGCCGTGAATTCGATCGAGAAGACCCGCTGCACGCGCCGGCGGGTCGCGCCCAGCGTTTTCAGAATCACCACTTCGCGCACGCGGCGGAAGCGCGTTCCGGCAACGCTCGCCGCCAGGATGATCGCGCCCGCCAGAATGGCGAAGCCGGAGAGGAACCGGATCACCAGAGCGATTTGATCCACCACCTGCTGCGCGATCGCCAGGGCATCGGCGATGTTGACCACGGTGATGGTCGGGTACTTCGCGAATACCGCGCGCTGCAATCCGCCCACCGCGGCGGGCTGCATCCGTACGCCGCCGTAAAACACCACCGGCAGACCGGCCAGCGCCTCGGGATTGAACACGAATTCGGCCGAAGGTGTCGCGCGCATGGCGTCGACGCGGTGAATCGCCACCACGCGAGCATGGATGGTCCGGCCGCTGGCCGATAACTCCAGCTTGGAGCCGACGTCGATTTCCAGAGTTTTCGCAGCCTCTTCTTCAATCGAGACCACCGGGTTTGTGGTTCCTTTGCTCCACCAAGCGCCGGAGAGTACCGTGACATCGGAAGGCTTCTCAGCTTCCCAGGTGACGGACCGGGTGTTGGTGAAGCGCCGGCGAATACCGCCCGTCTGTTGTTGAGGATTGTTTGGCTGAGCATCGGGCGAGGCCTGGTCCGCACCCTCCTGATGCTCGGCGACCGGCACATTGTCGATGCTGACCAAGCGTGCCGCCACCGCCGGTCCCAATACGGGCGCGCCGAGAACACCCGGTTGCGCCGCGATCAGTTCCTTCAAAGGCCCGGTCTGGGCCTGTGTTACGCCCACCAGGAACACGTTGGGCATTTCCGGAGGCGCGGTGGCGATAATCTCCTTCACCAGCGAGTTCTGCACCAGGTACACGGTCAGCGTGAACATCACGCCCAGCCCCAGCGCGACTAGAATCGCCTGGGCTTGGTTACCCTGCCGGTACAAATTCGCGAGCCCCTGCCGCGTCAGCGCCGGGATCTTCCATGGCGACCGCTGCACGAACTCGCGAAGTCCGCGCAGCAGCACCGCCGCCACGGCAGCCAGTAATAACAGACTCACGCACAGCGCGCCCGCGAAGTAGCCGCCGACGCGCGGCGAATTCGCCAGCCACGCCGCCAGCAGGCCGATCCCGGCCAGGATGACCCCCGCCGCGCCCACAGCCGGCCGGATCTGGCCCACGCGCTTCGACCACGGCAGCCTCGCATCCGGCATGTCTCGGCGCAGGATCAGCGCCGGGCGGATGCTGCGGATCGCCAGCAGCGGCGGGACGGTGAACAAAAGCGTGGTCAGCATGCCCGCGACGATTCCTTGCACCGCCGCCGCCACGTGCCAAGTCACCGGAGCGTCGATGGCGAATAGCTTGTTGATCAGGGCCGGAAACACCTGCTCCACTCCGCGCCCCACCAGCACGCCGCCCAGGCCGCCCGCCAGGCCCAGCATCAGCGTCTGAATGGTGAAGATGCGGATAATCTCGCCCGAGGTCGCCCCCAGCGACTTCATCACCGCGATGTTGTCCATCTTCTGTTGCAGGTGCGCGTGCATCGCCATCCCCACGCCGATCGCCCCGACAATCAGCGCGATCAGGCTCACCAGGCTCAGGAATGTAGTCGCGCGGTCCAGGCCTGCGGTAATGATCGGGTGGGACTGGCTGAAGTCGGCGACGGTCGATTCGGGAAGCGCTGCCTTGATCGCGTCCCGCACCTCTTCCACCGCCGGCGCGCCCGGGTTGAGCTTGAACAGGAAGCGCTGTGCCGAGCGGCTGCCGATCTGCATCAGCCCGGTCCGCTCCAGAGCCTCGCGCGACATCATCATCCGCAGGCCGATGTTCAGGCTGCCGCTCAGCCGGTCCGGCTCGCCCAGAACCGCCGCGGCGACGGTGAAATCCTGCCCGCCGACGCGGATCTTCTGGCCCACTTTCACGCCCACGCGGATCAGCAGATCCTCGCCGGCGACCACCGAGTCCGGCGTCAAGGCTTGTTGGAGCCTCATCGGAGGATTGAGCTTGACTTCGCCGTAGTAGGGATAGCGTGAAGGGTCGACGGCTTTGATTGAAATCAGCACTGGCGCGGCGTCGGGAGCAGCGTTCTCGGAAGAGGCCATGGTGACCGTCTCAGTGATCAGCGTGCGATCCACGCCGCGCGCAGCCAGCGCGTCGAGCTGGGCGGTCTGATCCGGATTCGGCAGGACAAATTGACGGGCTGTGAGATCTGCTGCCATCACCGTGCGAGCCTCGTGCGTCAGCATGCTCTCGAAGCTCTGGCTGAAGCCGCGCACCCCGCTCAGCGCGCCGACCCCGGCCGCCACTCCCAGCACGACAAAGGAAAACTTGACCATGGAGGAGCGGGTCTCGCGCCAGGCGATGCGCGCGGCGGTTCGAAAAGAGAGGCTCACTGGCGGGTCACCTTGACCGGCTCGCTAAGCTCGCCTGCACGAACTTCGTCGGCTACAATCCGGCCGTCCTTCAGCGTGATGATCCGGTCGGCGCGCGCCGCCAGAGCCTGGTCGTGCGTCACCAGGATCAGCGTGGTGTGCTCCCGCCGGTTCAGGTCCAGCAGTAATTGCAGCACGTGCTGCCCGTTGACGCTGTCCAGGTTCCCGGTCGGCTCATCGGCCATCAAAATGGGAGGACGCACCATGAAAGCGCGAGCCAGCGCGACCCTCTGCTGCTCGCCGCCGGAGAGCTGGATGGGATAGTGGTCCAGGCGATCGGCCAGCCCCACGCGCTCCAGCAGCTCGCGCGCCCGCTCCGCGCCGGAGCGAACGTCGCCGCCCAGCAGCTCATGCGGCAGCAGCACGTTTTCCTCGGCGGTCAGCGTGGGGATGAGTTGATAGCTCTGGAACACGAAGCCGATCTTGCGGCCGCGCACCAACGCCAGATCGTCTTCTTTCAACCCGGTAATGTCCGCGCCGTCCAGCACAATGCGGCCTTCGGTTGCGGAATCGAGACCGGCCAGCAGTCCCAGCAGGGTGCTCTTTCCGCTGCCGGAAGCGCCCATGATGGCCACGAACTGGCCGGCGGGCACCTCCAGGTCGATGCCGCGGAGGATCTCCACCCGGTGCGTGCCGGTGTCAATGATCTTGGTGAGGTTGCGCGCTTCCAGAATCGCCATCTGCTTTTATTATGCTGGTTCCAGTGAGACATCTTTTCCGCTCCCTCGCGGTCGCGGCTCGGCAAGTTGTTGCAACCACGCTGGTGCGTTTCCGAGCCGCGCGCGCCAGCAAGCGGTTCTTGCTCTTTTTCAGCGTCGTGCTGGCCCTGCTATGTGCCTGCTCGAATAAGCCGAAACCCGTGGCGGAGAGCGCAGTGCCGGAAACCGCTCCGGCTGCAAGCGCGACTCCCGCAAGTAATGAAAACGCTGCGGACGATCGAAAAGTTCTGGCCGTGTTCGGCGACAGCTTGAGCGCCGGCTACGGCCTGGAGCCGGGCCAGAGCTACCCCGACGATCTGCAGCGCAAGCTGGACGCCCAGGATTACCCGTGGCGCGTGGTGAATCTCGGTATCAGCGGAGACACCACCGAGGGCGGCGTATCACGCATGGATTCGGCCACCTCGCTCCATCCCGCGATCGTGATCCTGGAGCTCGGCGGCAATGACGGGCTGCGCGGCCTGCCGCTCGCTAGCACGCGCAAGAATCTCGATGCGATGATCCAGACTTTTGACGCCTCGGGAGCCAAGGTGGTCCTGGCGGGCATGACCCTGCCGCCCAACTACGGCCCCGATTATATCCAGGGCTTCCAGAAGATCTATAAGGATCTGGCTGGCCAGTACCGTTTGACCTTCATTCCCTTCCTCTTGGCAGACATCATCACCCCGGACCTCCATTACCTCCAGCACGATGGGATTCACCCTACGGCCGACGGAGCCATGATCGTTTCCGATACGGTCCTGCGCGCCATCAAACCGCTGCTTGGTCCCCCTAAAACGGGTGCGGGGAGACCGAAGGCACAGTAGGCGCGTGCTCATCAGCAGTACCAAAAGCCGATGGAACGTATCGGGCCCTATGCTATCTTCAGGAAAGCGGTTCCCGCGCGCCGCTCGGAGAGCTTTGTACCCAAATGAAAAAAACAGTCTACGCGATCCTTGTCATGGCCGCGCCCCTGCTGGCGCAGTGCCCGAATCAGCTTTTTCTGGCCCAAAACGTACCCCTCCCTTGCACCAACCCAATTCCCGCCCGCGAGTTCGGCCAGCCAACTCTGCTGGTTCCATCCAGCCCTAACTCCGTATCCCTCAACTCCACCGCGCCGAACCTGGTAGTCGGACAGGAGCTGTACAATCCCAGCGCGATCGCCTTCGACTCCAGCGTGACGCCGCCCCACGTCTATGTGGTGGATACCGGCAACAATCGCGTCCTGGGCTGGAGCAACGCCAACAACATCACCATGGGGAATCAAGCGGACATGGTGCTGGGCCAGCCTGCGGCCACAGGCGGCGGCTTCGACTTTACCGCGACGCTGCCATGGTATCCCGGCTCGCCCGACAATGTCGGTCTCAACAACCCCACCGGGATCGCGGTCGATGCGGCAGGAAACGTGTACGTCTCCGATTCGGGCAACAACCGCATTCTGCGTTTCCCCACCCCCTACCAGCAGCAGGCCGGGAACGTGCAGCCGGATCTGGTGATCGGGCAGAAGAACGTCGCCTCCGGCAATTCCCCCAACCTGGGACAATCCAGTCCCAGCGCAAGCAGCCTCTACCTGTCCGCCGGGACCCCCTATACCAACAACCGCAACCAGAATCCGTTCCCGCAGGACCCGGTGATCCAGGCCGTCATACCGGCGGCTTTGTGTATCGATTCCGCCGGAAACCTGTGGGCCACGGATCCGGGCAACAACCGCGTCTTGATGTACTCGAAAACCACCTTGAGCGCCGGTACGCAATTGCCCGCAGCCTCGCTGGTGCTGGGACAGTCCAATTTCAACACCAACCAGCTTCCCTCAGCCAATGTGGTCCCGACCAACGGAAGTTTTGTCGAAGCTCCCACCGGTGTGGCCGTCGATACCAACGGCAATGTCTACGTAACGGATTCCTACGGACGGGCGTTGTATTACCCGGCTCCGGTCGCGCAGGGTGAGACGGCTCCAGTGATCCTGGGCCTGCCGCAGACACAGAGCACCATCCCGACCTATCCGACCCAGTACAGCCTGGGTTCGATCAGCTCCGGCGGCACTAATGTTACGGACACGCCGCAGTGCGTATTCACGGCGAAGAACGCCAGCGGCGGCATCACCGTTTATGTCTGCGATGCTCCCCAAAACCGCGTGGTGTGGTACAACTCCATGGCGGTTCCCACCGGCGCCCATTCACCTCAAATCACCGGGGTGATCGGGCAACCGGGTTTGACGCAGGGCCAGATCAACCAGGGACAGACCACGCCTACCAATCAGAGCTTGGCCTATCCCACCGGGGGAGCCATCCGTCCCGACAACGGCGAATTGTGGGTGGTCGACCAGGCCAACCATCGAGTGATCGTTTTTGTGCCCCAAGGCGGCGGAAGTTTCAGCATCGCCAGCCGTGTGCTGGGACAACTGGACTTCAATCACAACGGCGCGAACCTGCTGCAAGGCCGTGAACTGTGGCTGTACACCCCCAACTCGATTGGAGGCGGCATCGCCGTGGACAGCACTTCGTGCACCCCCCCTTCCTTCACCGCACCGATCTCCTGCACCAGCCCGCCGCACCTGTACATCGCCGACACCGTCAACAACCGCGTGCTGGGATTCAACGACGCGCGCCTGGTGGGCGTGAACAGCCTCAGCCAACTGACGCAGATGGCCGACATCGTGATCGGGCAGACCGATCTCCAGCACAACCTGGCCAACAGTCCTAACAATACGACTGGATCGCCGACCGCAACCGGCCTGAATGACCCCGTCGGCCTGGCCGTCGACAGTCAAGGCAATCTGTGGGTCGCCGATACCGGCAACGGCCGGGTAGTGCGTTTCCCCGCGCCTTTCTCGCAACCCCCCGGCACAATCCAGACTGCCAACCTGGTGCTGGGCCAGGCGAGCCTGACCAGCTACAACCCCAGCGTCACGCAGTTCAACATGAAATCGCCCTTCGGCTTGGCCTTTATGTCGAACGGGAGCCTGGTTGTCTCCGATCCCGTTGCGAACCGGGTCCTGGTGTTCGCGGGCGCAGGAGGGACGCTCACCAACGCGCAAGCCGCCACTTACGTGATCGGCCAGACCGGCTTCGGGGGATCCTCGAGCGGAGGCGGCCCCACCCAGTTGAACAGTCCACGCCACCTGAGCGTCGACAGCTCCAACCGCGTCTACGTCTGCGACTACAACAACAGCCGCCTCACGATCTATAACCAGCCGACCGCCAGCGGGCCTCCCGCCGCCAGCACCGTCAGTTTTAATGGGGCCCAACCCGAAGCGATCGTAGTGAGCCTCGCCTCAGGGCTGAGCTGGGTCGCGCTGTCCGACACGGTGGTGCAGCTTCCCGAGTTTGAAAGTCTCCAGGCCACCGAAGAGATCGTCCAGGAGCTGCAGCAGAATCTGCCGGACAATAACTCCAACCAATCGGTCCCCCCGACCCTGGCTCTTGCGCTGGACCCGTGGGACAACGTCATCGTCGCCGACGGATCCAACCGCGTGTCGTTTTACTTCCCCGAGTTGTTCTACCGCAACGCCGCCAGCTATAGCGCCGGATTGGGTGGCCAGGGCGGAGCGGGTCCGACTCCGACCATGCTCGCCGAGATCCACCCGCTGGGCAACTGCCTGCCCACGCCGTGCCCGAACTTCAGCTTCCCTGCCAGCTATTCCGGCACGGCCGTGAACTCGAATCCGCCGTGGCCGACCACCTATACAAACGGCGGCGCCAACGTACAGCTCACCGTTAACGGGTACCCGGCTCCGGTCTTCCGCGTCGACGCCCCGCCGTACAACTCGGGTGTACTGGTGGAGATTCCCAATGAGGCGCCCAGCTCCGGCCCGGCCAACTTCGTCCTCAGCAACCCTGTAACCGGCCAAATCTACGCGGTGGCGACTTACACCATGCAACCGGCCTCGCCCGGCATCTTTACGACCAATGCTGAGGGCACGGGCTACGCCGCGGCGAACAGTCTCGATGCCAACGGAAATGCGCTTGGAAACGGAATCAATAGCGCCAGCAATCCCGTTCCGCCCGGCGGCATCATTGGCTTGTGGCTAACGGGAGCTGGAAACGTTCCCGGCCTTCCTGCAGACGGGATCGCGCCGGGCTCTGCCGTGTACACTCCGGTGGTGCCGATCGTCTATATTAACGGAACCCCGGCTAAGGTGCTCGGTTCGGCGATGTCACCGCAGTTTCCAGGCCTCTGGCAGATCAACGTGGTGGTGCCGGCCAGCGTAGTGCCGACCTCCGTATCGCCGATCTCCGTGTACGTGCAACTGGACGGCTTCAACAGCACCATCGGCGGGCAGGGAACCGACGCCAACCCCGGGCCGGATCAGGCCTTGACCGTGCCCAACGGACTGATCACGACCATCTACGTAAAATAGGTCCGCTTCCTTCGGTCGCGGCTCCTCCTTGGACCGCGCACAACGCAAGCTGTGCGCTTCACGTCGGACCGCGCACAACGCAAGCTGTGCGCTTCAGAGCCGCGAACTAGAAGGAGCAGAAGAAACGATAGTTACTGCGGCTTGGCCGCGATCCAGTAACCTTCCCGCGTGAAGACGCGCAGATCCGGCTTGTCCACCGTCACCCTGATGGTGTGGTAGCCGGCCACGTGCTCGTCGCTGACGCTGAAGGTCAGGATGTACTGGTTATGCAGGTCGTCGCCGATGGAGGCGATGGCCTTCTGCAGTTGCGCCTGCGTGAAGAACGGGAACTGGCGCGCGCCGGTGAAGTGCGCGTAAACATCCAGCGGATAGGTGGTGGGCTTGAAGATGCCTTTCACCGCGATAAAGATCTCATTCAGCACCGGAGTCCAATCACCGTTATTGTTCATCTGCGTGTCGAGGGTCGGCGTCATCACCTGGCTGTTGGGCAGATACTGGCCGCCGGGAGGAATCGTGTCCGGACGCCCGGCCGGCTGCACCGGAGCAGTGACCAGGCCCAACAGGTGGCTGATGTCGACGCCATAAATGATCACGTTGTTAAACTCGGCTGCCTCCAGCACGTCGCGAGCGCTGATGCCGCTGCCGCCGTCGCGATTCTCCGCGATCACGATCATGATCCGCTTGCGATGCGGATCGCGGTTCTTCAACAGGTTGATGCCGCCCATCACCGCGTCATTCACCGCGCTGGTGGTGCTGCCGGTCTTCAACTTTTCCTTGAAAGCCTTGTGAATCAGATCCGGGTCCGAAGTGAAGTTCTGGAGGGTCTGCACGCGGTGATCGAACTGGATCACCGCCATCTCTCCGTCCTCGCCGATCACCAAGCCGTCGAATAGACTCCCGATCGGCCGGATGTCCTTAATGATTTTCTCCATCTGGTTGTTGGCCTGAACCACCACGACCAGTGAGATGGGGTGGGAGGCCAGATCCTCGGTCACCGGCTTCTCTTTGCCGTTGTCGTACAGCGTGAAATCGGTGGCGTTCAACCCATTGACCACGTGGCCATCGCGATCGAGCACCGTCACCGGCGCCTGCACGGCCTGGACCACCGGGCCGGGAATCTTGAACCCCTCGTCGGATGATTGCTCCGCCGGGGCCTGCGCGAACAGCCACGCCGTTCCCGCCACCACAAGCACGGGCAACACGATCATTAATCTCTTCACAAGCTTGAAGATGCCCTGCCTAGCCCTGAGGTTGCGCATGATGCTCCGTTTTACCGTGTAACAGATTGACCGCATGGGGGATTAAGTCCGCCACCGCTTCTAATGACTCTACCGCACCGCGCGGGGATCCGGGGAACGTCAGAATCAGTACCGCACCCCGAGTGTACCCTCCGCCACGAGACAACGCGGCCGTCGGAACCAACGTTCGCCCTTTGGCGCGCATTACTTCGCCGAACCCCGGGGCTTCCCGGTCCGCAATCGAACGGACCGCCTCCGGAGTGACGTCCCGCGGAGCCAGACCGGTGCCGCCGGTCGACAGGATCACATCGATCCCGCCGGAATCGGACAACTCCGCCATAGCCTCCGCGATTTCGCGCACTTCGTCTCGCACTAACCTCGTAAGAGCAACTTGCCAGCCAAACTGCCCGACCCGTTCCGCCAGAGCCGGTCCCGAACGGTCCTCCCGTGTCCCGGCGACCGCCGAATCGCTGATAGTGATCACGGCAACCCGAATCATTTCTTACGATCCCCACGCCGGTAATCTCCGCTCTTGCCGCCGGTCTTCTCCACCAGGTACAAAGCCTGGATCTCGATGCCCTTGTCCAGAGCCTTGGTCATGTCGTAAACCGTCAGCGCCGCGACCGAGGCCGCCGTCAGCGCCTCCATCTCGACACCGGTCTGCGCTGTGGTCGCTGCCGTGGCCGTGATCCTCACCCCTTTAGCCTCCACCTTCGCCGTCACATCCACGTGCGACAGGAGCAGAGGATGGCACATGGGGATCAGCTCCCAGGTGCGCTTGGCGGCTGAGATCCCGGCGATCCTTGCCACCTCCAGCGGATCGCCCTTGGGATTGTCCGGAAGCTTTTTGAGCACACTGGGCCGGATGCGCACGAATGCGTGCGCCGTGGCCGAGCGCCGCGTTTCCGCTTTGTGCGATACATCCACCATGCTGGCGCGGCCCTGCGCGTCGTAATGCGACAGCTTCTTCGACTTTTTTGTCATCTTGCAAGCACGCGCATATCCTCACCGGCAGCCCAGCATTCCCTATCCGCCTCCGCCACCAGGAACGCGTTGGTCCGCGCCAACGACGGAATATCGCCCGACCCCTGCCACGGCTCCGGCGTAATGGTCGAACCATCGGCACTTAGAGTCGCCGGCAGGAAGCGGGTCAGCCCCGGCTTGTGCCGGAATTCGCGCGTGAGTTTGGCGCGCAGAAGCGGGAGCGGAGCGGCATCCGCTCCACTCAAAAACTCCACCGCCGCCCGCGCGAAAATCTCAAATGTCACCATGGTCGAGGCCGGATTGCCGGGCAATCCGAAAAATTGTTTTCCTTTGGCCGGACCCTGCCGGATCGCGCCGAACACCACCGGCTGCCCGGGTTGAATCTTGACGCGATCGAAGTAGAACTCGGCTCCCATGCCGGCCAGCACCTTCTCCACGATGTCATACTTGCCCGCCGAAACGCCGCCGGAGAGCAGCAGCAGATCCGCTTCCAAGCCCCGCTCGATCAGCCATCCGGTCGATTCGTAATTATCGCGCGCAATCGGCAGAATCACCGGCCGTCCGCCGGCGCGCTTGACCTGCACCGCCAGCGACCACGCGTTGGAGTTGCGAATCTGGTGCGTTTCCGGTTTCTGGCTGGCGCCGACAATTTCGTCTCCGGTGGGCAGAATGGCCACGCGCGGCCTGCGGAACACCGGCACGCAGTCGCGCCCCACCATCGCCAGCGCGGCGATCTCGGCAAATCCCAGCCTTCGCCCTATCTGCACCACAACGGAGCCTTCCGCGGCCTCGGTTGCGCGCGCGGCTACGTTCTCGCCCGACGCTAGCGCCCGATCGATTTTGACGCGATTCCCGCTCCGCTCCACATGCTCGACCATCACCACCGCATCCGCGCCCTCCGGCAGCGGCGCGCCGGTCATGATCTCGACCGCTTCTCCCGCGGCCACCGATCCTTCAAACACCTGCCCCGCGCGAACCTCGCCGAGAATGGCCAACTCGCCCGGCAAATCCGCCGCCCGGACTGCGAATCCATCGCGTGCCGAGCGCGCAAAGGGAGGATAATCCCGATCCGCCGGCACATTTTCCGCCAGAATGCGTCCAAATGCCTGTAGCGTTCGGACAGGTTCGGTAGCGCCGGCGGCCGTAGGGTCGATCCGGCGGGCGTTGCTGAGTACTAAGGCGCGGGCTTCCTCGAATGTCAACGCCACCCTTCCAGCTTACGCGAAGCGAAGTTATACTGATGAGGCAGCCCGGAAGCGTGAGATAGCAGCGCGAGTTAATGGAGGTCAGCGTTTATGAAACGCAGCGCCATCACGATCGCCGTAGCCGTTTTTCTCCTGGCCCTGGGAGCCGCAACCGCCAGCAGCCCCTTCGACCAGAAACTCTCCGCGGATCAACAGATCATTCACGCCTTGAACCGCCTGGCCTTCGGCCCTCGCCCGGGCGATGTCGAAGAGGTGCGGCGCATCGGCGTGGCCAAATGGATCCAGCAGCAATTGCACCCGGACCAGATCGCGGAAAATCCGGTGCTGGATGCCCGGCTCAAGCCGCTGGAGAGCGTTCGCATGGACTTGGCCGACGTGGTGAAGGATTACACGCCGCAGCCGGCTACGCCCATGATGATGGCGCCGGCCAACGTCCTTACCGTAACGCCGGAGTCCAATGCCGTGCGCCAAATCATCCAGACCGGCACGCCCGAAATGCGCGCCGCGGTGCTCAAAACGATGGAACCCGATCAGCGGCGTGAGGCTCTATCGTTGCTTCCCCCGGACATTGAAGACAAGCTACCGGAAGAGTACCGGAAGGAAGCGGAAGAAGCCCGCCAGGCGCGGCAAGCAGAACAGCAGAAGCAGAATCGCATCCGCAACCCTCCGCTCAATGAACTGCTCAACCCCGATCAACTGGCTGCGATCAACTCCGGCAACCGGGATCAGATCCTCGCGGTCTATCAGTATCTGGACCCGCAAAAGCGCACCCAGGTCCTGCGCATGATGGGTCCCCAGAGATTCGCCGACGTCCCGGAGCTGCGCCGCGAGATGCAGAAACAGCAAGCTCCGCGGCAGGTGGTCAGCGAGGACTTGAAAGAAGCGAAAGTTTTTCGCGCCATCTATTCCAACCGGCAGCTCGAAGAAGTCCTGGTGGATTTCTGGTTCAACCACTTCAACGTGGATGTTGCCAAGAACGTTCAGACCCAGGGCCTGCAAACGCAGAACATGATCCATCTGCTGATCGGCAGCTATGAGCGCGACGCCATCCGCCCGCACGTCTTCGGACACTTCAAGGATCTTCTGCTGGCCACGGCGCGCCATCCCGCCATGCTCTACTATCTCGACAATTGGGAGTCGATCGCGCCGGCGGCTTTCGAAGTCGGCCCGTTCGCTCCCCGGCGCGGCAACTTGAACGGCGTGCCCAACTCGATCCTGCCCGGACCGCTGGGGCAGGTCCCGCACGGGCTCAACGAAAACTACGGCCGCGAGGTGATGGAGCTGCACACGCTCGGCGTCAAGGGCGGCTATACGCAGGACGACGTCATCAACGTGGCGCGCTGCTTCACCGGCTGGACCGTGCGCGACCCGGAGCAGCCCGAGTTCATCTTCGCTCCCTTCATGCATGATATGGGCGAAAAGACCGTGCTCGGCCACAAAATCCCGGCGGGCCGCGGCGAGGAGGATGGTCTCGCCGTCATCGATATCCTGGCGCACCACCCCGCTACAGCGAAATTTATTTCGCGTGAACTCGCGCAGCGCTTCGTCGCCGACGATCCTCCCCAAGCCCTGGTGGATCGCATGGCGCAGACTTTCTTGAAGTCCGATGGCGACCTGCGCGCGGTGCTGGAAACCATGTTCACCTCGCCCGAGTTTTTCTCCGAGGGCGCATGGCAGTCCAAGACCAAGTCGCCCTTTGAGATGGTGGTCAGCGCGGCGCGCGCCTTGGGCGGCGACGTCACCGACGCCTACGCCCTGGTGCAGAAAGTCGCCGATCTGGGCGAGCCGCTTTACAACAAGCTCCCACCCACCGGCTATCCCAACACCGGCGAGACCTGGCTGAGCAGCCAGGGCATCATGGGGCGCATCAGCTTCTCCGCGTCGATCGCCTCCGGCAGCCTAGCCGGCGTCAAGCTGGACCCGGCAGCGTTCGAAGGCAAAGACACCGCTGGGATTACCCGCGGCATTTTGGGCCGCGATCCCACGCCCGAAACCGAAGCGGCCCTCGAACAGGGAACGGCAGGCAAGGATCTGACCGCTCCTTTCATCGCATCGTTAGTGCTTGGTTCGCCCGATTTCCAGAGGAGGTAACAGGCCATGTTGACGAGACGCATTTTTCTGCGCGGCTCCGCGCTGGTGATGGCGGGAATGGGTTCGACGCCGCTGTGGCTGGCTCGCGCCGCTGCCGCCGAAGGCAAGAAACGCAAGACCCTGGTGGCCATCTTCCAACGCGGCGCCGCCGACGGACTCAACATCGTGGTGCCCTTTAACGACAAGCGCTATCATGAGCTGCGCCCGTCCATCGGGCTCAACGTGCCGGTCCAGCGCAATAACGGCAACGGCGGAATCCCGATCAACAGCGTCATCGATCTGGATGGGACCTTCGGGTTCCACGCCTCCCTGGAGCCGCTCAAGAGCCTATGGGACAAGGGGCAGCTCGCCGTGGTCGAGGCCACCGGTTCGCCCGATTCCTCGCGCTCCCATTTCGATGCGCAGGATTACATGGAATCCGGCACCACCAGCCAGTCCCTGGACAACGGCTGGCTGAATCGCGCCCTGCCTCACACGGAAGGCGGCTCCGCTTTTCGCGCTGTCGCCCTGGGCAACCAGCTTCCGCGCACCCTGCGCGGCGATAATGAGGCGCTCGCCGTCGGCAACCTGCAGCAGTTCACCCTGGGGAATTCGGACGCCGCCTCGATCCTCCAGAACATGTACGCGTCGACGCCCGACTTGAGGGTCGGCCGCGCCGGCAAGGATGCTTTTGAGGCCATCAAGCTGGTGCAATCTCTTCCGCCGATAACTCCCGCCGGACGCGGAGGCGCCGTCGTCCCGGCCGGTGCCGTCGCTGGATTCGTGACGGGTCCCGGCAATCCGCGTCCGCCGCAATACCAGCAAGGCGGCGAACTCGGCGCCAACCTGCAACAGCTCGCGCGGCTGATCAAAGCCGAAGCCGGCGTCGAAGCCGCATTCACCGAAATCCAAGGCTGGGATCATCACGGAACCGAGAATCAACAAATGCAGCAGGTGCTGCGCCAGTTCTCGAGCGCCATCGGTGCCTTCTGCAACGACATGGGCGACCGCATGGAAGACATCGTCCTGGTGACCATGTCCGAGTTCGGCCGCACCGCCGCGGAAAACGGCAACGCCGGCACCGATCACGGCCACGGCAGCCTGATGATGGTGATGGGCGGCCCGGTCCAGGGCGGCAAAATCTACGGCAAGTGGTCGGGACTCGAAAAGGAACAGCTATTTGAAGGCCGCGACCTCGCTGTCACCACCGATTACCGAGCCGTATTAAGTGAACTCGTCCGCGGGCACCTTGGCCAGCAGGACCTGAGCCAAGTGTTCCCCGGCTTCACGCCCGGAGACCCGCTGGGCCTCCTGAAGGCCTGAGCGGCGGGCGCGAACCTCCACTCCCTTCGGTCGTGGCTCTGTTCCAGCCGAGCCGCGACCGCGAGGGTCTTCTACTTCGGAATCCTCGGCACCACCAGATGAAACACCTTGAGCGGCGCTGCTGCCGCGCGTATCGACGCGCTGTCTTCCGGACCCAGATACACGCCGGAGCCCTTGGTAACCTCGTAATCGGAGCCCTGCAGCCCGATCACCCCCGAGCCTTCCATCAAATACAGTAGCTGGTGCTTGCCGTTGCCGGCGGCCTGAAAGCTTTCGCCCGGCTCCAGCCAGCGCAGAGTCCCGAGCACATTCTTCGCCCCGGCGAGCGGACCGTTCAAAATCTCGGTGAACGCGCCGTGAGGACTCGCCATGCGCGGCAGTTGATTGGTGTCGATAAAAGTGGTCGTCATTTAGGTCTGCACCCACACGCGCCCGTCATGTCTGTACCCAGACGTGGCCGTCTAGGCGGTTCCAGCGTAGATCATCCGGCGTCCCGTCCAGAATCGTAGTCTTGAACCGGTTCGGCGCCTGAAATTCGAAATAGAACAGAGGACCCTCCGGCGCGCGCAACCGATGCTTAGCCTCTGCCGGAATGAACACCAGATCGCCGGGCCCCACCTCGCGCGAACCCTCCGGCGTGTCCACAATCGCCTTGCCTTCGATGATGAAGTAGAAGTGCTCGCAGTTGACGTGATAGTGATACGGCGAAGCCGCGCCCTTGGCGTAGTGCATCACGCCGGCCAGCATGTCATCGATCTCGGTCAGCTCTTTGTTGACGAAAAACGTCCGCTCCCGCCCCGGCACCACGGAGACCAGCTTGGGTAAATCGTTTTCGTGGAAAATATACGCCATTTTCGAAGTCTCCAATTAGTGAGGCCGGTATGCCACGCGAGCTATCTCCGCATACGGCGCGGCGGCCACGGTCGCGCGGATCTCGCGCTGCTGATGCCGCTCCACCGTCGGCTTGCTCGACCCGCGAGCCTCCTCGCCCCAGATCACAGTCACCTGCTCTCCCGGCTCGCTGTGCCCAACGTCGATGACCGCCAGCGAAATCATCACCCGCTCATTGTAGGTGTAGCCCGTGTAGGTCGAGACGCCGATCGCCTTGCCCTCCTTAAGAACTTTGTCATAGGGCAGCGTCGCGTAATTGGCAAGCGGCAGATCGATGAACTTGGCCGTGTCTCCGCGCCCGTGGAACAGAGTACCCAAGGAGTGTTCCACATCGTCGCCGTCCCAAACCAGCGTCACTTTCTTACGGAGCTGACTGGCCGCCATCTTCTCAAGGGCAACTCGTCCGACGAAGTCATGATCGAACTTCACGAACGGTCCGTAGCCGAGGTCGTACGGCGTCAAATAAAAGTCTTCGATCCGATCCGAATAAAGACTGCCGCCCAGCGATGCCATCGCTTCATAACTCGACGGCTTCAGCCACTGGCGATACGGTTTCAGAGCCTCGCCGGTATAGATGGCCGGCATCGGCGAGGGGATCCATCCCGATTCCAGGCATGTGGTCGGATACGTCCGCGCGCCCACCTGCCGGATGCCGAACTCCTGCCCGGCCTTGAGAATCGCGTCGCGAACCGCCTCGCCGTCCTCCCACGGCCCGAACAGTTCCCATCCCGGCTGCCCCACCATACCATGCCGCAACGCCCGCACCGCGCGCCCGGCCACCGTCATGGTGTCCATGTGGAAGAAGCGGATATCGGGCGCGGGCTTGCCCGTCGCCTTTTCCATGACGCGTAGAGCATGCGGACCCTGCACCTGATACCGGTAGGTCTTGCGCCGCCCCTGATTCGCGGCAGACCGCTCATCACGATACGCCGTCGCCTTGTACCCTCCGGTCTCGACGTGAAACTGCACCCAATTCTCCGCCGGAGGCCGGCCCACCAGGTTGAATCGATTTTCGTCGAGGTAAAACAGGATCGCATCGCCGATGACGTATCCGTCCGGATTGCACGCCACAAACTGCTTGGCCTGATTCACCCGGAAATTCTTGAAGGAATTTACGGCAAGATCCGAAAAAACCTTCAGGGCGTCCGGACCCTCCACGTACAGGTCGGTCATGTGGTGGGACTGGTCAAACAGCGCGCAGGTCTCGCGCCAGGCCCGCTGCTCATCGCGCCAATTGGTGAATTCGTGCCGCACCACGGGAAAAGCGTACGGGCCGATCTGCGAGTTGCGCAACAGTTCCGCCGGATTCGCCGAGGCGTGCAGCACGTCTTCCAAACTATCGAAACTCATCGTTACTCGATCACTCCCTTTGGCTCAATCACTCCGTTTGGCTCAATGAGGGCCCCGGCCAGATCGTTCAAGAAACGCGCGGCCTGCGCGCCATCCACCACGCGATGATCGCTGGACAGGGTCAGGGTCAGCATCGGGCGGATGCGCGGCGCGCCATCGACCGGCACAACTCGATCCGCGATCCGCCCCACGGCCAGCACCGCAGCCTGCGGCGGCGTAATGATGGCGCTGAAGGCGTCGACGTGGAACATGCCGAGATTGCTGATGGTGAACGTTCCTCCGGCAACATCGGAGGGCCGCAAGCGTCCGGCGCGCGCGCGACTCGCCAGCGCCTTGCGCTCCATCGCGATCTCGGAAAGGCTCGCGGTGCCGGCGTTCGGAATCACTCCGCCCACCACGCCATCAGAGACCGCGATGGCGATGCTGATGTTCACATCCGGGTTCAAACGAACCCCTTCCGCGGTCCAGCTCGCGTTCATCTTCGGGTGCCTGGCGAGAATGCGAGCCGTGATGAAGATCAACAGGTCGGTGATGGAAACCTCCTCGCCGACACTCTGCCGCGCCTCCAGCAATCCAACGGCATCAACTTCGCGGACCAGAAAAAAGTGCGGCGTCTGCGTCCAACTCTGAGTGGTCCGCTCCGCCATCAAGCGCGCGACGGTGCTGATTGCGGGCGCTTCAGGCTTCGGAACAGTCGTCTTCTTGGCCTCCGCCGCCGCCAGCACATCCTCGCTGGTGATCGAGCCATCCGGCCCGGTGCCGCGAACCTGCGAGATGTCGATGCCGTGCTCCTCGGCAATGCGCCTAGCCTTCGGGGAGGCCCTTCCGGGCCCTTTGAGCACGGGTGCGAGAGGAGCGATGGCCTCGGACATCGCGGTGGCGGGAGCAGAAGTCGATCTCGCCTGCTGCTGCATCGCCCGCGTCGCCGCATCCTCCTCGGCCGGAGGCTGCTCTCCCTGCGCCACGATCCACGCGATAGCCTGCCCCACTGGCACCATATCGCCGGGCTGCGATTTCACCGCGGCCAACACGCCCTCGGCCGGCGACTCCAGCTCAAACACCGCTTTGTCGGTCTCGATCTCGGCGATCATCTCGCCTTTCGAGACGGCGTCGCCCTCCTGCTTCAGCCACGCCAGCAGCTTGCCCGATTCCTGCGCCAGCTCGAGAGCAGGCATCACCACGCTTACGGCCATCAGTCAACCGCCACCACGGTCTCGATCTGCGCCCGCTCGGCCTCGGAGTTGGCCGCTTCCACCATCTCAATCACGCGCTGGCTGGGTGCGGCTTCAGTCTCGCGAGTCGCCGGAAGCGGACCGTTCACCGTGTAGTAGCGCTGCCCCGCGACCAGAAGTTGCTCCGCCGGAAACCGCGTGATCACTTCATGACCGGTCTCGGTGACGACAATCTCTTCTTCGATGCGCGCCGCACTCCAGCCGTCGCTCGACGGCCAGAACGTTTCCAGCGCGAACACCATCCCCGGCTTGATCTCGTAGGAGTGCTCGATCGAAACCAGCCGGCTGATCACAGGCTTCTCCCAGATCGCGAGGCCGATGCCGTGGCCATACTGCAACCCGAAGCAGGCTTCTTCATTGGGGAACCCGAACTCCTGGGCTCTCGGCCAGACCGAGGCAATCTCGCCCGTGGTCCGTCCCGGCCGCACCAGCGAAATCGCGGCATCCAGATACTCGCGGCAGCGCTTGTACGCATCCACCAGCGCATGCGACGCGAAGCCGATGGAAAACGTCCGGTAATAGCAGGTCCGGTAACCCATGTAGGAATGCAGAATGTCGAAGTACGCCGGGTCGCCCGGCCGCAGCACCCGGTCGGAGAAAACGTGGGGATGCGGATTGCAGCGCTCGCCCGAAATCGCGTTCACGCCCTCCACATATTCCGAGCCCAGATCGTACAGCACCTTGCTCGCCAGGCCCACGCATTGGTTTTCGCTCATGCCCGGTTTCATAGCCCGATACAGCTCGTCGTAAGCAGCGTCCACCATCATCGCGGCGGTGTTCAGCAGCGTGATCTCGTCTTCAGTCTTAATCGCCCGCGCCTCGGACATCAACTGCTGCCCGTCCACCACCGTGATCCCTTCGCGCTGCAGCGCGAACAATACCGGCGGCTCGATCACGTCAATGCCCACCGGCTCCTTGTGCAGCCCGCGCATCTCCAGCTCGACCTTGATCTTGCGCGCGACATCTTCGGCGCGCCCCATCTCCGGCGACATCGCCCCGCGCAGCAGCGAAATTCCCGCGCGCGACCGCTCCCCGAGCCACGGGCAATAGAGCTGATGATGCTTCGCCGCCGAGCCGAAATCCCACAGGATCGGCTCCCCCATTTCTGAATCGGCGCCGCTTTGCGGCAGCAAGGTGAAGCGGCTGACTTTATCCTGCGCCCAAGTGCCGATGTGCGTCGCGGTAATGTAGCGCACGTTGTTCATGTCGAAGCACAACAGCGAGCCCAGCTCCGACTGCTGCAACAGCGATTTAATCCGCTCCAGCCTTTGGCGGCGGAGCCGCTCCATGTCGACGCGCTGCTCCCAATCCACCGCCATCGTGCCGTAGGTTTTCAGGGCCACAACAACCTCCCGTTCGAAAGTCAACCCTTAATCTCTACCATGGCCTCTCCCGAAGTCAAGAGCTGACAAGCGGCGGGGAAGGTGCGGCTAAGCACCTCTACCATTTCCCGATTTGAAGTGTTCCCGCAGGTGACCCAAACGACGCGCGGCGGTGGCCCGTGACGGCGGACCAGATCGACAAAATCGCGATCCTTCGTCAAAACCACGGCGTCTGCCTGTCGAGCGGCAAAAAAGATTTCCGGGTCAGACGCACGAACCAAATTCAGATCTCTGAGAGACAGCGCTTCGACCCCGAAGTGATTCGTTAACCAGGCAGCGAGGGCCGGTGAAATCTGGGCGTCGATCCAGATGGTCACCGGGAGATCAGAACCGGGTGATTGATCTCACGAGCCGCGTACTGGAGACAGGCTTGCAGGTCCTCTTGTTCCAGGTACGGGAGCTCCTGGAGGATTTCAGGCCCAGTCAAGCCCGCGGCGAAAAGATCAAGCACGTCGGAAACGCGCACTCGCATGCCCCGAATGCAGGGGCGTCCCCCGCACTGTTCCGGGTCGACGGTGATTCGCGAGGTCAGGTCCGGCACGTCCCCAGTGTAGCCTACCGCTGAACACGCCTATCGCGCCAGCGGTATCCCGTCGATCGGTGACGGTCAGATTGCCTGTGGCGATACTAGCGCCGGGAAGAGCATCCCGACGAGTGCGAATTCCCAATCGCCTTCCTCAGTTGTGGAGATGGGAAATGAATCGATTTCCATCCGAGACCGGCTGATAGCCAGCTGTTCGGCGAGAAAGTCAAAATTGTCTTTTGCTTCGCTGACAAGCTGTGCGGTGAAGACAAGCATCACTCCCGGAACGTTGCGGGTGGCAAACCCATTGATGTCGCCTCGGATTGATTCGATTTCCGAGTAGCCGCTGGTGCTAGCCCAGAGTTTGATTTCTGCGACAGCCGCGAGCGTATCCGTTTCGTTGTCAAAGAAGGCAAAGTCGTGGAGCTCCCACTCCAGCACCGGTCGCCAACGAAATGAGCGCATCAGCTCGCTCCAGATGAGGAACTGATAATAGCGTTCGTTCCAATTCGCGCAAATACCGTACCCGGAGCCCTTCCAGCGTCGCTCCTTAAAACAGCCCAGAAGATGCCGGTCTTCGCGCTCCAAGGCTCGCTTGGCGCACTCGATTAACCGCTTTAGATCGTCTTCGCCAAACATGCACGCTGCGGCCCTCCAGTAGTTGATTCTACATCCGAACCGTCGCGCTCCTCACCCAGCGCGGGGCCGAGCCAGTGTGCTGCCGCAACAGCAGGTTCAATTGACCCGCATGATGCTGCACGTGGCGCATCGCGTAGAGCAAGGTCTCCACGTCGATCGAATCTGCGACGCCGCGCGCCTTTGCCCGGCAGTGCTCCAAGTACCTGAGAAGCTCTTCCTTGGTGAAGGGCCGTTCCGGGAGCAAGCCCGCGGGGTCACATTCATCCAGATTGAATGGAGCCGGAGGAGCGAAATGCTTCGGCGAAGCCGTCAAATAATAGTCGAGGAAAAAAAGCGTGTGATATACGACGTACCAGAACCCAACGACCTCATTCTTCTTCCAGACCGGCTTCTCCGAAGGATCGCTCCAAACCGAATCCGGGCAAGCGCGGATCGCGTTCTCGATCATGTCGACCGCCGCCCCAAGCTGGCTGAATATCGCGGCGTCCACTTCAGAGTTTGCGGCCGCACAGGGCCATCGCGGCCTGGAACACCGACGCCTCCGTCGGCACCGTCGCATCTTCCAGCGGCGGCGAGAACGGAATCGGCACATGCATCGCGCCGATGCGCTTCACCGGAGCTTCCAAATCGTAGAACGCGCCGGCTTGAATCACGGTGACCAGTTCCGCCGCCGCGCCGTAGCGCTCATAGCCTTCGTCGATCACCATCACGCGCGACGTCTTGCGAGCCGACTCGATCAGAGTCTCCTCATCCAAAGGCCACAGCGTCCGCGGATCGACCACCTCCGCGCTCACGTCGTATTCCTCCAACAGCTTTGCGGCACCCAAAGCCACCTGCACCATGCTGCTGGTCGCGACCATGGTCAAGTCCTCGCCGGCCCGCTTCACTTCTGCTACACCCAGAGGTATCGTGTACTCGCCGTCCGGCACCGGCCCCTTGAGCTTGTACATCATCTTATCTTCGTAGAACACCACCGGATTGTCGTCGCGAATCGCCGACTTGAGCAGTCCCTTGGCGTCATACGGCGTCGACGGCATCACCACTTTCAGCCCCGGTATGTGGCAGAACCACGCGTGAAGTGACTGGGAGTGTTGCGCGGCGCTGCGCCGGCTGGCGCCCAGAGTGGTCCGCAACACCATCGGCACGTTCCATCGCCCGCCCGACATATAGTGCACCTTCGCGGCCTGATTCGCCATCTGGTCCATGATCAATCCGGCGAAATCGCCGAACATGATGTCGACCACCGGCCGCAATCCGGTCATGGCCGCGCCTACGCCGATGCCGGTGAATCCGGGCTCCGAAATCGGCGTGTCCAGGACCCTTTCGGGTCCAAACTCTTGAACCAGACCAGTGAGTACTTTGAATGTGGTTCCGGCCTCGGCCACGTCCTCGCCCAGGATGAAGACACGAGGATCGCGGCGCATCTCCTCGGCCAGGGCCTCGCGCACGGCTTCCCCGAGCGTCAATTCGCGTAAAGCAACCGCCGTCTCAGGCATACACGTCCTCGACCACCCTCGCCGCCGCCGGATAAGGAGCCGCCAGCGCGAACTGGACGGCCGTCTCGATCTCCGCGTGGATCTCCCTTCTGGCTTGATCCAGCATTGCGTTGTCCGCAGTCCCGCTTTCGATCAGCCACGCGGCCATGATGTTGAGCGGGTCCCGCTCCGTCTTCCACATCTGTTCTTCCTGCTTGGCGCGATAATATTCGCGCGCAATATCGCCGACGTGATGCCCGGCAAAACGGTACGTGTTGGCCCACACGAACGCCGGACCCTCCCCGCGCCGCGCCCGGTCGACCAGCTTCGCCGTCAGCGCGTAGACCGCGCGAGCGTCCTGCCCGTCCACACTCTCGGCATGCACGCCGAACCCTGCGGCGCGCAGCATCGGATCGCCCGCCGTGGTCTCGGACATGTGCGTGTACTCGTTATACAGGTTGTTCTCGCAGACGTAGATCACCGGCAGCTTCCAGATCGCCGCCATGTTCATCACTTCGTAGACCACTCCCTGCCCCAGCGCTCCCTCGCCGAAGAAGCACACGCACACGCGCCCGTTGCCCAGCCTCTTGGAAGAAAACGCCGCCCCGGTGGCGATGCCCGCGCTCCCGGCTACAATCGCATTCGCGCCCAGGTTCCCGGTATCCGGATCGGCGATGTGCATGGACCCGCCCTTGCCTTTGCAGTAGCCGGCTTCCTTACCGAGCAGCTCCGCGAACATGCGGTCGAGCGCCGCGCCCTTGGCCAGGCAGTGCCCGTGGCCGCGATGCGTGCTGGTGATGTAATCCTCGCGGGTGAGCGCCTCGCACACCCCTACCGCGACCGCCTCTTCGCCGATGTACAGGTGCGCAAGGCCGGGCATCAGCGCCCGCGTATACAAATCGTTTACACGCTCCTCGAACAGCCGGATCGCCACCATCTTGCGATACATCCGCAGCGCGCGAGCCTGTTCTTCGGAAAGCCCCGCTTGAACGGGAGCGGTTGTCATTTGGTTACTCCTGCCATATGAGCCAAGACTTCAAATACCACCGCGAAGTCCTTCTCCACAAACCCCATCGCACGAGCCGCAGTCAGGTACTCGTTGCATAAGCCGACGGTCGGCAGCGGCACGTTCACCTGCCGCCCCAGCTCGCCAGCCAGCAGCAGATCCTTCTGCATCATGTTCACATTGAACCATGCCTCGTCCGGCATCTTGAGCACGAACGGCCCACGATACTGGATCATCGGCGAGGCAATGGCACTGTGCGTCAGCACATCTACGGCGATCTCGCGCGGGATGCCGCTTTTCTCCGCCAGCAGCACGCCTTCCGAGAACGCCATCATCTGCGCCGTCAGGCTCAGGTTAGTGGCGATCTTCATCACCAGCGCGAGCCCGTTTTCGCCCACGTGCGTCACCTTCGGCCCGATGTCCAGCAGCACGCTCTTGACCCGTTCGAAGGTCTCCGCATGCCCGCCCACCATCACCGACAGCTTGCCCGATTGCAGCGTGATCACGCTGCCAGAAACCGGCGCGTCCACCATGTCGGCTCCGGCCTTGCGGACCTGCTCGGCGATCGCCTTGCTCATCGCCGGACTCACCGTGCTCATCTCCACCCAGACTTTATTGATGTCGAGCCCGGCAATCACGCCGTCGTCGCCATACGCGATCTTAGACAGGGCGGACGAATCCGTCACCATCGAGAACACAATCTCGCAGGCTTGCGCTACCGCTTTCGGCGAATCGGACCACGCCATTCCCTTATCCAGCAGCCATTGCGCCTTGGATTTGGTCCGGTTCCAGCCGGTGACCTGATGACCCTTCTCAAGCAGGCGCGCAACCATGTTGCCGCCCATCACGCCCAGCCCGACGAAGCCCAGTTTCGCCATGGAGATGCCTACTCCTCGATCCAAATCGTTTTGATATTGACCAGCTCGCGGATGCCGAACACGGCCAGCTCGCGCCCATGCCCCGACCGCTTCACACCGCCGAACGGCAGCCGCGGGTCGGAGGCGACCATTTTATTGATAAACACCATCCCCGATTCGATCTCGTTGATGAAGCGCTCGCGCTCCCGCGCGTCACGCGTCCACGCGCTGGCGCCCAAGCCGAAGTTGCTGTCGTTGGCGACCGCGATCGCCTCGTCGATATCCTTCACCCGGTACACGGACGCCACCGGTCCGAACAACTCATCGCGATACGCCGGCGATTCCTTGGTGATCCCCGCCAGCACGGTCGGCGCATAATAGCTTCCCGCCCCGTGCAGCTTGTGCCCTCCGGTCAAAACCCGCGCCCCGGCGTTCACTGCCTGCTGCACCTGCGCGTCCAGATCGGCCAGGGCCCCGGCGCTGGCCAGCGGACCGATCTCGGTGCTCGCTTCCATCGGGTCGCCCACCCGCAGCGCCTGCATCTTTTCGGTAAAGCCGCCTTCAAAACGGTCGGCAATCTCTTCAGCCACAATGAACCGCTTGGCCGCGATGCAGGATTGGCCATTATTGATGGTTCGCGCCGTCACTGCCGTGCTGATGGCCTTCTCCAGATCCGCGCTCGGCATCACGATAAACGGATCGCTCCCGCCCAGTTCCATTACCACTTTCTTGATTCGCTTCGCCGCGGAAATCCCGATCTCGATCCCGGCGCCTTCGCTCCCGGTCAGCGTCGCGCCCATGATGCGCGCGTCATTCAAGATGCCGTCGACCTTGTTCGACCCCACCAGCAACGTCTGAAACGCGCCCGCCGGAAATCCGGCTTCGAGCATGATCTCCTCAATCTTCAACGCGCACTGGGGAACATTCGAGGCGTGCTTCAACAATGCCACGTTGCCCGCCATCAGGTTGGGCGCCATGAAGCGGAAAACCTGCCAGAACGGAAAATTCCACGGCATCACCGCGAGAATCGGTCCGATGGGCTGGTAGATCACGCGCGTTTTCGCCGAGCCGATCTGCAATTCTTCCGGCGCAAGAAATTTTTCGGCGTGCTCGGCATAGTAGCGGCACACCCAAGCGCATTTCTCCGCTTCGGCGACGGCTGAGCCGAGCGTCTTGCCCATCTCGGTCGTCATCAGCCGGCCGAACTCCTGCTTGCGCTCCTCCAGAATGCCGGCCGCGGCGTTCATCATCTCCGCCCGCTGGGCGAAGCTGAGCCGGCGAAAGCGGGGAAACTCCTCGGCGGCCCAACTGAGGCGCTCCTCAATCTGCGAGTCGGTAAGCGGTTCGAAGCTCCGGAGCAGCTCTCCGGTGGCGGGATTTACGGTTGCGATGGGCATGCGAGGTGTGTCCGATACATTCTAACCAAATTGGCCTGAGGCTAACGAAATTGACCTTAGGTTATGTAATTTTAATCCAGCGCGCGGCGTCTATCCAGGCGATGACGGCCACAAACAATTCGTTCAACCAGGCCAAGCGGTCGCACTTCAGCTTTCTGGCCACCTTAGAAAAACGCTCTCTCATCTGGATCGCCCACCGTCTCCCCGCCTGGGTCAATTCGGATCACTTGACGGCGCTGGGCTCCATTTCGCTCGCCATAGCCGGCATCTTGTATTGGCGAGCCCGCACCAACCGAGCCGCGCTGGCCGCAGCCGTCGTCTTTCTCGCGCTCAACTGGTTTGGCGATTCGCTCGACGGAACGCTGGCGCGCGTACGCAACTGCCAGCGCCCGCGCTACGGCTTCTACGTGGATCATGTCTTGGATGCGCTGGGCAGCTTCTTCCTCATGTCCGGGTTGGCTTTTTCGGGTTACATGACGCCCGCCGTCGCCTACGCCTTCCTGATCGTGTACCTGCTGCTGTCCATCGAGATTTACCTGGCGACCTACACCATGGGCACCTTCCAACTCTCCTTCTGGAACTTTGGCCCTACCGAACTGCGCGTGCTGCTAGCCATCGGAACCGTGGTGGCCATCTGGCAGCCTCACGCCTTCCTGGGCGGTAAAACATTTCTGCTGTTCGATGTTGGATTCGGAATCGGCGCGGTGGGCATCGCCGCGACACTGGTGTACGCCGTGGTGCAGCACACCCGGGCGCTGTATAAGCTCGAAACCAAAAAAGCTTGAATTAGCCTAAACATTTTCATGGTCAGGCGTCTCTCGAAGTTTAGCGCTGTAGGTGTTGTTGGCGCAGGAGTTCAGCTCCTTGCACTCGCGCTCTTTCTCAGGCTGCACTTGAACTATCTGCTTGCGACCGCAGCAGCCGTCGAAACCGCGATTCTTCATAATTACCAGTGGCATGCGCGCTGGACTTGGCGGGGCCGCCCGGGACGCTTCTGGCGCTTTCAGGTCTCGAACGGACTGGTCTCGCTCACCTCCAACCTGATCCTGATGCGGCTGCTTACCGGAGCCGTGGGGATTCCACCCATCCCTTCCAACCTGATCGCCATTGCCGCAACCTCGCTCGCGAACTTTTGGCTCGGCGACCGGTGGGTGTTTGACGCCGCGTCACGGCATCTGCGGCCGGGCGCTCTCGATCATCCGGGCCGTCCATCCCCAATGCGGCATACCGCATCGAGCCAGCGCGCCGAGCTCGAGATCGACGTCATAATTGACCCTGCGGATCACCGGCATCCCGTCATCCAGCAGCAGGTAAGCCGCGCGACGGTCGCCATCGAAGGAAAGACTCACGCTTCCCGTGTTGACGATGGTTCTTCCGCCGGCTTGCCGGACATACGGCACGTGAATGTGCCCGTAGACCACGACGCCCGTGCCGAGCCCCGCGTAAGCCGACTCAAGTTCGGCATCGCTCGCCTCCGGCCCGGGAGAACGGTAGGTATCGGCAGGACTCGCGTGGACGAGAGCGATCTCTTCCAGTCGATGCGCCAACGGTAGCCGCCGCAGCCAGGCAATCCTGTCGCCGCCCAACCGTTCCGCGGTCCAATCCGCCATCTCAACCATCACATCAAGATGCGGCTGCATGGGCGGAGTTTGATGAATGAACTCGTGAAGCGTCTGCGGCCGCGTGAGCTGCTCATCCGCGTTCCCGAGCACCCCCTGCCATCCCAGCTCGCCAATTCGGTCGATCACCGCGGCGGGATTCGCGCCTCCGTGCGCCAAGTCCCCGCCGTGCAAAACCAAGTCGGGGGAAGCGTTGCGCAAGTCGGCCAGCACAGCTTCGAGAGCCGGAAGATTCCCGTGAATATCGGAGACGATCGCAATGCGCATGCGCGGGGAACCGCCGACTATCGTAGCGCGTTGCGCGCTTCTTCCACCGTCGCCTTCAGCGAATCGCGCGGCACCGTCGCGATCATCGGCTTGACGATCCAGCCCAGCCCGGAGGGAACGTCGCGCGAGAGCGAGATCGCCCGCAGCTCCAGATAAACCCCCTCCGGCCGAGGCTCGATCACCCAGTAGGAGTTCAAGCGCCACAGGAACCCTTGCGAGCTACCATCCGGCAACGGCTTGTTAGCGTCGTCGAGCTCGCTGATTCGGGTCGATCTCGACAGAATCTGCCACCGGCCGCCCTCCAGCTTGCGGTATTCGACGGCATATTGGGTGTCGTAGGTCACCGTAAACACGTTCTTGCGGCTGACACGGAGGGCCAGGTCCCAGCGGTCGCCGGCGTGAGCCAGCACCTTGGAATCCAGCACCTCCGGCGCAAAGATTTTCTTGTAATCGGCGTAGTTCTCGAACATCGCCAGCGCCCGGTCCACCGTTACGCCCTTGACCAGCACGCCGCCCGCCCAGTCGTGGATCATGCCGCCGTCCACCGTAATCGGACTTCCGCCCACAGCCGACAAATCCACATCGCCCGGCTTGGCGGAAGTGCGTAGCTTCCCGTCCATTTGGGATTCCGCGGCGGCGGTGTACTTGTCAAAGGCCTGATTCGCCGAGGGCGAAGTATTGACCAGAATCTTGATCTGGCCGTGAACCGCTGCCGGCAAGGCTCCTAAGAGAACCGACAGCAGAAGCATCCGAGTTGCACGACGCCGAGTTGGGCGATGCCATCGAGCCCAATCCATTCACCTGTTAGACTCTCGGCGGGCAGCCGGAAGTTACATTTGATCGCGGAGCACGTGACCCGCTTCGCCTCCAGCTAGCTTGATACTGTAAGGGATGGGCATCCTGCTAGGATTCGCGCCCTTCCTGGTCTACCTGATCGTGCAGCGCCTGGCCAGCATTCCCGTGGCTCTGCTGGCTGCCGCAGCGGCTTCACTGGCGATTCTCATCCACGACGTACTGATCCAGCATCACTCGATGAAAATCCTCGGCCTCGGAACATTCTTGCTCTTCGGCGGGCTCGGATCCTACGCGCTCCTGACTCAGGCTCAGTGGTCCATCCCGGGCATCCGCCTGAGTGTCGATGGCGGACTGCTGCTGGTTGTCCTGATCTCTATCGCCCTGCGACGGCCTTTCACCTTGCAGTACGCGCGCGAGCAGGTTCCCCGCGAGTTCTGGACTTCGCCCGTATTCCTGCGAACCAACTACGCGATCACAGCCGTATGGGCCGCGTCTTTCGCCATCATGGCCGCGGCGGACGCAGCCCTGCTCTACCGTCCGGACCTGCCCGCGCTCTGGCCGATCGTGGCGACGGCGCTGGCCTTCGTGGGAGCCGCATACTTCACGTCCTGGTATCCCAAGCGGGTTCGCGCCAGGGCGATGAAGCGCTAAATCAACCCGTCCAGACACTGCTATTCTGGATCTGACACGTTTCCCACCTCGACCTCCGTCGGTCCCTATTCGATTTGGAGGATGCATGAAATACAAAAATCGAGGTTTGGTCCTATCCGGTCTCTTGCTTGCAGTGATCGGCGGAAAAAGTCCCGCGCAAACCAGTTCTGACGATCCGGCGCTGGTGGCCAAGGCCCGCCTGATTCACAGCCGCGTCATTACGCTCGACACCCACAACGACATCGAGCCCGACAACTTTACCGCCGATTGCAACTACACCATGCGCCTGACCACGCAGGTGAATCTGCCGAAGATGGCCGACGGCGGCATGGATGTGTCATTCATGATCGCCTACGTCGGCCAGGGTCCCCTGACGCCGGCGGGTTTTGACAACGCGTACCGCCAGGCGGTAGCTAAGTTCGACGCCGTGCACCGGCTGACCGAACAGATCGCTCCCGGCAAAATCGGCCTCGCGCTGACGCCTGCCGACGTGGTCGCGCTGCACAAGAAAGGCCTGCGCGTCGCCGTGATCGGCGTCGAAAACGGCTACCCCATCGGGAACGACATCAAGCGAGTGAAGGAGTTCTACGACCGCGGCGGGCGCTACATGTCTCTGGCCCACAACGGCAACAGCCAGCTTGCCGACTCCAACACCGGAGAGACGCAGGGCTACCTGTATAACAACGGACTCTCACCGCTGGGCCGGCAGGTGATCGCGGAGATGAATCGGCTGGGCATGATGGTCGACCTGTCGCACCCCTCCAAGGGCGCCAACCTGGAGGCGATCCGGCTGTCGAAGGCCCCGGTGATCGCGTCGCATTCCGCTGTGCGCGCCCTCGCCGACGTCAGCCGCAATATGGACGATGAGCAGTTGCTGGCCCTGAAGCAAAACGGCGGCGTGATTCAGATCGTCGGGTTTGCGACGTACCTCAAGACGGATTCGAAAGAGCGCACCGAGGCGCTCGCCAAACTGCGCGAAGAGTTCGGCCTGGGGGCGCAAGCAGGAGGCCGGGGCAATGGAGGCGCCCGCGGCAATGGAGGAAATCGCGCGGCGCGGGGGAATGGCGCAGCAGCTCGCGTCTGTCCGGTCGAAAGTTCCGGCAGTCCGGCCCCGCAGAACGGCCGAGCCGGTAGAGGGGGCCGCGGTGAGGCCGCCCGCGTTGATACAGCATTAGACGCGCTCCCGGCCGACCGCCGCGCCGAATACGACAAACGGCTCGCCGAGATCGACGCCAAGTTCCCGCCCGCCGGACAAGCCAACGTCAAGGATCTGGTCAATCACATCGACTACGCGGTGAAGCTGATCGGCATCGATCACGTCGGCATCTCTTCGGATTTCGACGGGGGCGGCGGCATCGACGGATGGAACAGCGCGGCCGACGCTTTCAACGTCACGCTGGAACTGGTCCGCCGCGGCTACACCGAAGAGCAGATCGGCAAACTCTGGAGCGGCAACCTGCTGCGCGTCTGGGGCGAAGTGGAGCAGGTCGCGGCGAAGCTTCAGAAAGAGCAACGCTAGAACCGCTTCCTTCGGTCGCGGCTCAGTATTGGCGATCTAAGAATCCTGTTGCAACCAACTACAGCATGTAGTAGTATCTATCCATAAATGTAGTTGGAGATGCCGTGGCGCACCCTAAACTATCCAAGCTGGAGCTGCAGATCATGGAAATCCTATGGAGCCGCGGTCCCTGCTCCATCCGTGAAATCCAGGAAGCGTTTCCCGAAGCGAAACGGCCCGCCTACACCACCGTGCAGACCACCGTGTACCGGCTGATGGAAGGGAAACAAGCAGTCAGGATCGTCAAGCGCATCAGCAACGCCAACATCTTCGACGCGGCCATCACGCGCGATGACGCGGGCCGCAAGCTCTTTAGTGATCTCCTGGCCTTGTTTGGCGGACGGACCCAGCCGGTGATGGCGCACCTGGTCAAGACCGGCCAGTTGACCCTCGACGACATTCAGGAAGCCGAGCGCTTATTGCGCCGGCACCAGAAGGAGCGTGACCGAAAATGACCCAGGCTCTGATTTTCCTGCTGAATCACGTGTGGCAATCGACGCTCACGGCCGCCTTGGTGTGGCTCGCCTGCCGATTCTTGCTGCAGCACAACCGTCCCTCGGTGCGCTTCTGGCTGTGGCTGGCGGCGTCGGTCAAGTTCCTGGTCCCGTTCGCCGCGCTGCTCGATCTGGGGCATGGGCTGGCCGCGGCTCCTTTCCGCATCTCGCCGGCGCCTCAGGCTCCCGTCGAGTGGCAGAGCCTTCTGCTGTACGGACTCGCCGTGCTGTGGGCGCTGGGAGCGGCGGTCGTCGTATTGGGATGGCTGCGCTCCTGGTGGACCATTCGCCGTGCCGCGTGGGATGCCCAGCCTTCGAATCCGTTTCGAGGCATCCCGGTTCTACAATCCCCTTCCCTGCGCGAGCAGCGGATCGAACCGGGAGTGTTCGGCATCAGGCGTCCTTCCATTCTGATCCCGGAAGGAATGACCGCCGCTCTCAGCGAGACACAACTCGATGCCGTGCTCTCGCATGAGTGGAATATATGCGCGCCGCCGCGACAACCTGACCGCCGCTCTGCACATGTTTGTGGAGGCCCTATTCTGGTTCTATCCGGTGGTGTGGATGATCGGGCGCAAGCTCATCGAAGAGCGGGAACTCGCCTGCGACCAGGCCGTCCTCGATCAAGCGCAGGCCGAAGATTACGTCGAAGGAATCCTCAACGTGTGCAAACTCTATCGAAATTCTCCGCTGGCCTGCGTCTCCGGCATCACTGGCGCGGATCTGCGCTCGCGCGTCCGGCTGATCCTCGAAAACCGGCGTCCCCAAGCGCTGGGATTGGTCAAACGTTGGGCGCTCGGCTTAGCGCTGCTTGCGGCCACCACGGGACCGGCCATCCTCGGATTCCTCACCGGCCCAGCCGCGTTCGCGCAGCAAGCCAACAGCTTCGTCGGGTTGGCGACCTCGGCGGAAAAGAAATTCGAGGTCGCCACGATCAAGCCCACTGCACCCGGCACTACCAGCTTTAATAGGGGAGCGCCGGCGAACGGCGGCATCACCATCGCCAACACTTCGCTGCGCGCCATCGTCATCCTTGCATTCCGCACCACCCGCGACTTCGTCTTTGGCGGTCCGGATTGGATTGGCGACGCCAACTACGATATCGTCGGCAAAGGCGATCCCAAAGCCACCAGTCCGGAGGTGTGGGAGATGATGCGATCCCTGCTGGTCGACAGGTTCCA
>CAWISY010000294.1:0-17183 GCA_963838455.1 Bryobacterales bacterium
ACGAAACGCTCGACGCCGTTGAAGAACGATTTAAGAAATTAACGGCCAGACGGTAGCGAAAATCGCCCCGGCTGGCGCTCTGTCTGAAGCCCCGGCCACCCGCGAGTGCCGTCTCTGGTAGACTGCCAAATGGCAACGAGCCCTGCACGAGGGCGGTTCTCAATCCAAGGAGGTCATAATGAATCGACGTTTGCTGGCCAGCGTTACAACGTGCTTCGTAATCGCTTCGGTGGGCAGCGTTGTCGCTCAAGGCCCGGCGGCGCCCGCTGCGCCGGGTGGACGGGGCGCCGGGAAGGGTGGCCAACGCCCGGCCAACCCCGCGACTCCCGAAGATCTCGCCGATCTCGAAAAACTCGCGAATTTGCCGCCTTTGGTCAAGGGCTCCGGCGACGGAGATTTTTCGACAGGTCCCGACTACACTCCCGCGCCCGAAGAAAAGCAACGCGTCGGGATTCCGCATGGCAAGTTGATCGAGTTCTTTATGAACTCCGCCACCAGCAAAGTGTTTCCCGGCGTCGACGCCCCGTTTGAGCGGCTGGTCTCCGTCTACATTCCGGCCCAGTTTGTTCCGGGCAGACCTGCTCCGTTCATTTTCAGCGCGGATTCCTACGGCCTGCGCGACCGCCAGCTCGCGAACATCCTCGACAACATGATTGCGGATCGCCGTCTGCCTGTGATGGTGGCGGTGATGGTCGCCAACGGCCCCGGCCCGGAGCGCAGCCTTGAATACGATACGGTGTCGCCGGTCTTCGCCGATTTCGTCGAAACCGAAATTTTGCCCCGTGTAGAAAAAGAAACCGGCGTTACGCTGACCAAAGATCCGGAAGGCCGCATGACCTACGGCGGCAGCTCCGGCGGAGCGATGGCGCTCACCATGGCTTGGTACCGCACGGAGCGCTACCATCGCGTGCTGTCCTATTCCGGCACCTTCGTCGATCTGCGTGAGGGCCCCGAGGCCCCGCACGGAGCTTTTGAGTACCCGGAACATTTCTTTCCCGATAATCCGGTGAAGCCGCTCCGCATCTGGATGCATGTTTCGGAAAACGATATAGGCGCAAAAAGCGCCTCGGCCGATCGGCGCAATTGGGTGATCGCGAATCAGCGCCTTGCGGGCGTCCTGAAAGCCAAGGGCTATCACTACCAGTTCGTGTACGCCAAGAACGCGGGTCACGTCGACGCGAAAGTGATCCATCAGACTCTGCCGCAAGCGCTCGAATATGTGTGGAAGGACTACCCGATTTCAGGCAAGTAGCCCCGGTTATTGGACTGCAGGAAATCCACGGTCAACTGCGCGTCTCGAAGGATTGGTCGCCATGCGGCTGCTTGATCGTGCGCCGGAACAACGGTCCATGCCGCCTTGTGGCGCTGCCGGTCGCCTCCCGGACCATCTGCCGGTGCACACGGAGCTTCTTAGCTCGGTCGTTCCGTTGTCGAGTGATTGTTGGAGCGTGCGAAACACTCTCTGCTTTGTAAACATTCGCAGGGAATTCGAAAAGTGGAAACCGAGACGACCACCGCGTTAACCGCGTGCCGTCATTCTCCGCCATTGGGGTGGAATTCACGAGAGTAGGAGAGAGAAGGGGCTCCCCGGGAGCAACCCTCTTACGAACTTCTCTCAGCTTTTGAGGTCGAAGGTTCTTAAGGAAGGTTGATGTTGGATCTCCGGGACGAGCAGGGAAGATGCTCTGTGGCGCGAACTTGTAGGCAAGTTGAGCGAGAACGGGTTTAAATCACGCCGGCCGCACGAAGCGCGCATAATTCATCGCGCGTGTAGCCGAGCATCGTCCCGTAGACCTCATCGTTGTATTCGCCGATGCCAGGTGGCGGCTGATCAAAACCCACTATCGAGCTGGAAAAAGAAATGGGCAAGCCAGAACCATAGACGTCGGCCTCTGGTGCGGCTGGATGCTGAAGAGGAACGGTCTCTTTCCGGGCCGTCACCTGAGGATCGCGCACCGCTGCGGCCGGACTTCGTACTTCAGCGGCCGGAACTCCTGCCCGGGACAGGAGTTCCACGATGTTGCCCACGGGATGGACGCGGGTGAACTCACAAAGGATGCGATCCACCTCCGCGACATTGCGAACCCGGGCATCACGGGTTTGGAATCTCTCGTCGTTGTTCAACTCGGGCCGGCCGATAGCGCTGAACAGCGCGGTGGCAAAGGTTTCGGTGGGCGCGCAAATCGCAACATAGCCGTCCGCGGCTTTGTAGATGCCAAAGGGAGCCAGACGGGGCACGGTCTGCCCGGTTCGCTGCGGCACGCCACATTGTTCCAGCAGGTCGAACGGCTCGCATGCCACCAGCGATGTCATGACCCCCAGCATGGATACGTCCACGTGCTGGCCCACACCTGTGCGCTGTGTCTGATGCAGCGCCGCGAGGAGCCCGATCACGCCAAACAGGGGCGCGCACAGGTCGGCAAACGGGATTCCCATGCGGACCGGCGGGTCGCCGGCAGCGCCCGAAGTCATCATCGCCCCGCTCAGCGCCTGGATGATGGTATCCATCGCTTTCCCCGCCCCGTCGCCCTGACTACCAAAGCCTGTGATCGAGCAATACAGCAGACGAGGATTTTTGCGATGCACGTCGGCATAGCCCGCTCCCAAGCGGTCCAGCGCGCCGCGGCTAAAGTTTTCGACCAGCATATCGGCCTTGGATACTAACTTCTCGAAAACCGCGCGAGCTTCGGGATGCTTCATATTCAAGGTCACCGCCTTCTTATTCCGGAGGCGGTTGATAGCCGAGACGGATATATCCTCCGGATGCTCACGAGTGAGATGCGCGCCAGTGGGCCCAAGATAAGGCGCGTTCGTCCGGCAGCTATCCGGGCTGGAAGGATTCTCGATCTTAATGACACGTGCACCCAAGCCCGCCAGCAAAAAGGTCGCATAGGGCCCTGCCAGAGCCGTCGTCAAATCTAAAACGGTGATGTCTGCGAGCGGGCGAGAATCGGATTTCATTCAACTGTTCCTTCTGTAGAAGAAAACACGGCAGCTCTCCCATGCGAACTGCGCATTCAAACCGGCACGCAAGGTGACATCGCGAACGTAGTCCGCGACCGCGTGGCCACGGTCACCATCATCGAGAACTTCGGGCTGGGACTGCTTGTTCACGAAGCACGGTGTGAAGCCCGCGGAACGAACGCCTTGGCGATCGACTTCACAGAAGGCGAGGATCGCGTTCTTCGCCCCGGGGTGAAACGGATAAGTCACGTATTCAGGGTCCGGCTCAAAGCCGAAGAGTTTGCGGCGGCGCTCAGCCCAAGCCTTGCGTTCGGGGCTGGAGTTTCCGTCCACGTTCAACGCTCTAGTGGCGACGGCGAAATTGCCGAGGCCGTGAAAGATCGGCCGACTGCGGTAGATCTCCATACCTTGAAGAATGTGAGCATGGTGGCCCACCACTACGTCTGCGCCGGCATCGATGGCGCTCCTGGCGATCTGGCGTTCATACATGCCGACGGTGGCCGGCGTGTGTCCCAGTCCCTTATGCAGCGCAACCGCAAGAATCTCGACTTTCGGACGCAGCGTCTCGATATCGGCAAGCATGGCGTCCAGCGTCCTCGGTTCCGCAAACGTGTATACCGAGGGTGGTCCGCCTGGCGATGCATGATCGAGTTCATAGTGCGTGAGAACCTGAACAAAGGCACAGCCCGCATGAGCCTCTCCTGCCCAAGATTCTCGAGGACCGACGCAGTTGTAGCTAAGCATCCCGAGGCGCAGGCCTCGCCGCTCAATCACCGCTGGCCTCCGGGCTTGTGCCAGATCTCTGCCTGCACCGGTGGTGAAAATGCCTAGACGTTGCAGCTCGGCCACCGTGTCTTCCACTCCCTGAGGTCCGGCGTCGGCGATGTGATTGCCAGCCAATGTCGCAATGTGAAAGCCGGCGCGCTTGAGGGCGGCTAGATTTGCAGGATCGCTCGCAGGCGCGGGAACGTCGAAATGCGCTGTTTGGCCGCGATTTGTATGGGGCACTTCGACGTGGCCGACAAGAATGTCGCAGTCGCGCAATTGTGGGCGCGCCAAGTCGAATAGAGCGTCCGGATCTGGTTCGTCCAGAATCAGATCGCCAGTGAACTGCAGCAGCAGTACCTCATTCATAGCTGCGATCTTTCCATGGAAACCACATTGTATACACGCCATAGTGCATGAAAGTGTCCACTGGTAAACTCAGAGGTACATGAGCGGACGATCGAAGGCTTCGAAGCCCATGCGCGAGATCGCCTACCACCATATCCAGCGCAAGATCTCCTCGAGGGAATTGCGTGCCGGCGTGCCCGTTTCCGATGTCAGCATTGCCAAAGAATTGGGAATTAGCCGCACGCCCGCGCGCGAAGCGATTCGCCAACTGGTAAGCGAGGGACTGCTTCAATCGGTGCTGGGAAGAGGCGTGGTAGTGATCACGCTGGATCGGGACGACATCCGGGAGCTGTTTGAAATGCGCGAGGCTCTGGAGGGACTGGCGGCGCGCACCGTGGCAGCCAGATCGCCTTCGGCGGCCGAGATACGCGACTTTCGTTCCGTGGCTTCGGCGATGACCACGCTGGTTAAGGAACTCGAGGCCAGTCGAAAACCAGCGTTGGATGCCAGACAGATGGAGCGCTTCGAGGTCGCCGATCTTGCGTTTCATACGTACTTGATGAAGCTCGCGGGAAATCGAAGAAGCCTTAAAGTAGTTGCCGGCATCCGGCTGCTGATTCGAATCTTTGCGGCCCGGCGGGGCGGGCACAATCTTGCGACTCTGAGGCAAGTTAGCCGCGATCATCTGGACCTGATCAAGGCCATTGAAGCGGGCAAAGCAGGAGCGGCGGAGGAACACGTTTCCCGCCATATCTCGAACAGCCGGATCAGCCGGCTGGAAGAGTTCGACCAGCGCGAACGTGAGGCGGCGGTTCCGCAAGATGTTGCCGCGTTCCTGGCGGAGATACAGGCGGAACTGGCTTAGATCGCTCTTCATCTCTGGTCCAACCGATTTAGAAACTCCGCCGCGCTCCTTCGCATCGCCTGCGCATTCCACTGGCGCGAGTCCACCATGTCCGCGTGAATCGAAAATACGGCGAGTCCCGCTTCTTCCAGCGCAATCTCGATGAAACGCGTTCCCGTTGCCGAAGGGCGCGTCCCAAGCGGGGTCAGGACAAAAGCCGCATCGATGCGATGGGACCGCGCCTGCTCCAAGATCCATTCGCTCGCCCAAGGTGGATTGTGGAGTTGTTCATTCATGCTCACGGTGCGGCTGGCCAGCGCCAGCAACGGGTCATCCAGCCCGTAGCGAATGTAGCCATCGGGGCCAAAGGCAAGATACATGGACCAAACGAATACCGCGCCGTGCGAGGCTTCGAAGGCTGTGTAGAAATCCAGGTCGTACCACAGGGCGGCGCCGACCCACATCACACGCAAACGCTCATTCGGATAAGCCGCGACGCCATTTCTTGCCCGGCTGACGACCTCATCGCGAAATGCGCGCGCGTGCCCCACCGCCCAATCCGAGCCGCGCTGCCACTGCGCAGCCATGACGTTGGTGATTTGCTCCTGCATGCGCACCGGAGTCTTTGGCGCGTCGCAAATCGCCTTTTTCGCCTCTGCGAAATACTCTTCCTGGCGATTCACTTGTTCCATGAGTACGCGAAGTCGCTCGACGTCAAATCGCCGGCCGGAGAGCCTTTCGAGCGACGCGATCAGACGGTCGAATTGGCGGGCCATGAACTGCAAGCGGTGGTCCTCAAAAAGTCCGCGCCAGCCAGTGCGGCTTTGTTCCCACCACCGCGGCGGAAGATGCATGGCACCGGGAGCATCCAGCAGGATCAACTCCGCGTTGAAGTGTCGCGCCCAGATCTCGAACACTCGCTGGATACAATCGCAAGTCAGCCGCGCCGCGAGTAGCGCAGGTTTCGGCAATCCTCCCCAGGGAGCCAGTCCTGGCGCGTCAATCAGGGTCGACGCCATCGAAAGGCTGCAATACCGGCAAAGGCCCTGATGAAACCCCGCTTCATTGAGCTTATCCAGATAATACGGAGCAAGCTTCTTGGCGGATACGACGGCAGCCCACCATTGATTGCTGACCACTGGGATGTCCAGGATCTGAAACAACTCGAAGGGCAAGTCCGCCTGCGCAATGGCGTAAGGAGCACGGTCGTCAAATACTCCTTTACGCAGTGCGGCAAACCAGGCCTTTTGGCCCTCCGACGCCGCCACAGTGGATGCAAGTTGTTTTTCCGCCATGGCTATACGCGAAGACTCCGCACAAAGGTGGAAACCTGCGCGATCAATCCGGAGCCCGGCTCCGGTGCTCCGCTCTCCCGGACCAGCAGGCTGGGCACTCCGCGCGACTCAACAAACGAAAGGTGCCGCGGGTAGTCCCAACCCACAACGTCGTCTTCCGAAGGTATGTAAAAGACGACTCCTTCGATTTGCCCACCCTCGATTTCCGCGTAAAACCACGCATCCGCTTTCTCCGGAGGATGCACTCGAGGGCTGACCGCATCATAGTAGTACTTCTCGAAAACCGCCATCACGGGATCGCCTTCCGTGCGGATGTCCAGCTCGCCCGCCGCGCGGGAACCCCGCCAATCGTCTTCGGCGGCCACGTAGCCGCCGTTCTGTTCAACAAGACGATGCAGCGCGGTATGGTCGAGGGAGGCGCCTTTAATCAAGATGCGGGGACGATCAACCGGAGTCGCGGTCTTCAAGACGCTCACCTTTTGGCGCATCTGCTCCGCGAACCCTCGCCGGTCTCCGGTATAGAATCCGCTGATCATTTGAATCGCTTGGGATCCTTCCAACTGCCCCTGTTGACGCAGTTCCAGGACCGCCCGCACGGCGGCGCGGGCGCGATTGCTCTCCGCGATCGCCTCTCGCAGCCCATCGTCAGAGGCCTGAAAGTCGCGGACCATCTGACGAGTCCGATCCAATCCGTAACTGTAAGACTCGGCGAAACGCGAGTGCAAAAGGTTGTAGAGGTAAAGTCGCGGAATGCTCTTCGAGTACCCGAGCCGGGATGCCTCCCGCAGGTAAAGATACAGCTTATGCTCCTGCTCGGAGGTTCTCGGTATCACCACGATGCTTATATCCGTCCATGTGCCGGCACACAGCCGATCGAATGCGACTCGGAATCTTGGCTCAAAGACATCCTCCATGAACCGGTCCGCATAGGGTGTCGGACCGAGCTCATTCGGAACCAGCCGCGGAGCGTAGCCGGCCGCCCTGAGGATTTCCCAGGGAACTGTGTTCGAGGTGATGCCGGCGACCCGATCCATATCAGATCTTCAATTGATCGATGTGTCTTCTCATTGTATCCACTCGGTATACCTTAGCCCTGATGAGCGTGTCGCAAACTGTAAGCCCGCAGCACCAGTAGGTCGCCCAAAGACAGTACCGCGGCGATTGAGACGAAGACCCATCCGGCGGTGTACCCTCCGGTGGTGTCCCGCAGATAACCGAGCATTTGCGGTCCAACGTATCCAAAAATCCCGCTTCCTAACCCGACCACTCCCATACCCTTGCCAACCTCTTCGGGACGAAGTACGGAAGCGCCGATCGCGTACATCTGGTTCGTAGCAGCGTGGCCCAAGGACACAACCAGGGCGATGGCGACCCGGAACACCAGCAAGTCGTGGGACATCACCGCAAAACTGGATGGGACCAGCAGAACAGCGAGAACAATCATCATGTTCCAGCGTGAGTACTTGTCGCACAGATACCCGAACCCGAGGTTCAGAAAGATGGCGGCCATGTAACTCATGCTGATGATGGTGGCGGATTGTTGGGTATCGAGCTTGAACACCGATTGCACGGCATGCGGCACAAAGAAGGTCACGCTGAATCCGCCCATATTCATTAGACCCAGCAGGATCATTCCCCAAATAATCGGATTTCGCAGGGCTCCGGCAGCGGCAGACCCGGCCAAAGCGTGCTGTCGTGTGGCGCTTGCAGTCTCTCCGGAATCGCGGCGATGGTAGAGCGCGCCAAATGCCAACGCCCCCACGATAGAGATGGCGGCGAAACCGAAGATGCCTCCTCTCCAGCCCAACGACGAAGCTAAACGCGCTCCAAACGGAGCTCCGATGACGGATGCCAGCGCCGCCATCGCGCCCAGAATACCCATGGTTCGGCTCAAATACTTCGGCGGTGTCACGATCGCCATCGCCGTGAATACTCCGATAAACGCGGTTCTATAGCCGATGAGCCAGATCGCCCGACTGCCCAAGGCGAAGCCGTAGTTGGGGGATTTGCCCAGGCTCACCAATCCAACAGCAGCAACCGCGAGCCCGGCGAGCAATGCCGGTTTCTCGCCGATTCGTGCAGCCAGAATTCCTGCCGGCAGACTCATCGTCAGCGCGATGAGTCCATACATCCCCGTGAAGAGGCCAATTTGGGAATATGAGGCCGCCAGATCGCGCTGCATGTCAGGTAAAAGCGGAGAGAACCCCAGGCTGGACATCTGGATTGCCATCATCGCCAGAATCACGGCGCAGACGGAGATAACCCAGCGCTGCCCCCTTTGCGAATGCTGCTGCTGAAGCTGAACGATCTGCATTGCCCCGCGCTAGTATACACTACGGATACACCAGCGCTTGATTCGGTCTCTCCCGGCTGTTAGAATCGCTGCGAACAGTCCTCCGAGTCCGAATGAGATACGCACTGCTGGCAACGGTTCTAGGGTCGGCTTCCCTTGCGTTCGCGCTGGACGGCGAAATCGGAATTCACGATCCGTCCACGGTTGTCTTGTCGAATGGCAAGTACTACACATACGGCACCGGAGGAACCGCGTTGGTTTCTGACGATGGTTGGACTTGGCGGCGGGGTACAGCGCTTCCGCGCCGGGGACTCGCCCCGGACGTGATTCACTTGGGTGACCGCTACTACGTGTATGTAGCTGCCAACAGCGGTCCGACCAAAGCCGACATCAATCTCATCTCCAATAAGACGCTGGATGCAAACTCGCCCGATTACAAATGGGAGGAGGGTGGAGTGGTCGCGTCCTCGGATGGCATTGAAGACTCGAACGCCATCGATCCGGGAGTTTTTCTGGATCCCACCGATGGCAGACTGTGGCTGACCTACGGTTCCTACTTCGGATACATCCGCTTGGTGGAACTGAACCCACAAACCGGCCAACGGCTGCATCCGGAGGAAGCTCCGCGCAATATCGCGGTCAACGGCGAAGCCTCCGACATGATTTACCACGACGGCTGGTATTACCTCCTGGTCACGCACGGCAGTTGCTGCCGCGGCGCGGATTCCGGATACAACATTCGGGTCGGGCGCTCAAAAAATGTGGCGGGGCCATTTGTCGACAACATGGGCGTGGACATGTTGCAAGGCGGGGGCAAGCTGTTTGTTGGCTCTGCCGGGCGCGTGATCGGTCCGGGCCATTTTGGATTGCTCGATCTCGGCCAAGGCGTGCAGAAGTTTTCCCTCCACTACGAAGCGGACCTTGACCGAGGCGGCGCGAGCGTGTTGGATATTCGGCCGCTCCAATGGAAAGACGGCTGGCCCGTCGCCGGCGACAACATGAAGGAAGGGACGTATCAGATCCAATCGGTTCGCACGGGAACCGTAATCGAGATGGCGGTGGAGGGAGTTCCAGTCGGCGGACGGCAGGCTGGACGAGGAGGCGGGCGCGGAGCCTTTGCGGGCCAAGGCGGCGTGATACCGGCTCAGGACTCTGCACAAGTTTCTTCAAAATGGCCGGCAGGCGCCGCCGATCTCCGCATGGCAAACTATATGCTCCAGGCCCAGCAGAGATGGACCATCGCTCCGGTGCCGAATGCCGGCGGATACCCCGGCGCTCCTTATTTCAAGGTCACGATTGCCGGCACGGATCGGGCTCTTGCGGCGACCGCGGAAGCGGAACTCGTGGTCCTGCCAACTTTCACCGGAGCTCCCGAACAACTTTGGCGCATGGATCAACTCGCCGATGGGAGCTGGCGCATCATGCCTAAGTCGGTGCCAGGTGCGAAAGACGCGCTGGCCCTATCTGCCGTAGGAGGCAGTTTCGCGACGCTGGCCAAGTTCGACCCTGCGAGCGAAAAACAGCGTTGGCTGGTGAAGGCGCCGTAAGCGATGGGACTCCGTTTATGATTACGCCACGCAACTGCCGCTGCTCATTGCTCGCCATCTTGGCGCTGGCGGCATCTCTGCGTATTCCGGCCGCGGCCGGCGACGCAGTTCCGGTTTCCGCGGGGTCTCTGACCCCGCCGACTGCAGCGCCGCTATCACCGCATTCGGACGGCTTCATTCCGCGCTGGCTGCTGCTCGAGCCAATCGGCGCCAACGGCCTCACGGACAGTGCAGTCCAAGCCGCCGCGAAAAAGGATTATTTTCCGAACCAGTTCACCGTGGTCCCACACGATGGCGACACGGTGACGCCCGGAGGCATGCCCCTTACTTGGCACGCGGTGGATACCAAGAACTACAACGTCAACCTGTATCACTTCGCCACCGCCCTCAATAAAAAGACCTCCGACGTTCTCTTTTGGGCCGTTACGGTTGTCAATTCCCCGCAGGAGATGCGCGATATGCGACTGGCCATTGGGTCGAATGCCGCTTCGGTGTGGTGGGTGAACGGCGAGGAGGTGATCGGGATCTATGGCGACCGGCAGACGGTGATCGACGATGGCGTATCGAAGCGCCTGACGCTGAAGAAGGGCGCCAATGTGATCCGCGCGGCCATCGTGAACGGCGGAGGAGCCACCGACTTCTGCGCTAGATTCCTGGATGCGCAGGATCGGCCGTGGACCGGATTTACTATCGACCTGGGAGCGATCCACCCATGAACTTCACTTCCGCGACTCGATTGGCGCTGTTCGGAGGCCTTGCTATCTGCCTCCCGTTTCTAGCCGCTCAAGACCGCACCCTGATTCCGTTCGGCACCAAACTCGACCCGAACGCCCAGACCCTCGCTTCACGGGAGCTTGCGAAGTCGCAAGCCAAGCCGGGAGGGCCGCAGTGGCAAGCCAAGGGCGATCAGCACCGGACTTATCGTTTTCCAGCAACCGACGCCGAGATGCCTTATCGGCTTTATGTCCCGACAACTTGGGACGGCAAGTCGAAATTACCCTTGGTGCTGATCCTGCACGGAGCGGGAAGTAATGAGAACCAATACGTTGACCAGAACAACAAGCAACTTCTACAACTCGCCGAGCAGCACGGCTACATCTTGGTCTCTCCTCTTGGATACAGCCCCATGGGAGCTTACGGGACCTGTCTGCGCCTGCCCGCGGTGTTCGGACAAGCCGACGCGGCTGCGCAGCAACGCGCGACCCAATGCGTGCAGAACGCCGAGACGCTGGAACGAAGCGAGCAGGACGTTATCAACGTGCTTGAGCTGGTCTTGAACGAATACCCGGTCGATCGCGCCTCGACGTTCCTCACTGGCCATTCCATGGGGAGCGGCGGAACGTGGTACCTCGGCGCCAAATACGCCGACTATTGGGCCGCGATTGCTCCCATGTCGGGCCCATTCGTAGAGCAGAGTACCTACCCGTGGGACCGCATTCGTAAGATGCCCATTTTCATGACCGAGGGTACGGGAGCCACTCCTTCGCTTGCCGGGAGCCGCGCGATGCACGAGTGGATGAAAGCAAACGGATTCAACATCGAGTACATGGAAGTTGACGCGAATCACCCCGGGATGGTGCCTCTGGTGCTGCCCGCGGTCTTTGACTTCTTCGACCGCCATCGAGGAGCAAATTCCAAGTGAAAAGCGGCAGACGCACGTTCCTGTTGTCGGCTGGGGCTGCCGCGCTCTCCGCCCCGCGCTTTGCAGCAGGGCAAACGTCCGCAAAACTGATCGTTCCCGATAAAACGTGGGATTGCCGGATGCCAGGCGGAATTCCGAACCCCGAAAACGGAACGCTTATCTTCGAGGCCCAGATGAAGCTCGATCGTCTGGCCAGTCTCGGCACGACCCCGTACGGCAAGCGTCGCGTCGCCGTCGGTCTCGAAGGGATGGTCACTGGCCCCAAGCTTTCGGCCACTGTCATGACGGGAGCCTTGGACTTCGAACTGACTCTTTCCAACGGAGCCATCGAGGTCGAAGACTTCTTCGTTTTCAAAACGGAAGACGGGAAGTACATCCTCTCCCGCAGCGCCGGACTGGGAGCTGACGCCAAAGATGTCCGAGTCGTGATGGATTTTGAAGCTCCCATCGGAAGCGCAGTGGAGTGGCTCAATACAGGTAAGTATGTGGCGCGCCGCACTCTGAATGAGACCGCCAAGACATTCACTCTGCGCGTCTACGATGTCTCAAACGCAGCCACCAACGCGGCGAACGTCACCCGGATCGCCAAGCCTGCGGGAGCCAAGCCTCAGCCTTGGGACTACCGGCAGAAGGATCCTGCCGAAAAGCCGGGCCAGGAACTTATCGTCGAATCCGTGGGCCTAAGTCCCTCGCAAAGGGTCGGGCCGAGCAAGCGGGGAAGCCGCAACATCATACCCATTACCGGCGGTGACATCACGGGTCGCATTACCGGGAAAGTGCTCGCCGGCGGCGCAGACTACCAGAATCTTTCCGCTCCGCCTGCCATCGACGCGCGCTATCTTTGGCAAGCCTCCGACGGCGAAATCATTATCGTTCGAAACACGACTTCTGCCTCAGGCGGCTTGGTCCCAACGTTTGAAACGCGAAGCGACGGACCGTACGCCTATCTCAACTCTGGCCTGTATCTGAGTTCCAACCCCGGCATCGCCAACGGCGGCGTCAAGATCACCATGTACGACAGCACGAAATAGACAAAGGAGCCTCCCATGCACCTAAAGACAAAACTGGCGGTCGCGGTCGGCGCGGGCGCATTCATTACCATGCTCATCGCGCCAGGCACGACCGACGCGCAAGGCACGACGGAAAAGATCCGCCTCGTGAGTTATACGCAGAAGGGGAACCCGCCCTCCGGTCCCGATCAGGTTGTTATTGAGCACGATCAAAGCCTCGCAACTCATACGATCTACCGGCCTGTGAACCTGACAGCTTCCAAGCACCCGCTGGTTGTGTGGGGTGAAGGCGGCTGCGCGAAGAACGGGCTGACATTCCCCGAGTATCTGTCGGAGATCGCCTCTTACGGATTTGTCATCGTTGCGGACGGACCGCCGGTGGAAAACGCAAAGGGCGGCCCAGGCGGCGGGCCTGGGGGCCCTGGCGCCGCGAAAGGTGGTCCGGGCGGCGGCCCGGGAGCAGGTAAAGCTGGTCCTGGTGGCGCTCCGGGTGCAGCGGCGGCAAAAGGTAAGGGCGGTCCTCCGGCGGGCGCGGGCAACATGCTGGACGGTACGGCGCTGATCGCGTCAATGAACTGGATGGACAAGGAGGTCAAGGACCCATCCAGCCGTTTCTATCAAAAGGTCGACACAGGGCACGTTGCAGCGATGGGGATGTCCTGCGGCGGGCTGATGTCGTATGGGGCCTCCGCCGATCCGCGCATCGCCACCGTCGGCATCTGGAACAGCGGGATGTTCGATCCCAAGGACCAGAAGATTATCGACGGCATCCACTCCTCCATGATCATCATCACCGGCGGTGACAGCGACATCGCGCACGACAACGGCAAGAAAGACTTCGAAGTAATGCCGGCGCGCGTGCCGATTTTCTATGGTGTTTATCCCTCCGTCGGCCACGGCGGCACCTACAACCAGGACAACGGCGGACCGTTCGGCCAGGTCGCAGTGGCATGGCTCAAATGGCAGTTGCAGGGCGACACCAGCGCCAAAGGCAAAGGATACTTTGTCGGCGACAAATGCACGCTCTGCACGGACTCCAACTGGCAGGTCCAGTCCCGGTCTCTGAAATAAGGCCTCGCTTCGTGCGCAAGTTGGTTGTGCTCTGCTGGGTGGCGGCTGCCGGGGTGGTCGCGATTCGGGCCCAGGTCTCTTCCGCCCCTTTGGCTTGGGTGACTCCAGGTTCGGGTGTGGTTCTGCCACGGGAGATGACCTTCGATAATCCATCGGGGCGGCTGGGAGTCCTCAATGCGGATGGGCCCGTCGAGACTGAGGGGAACCCATTCTTCGAGCCACTGGGATCGAACGGCCGCGCGTGCGTCACCTGCCACCAGCCCGCGAATGCAATGAGCCTCTCGGTCGACACGATCCGGGAAAGGTGGCGCGCCACCAACGGCAAGGATCCGCTGTTTGCCGCGATCGATGGTTCCGATAGCCCGAGCTTGCCGCAGGATCGCGAGTCTTCGCATTCCCTGTTGCTGAATCGCGGACTCATCCGCGTCGGATTGCCATGGCCACCCTCCCAAAATCCCGACCCGGAGTTCACGATCGAAATCGCGCGTGATCCGACTGGCGTCAATCGCGATCCCGTCTGGGGATTGAAGAGCGCGAAGCCGACCGTTTCCGTCTTCCGAAGGCCCCGGCCCGCCACGAACTTGAAATATGTTCTAGCGCCGGACAATGGCCCGTTCAATGTGAAACTTGGAGTTCTGTTGGATAAGGATCCCGCAACCGGCAAGCCTGTCAGCATGAACATGATGGCCGACGCACGCGCGGGCACACTGGCGATTCAGGCCGAGAGCGCTTACCACGACCATCAGGAAGGCAAAGGACACCTCAGCCAGGAGCAATTGAATCGAATCATCGCGTTTGAGAGCCAGGTCTACGCCGCGCAGACCTGGGACAACAGCGCGAAGGATCTGGTCGAACCTGGCGGCCCAGGCTCCTTGGGCCCGCAGAGCCTGCAGCGGGAAACGGCAGGCGTCTTGAACAGTCCGGCCAAGCCCGTCTTTCTCTTCTTCGATCGATGGAAGACCGAGACGTCGTTCCGCCAGTCCGTCGCTCGCGGGAATGACATCTTTCTAAACCGCACGTTCTGGGTTCGAGATGTCGCGCACATCAACTCGATCGGTCTGGGCAATCCCGCGAAGAGAAGCTGCGCCGTCTGCCACAACGCAGTTATGTCCGGCATGGATCGCGCTCCTGGCTGGGTGGATTTGGGGACTTCGAATTTTCCGACTTGGACCGAACCCAAAACGGAGAACGAGCCCGGCCAGCTTCCCGTCTTCAAGCTGGCCTGCCGCGCTGATGCCAAGCCGCATCCTTTCCTCGGCCGTCTTATCTACTCGAGTGATCCAGGGCGAGCGTTAATCACGGGTAAATGCGCCGATATCGGAGCCATCACCATGGGCCAGTTCCGCGGATTGGCCGCTCGCGCGCCGTACTTTTCTAATGGGTCGGCAAAGAATCTGATGGAACTCGTGGACTACTATGACCGGCGCTTTGACATGCGGCTAACGACTCAGGAAAAGGAAGATCTGGTGAACTTCCTGGGGGTCCTATGAAACGACTGGTTGGTCTTTCTCTTGCCGCTATTCTCGCAGGCGCGCAGGCAAAACCGGAGAACTTGTCGTTCGTCACTTGCCCCATCGTTCGCGATACCAAAACCCTCCCGTGCTGGCTGGCAGAATATAACGGCGAGACCTACTATCTGGGCAATCAGGGTGGTGTTGCGCAAGACTTCTATCCTCCCCAACTCAACCACCGCGTCTTAGTCGAGGGCGCGATTGCCGACGGCCCGCGCGTCTGCGGCGGAGTCCCGCTGCGTCCCGTCAAGACTTCCGTCCTGCTGGAAATCGACCGAGCTTGCAATACGATTCTGCCGGCCGAGGACGGCATCGAGGCGCCCCAGGCTCCGCCGAATCGCAGCGCCAGTTCCTGGGTCCGCTCCGATGGCCTCGGCGACAGCACGCTGTACTTCGATTTCGACAACGACTTCCTCAGCCTACACACCACCAACGCAATCCAAAGCTTGGTGCAGCAATTCCAGCAATCCAAGGCCTCGGCAATCGAAGTCACGGCCTATCGGGGTTCCTCCCAGCTTTCCAATGGGACAGTGCTGGTTGAGCAACAAGGGATCGCCGCCGCGCGCGCAAGCAAGGTTCACGATATTCTTGTTGGCTTGGGCGTGCCTCAGGCGGCAGTGAAGGTACAAGTGGTCACAGAAGTTCGAGAGCCGGATGGGATCGACGATCCGTGGAGCCGCAAGGTGACGCTCGTTGTGAAGCGTTGATCGAAGAGGGATTTTCACCGAAGATATTGCGAGGTCCAAGACAAAAAATGAAGCCAACGGCCGTTTCCCGGCGAGCGTTTTCGAAAGCGGCGATCGCCGCGCCCTGGGTTTTGCGCGCCCAGCAAACTCCTTTGCGCGCCCGCATCAAAGTCGATACCGAACGGGTGATCGGCGACATCGATCCCAAGCTCTATGGGAATTTCGTCGAACACCTGGGACGCTGTATCGAGGGAGGCGTGTTTGACGAGAATTCGCCGCTGTCCGACTCGAATGGTTACCGGCGCGACGTGTTGGATGCCGCGAAGAAGCTCGGCGTCTCGATCCTGCGTTGGCCGGGCGGAAACTTTTCATCCAATTACCACTGGAGGGACGGCATCGGTCCTCGGGACAAGCGGCCTCCGCGGCTCGAGATGGCCTGGGGAACGGTCGAAAGCAATCGTTTCGGAACGCATGAGTTCCTGAACTATTGCGAGATGCTCGGCACCGAGCCCTATATCTGCGCGAACCTCGGAACCGGGACGTGGGAGGAAGCGCAGCAGTGGGTTGAGTACGTTAACTCCCCGCAGGACACCGCGATGACGAGGCTGCGCAAGGAGAACGGCCGGCGAGATCCCTGGAAGGTGACCTATTGGGGGCTAGGCAATGAGATGGACGGTCCCTGGCAGATGGGTCATAAGAGCGCCGAAGATTATGGCAAGTTCGCTCTGGAAGCAGCCAAGTTGATGAAATGGACCGATCCGAACATCAAACTGATCGCGGCCGGGTCTTCGAACTACAACAACGGCATCGATTGGGTTGGCTGGAACCGGACCGTGCTCGATTTTCTGAAGACCCATGCCGATTACTTGTCGCTGCATATGTACGTGGGCAACGCCGCGAATGACTTTGGCGAATTCCTGACCAGTTCATTGACGCTGCGCGACCGGATCAAGACCACCGAAGGCGTCATCAACGCCGTCATGTCCGGACAGCCGCGCAGCCGCAAGGTTTACATCGCGTGGGATGAATGGAACGTATGGTATCGGGCTCGAGGGGATTCGCAGCGAGGACGCCGCATCCTGGAGGAACGCTACAACCTGGAAGACGCGCTGGTGGTGGCTACGTTCCTGAACACCTTCGTCAACAATGCGCACATCGTCAAGATCGCTAACATGGCGCAACTGGTGAACGTAATCGCTCCGATCTT
>CAWISY010000295.1:0-18036 GCA_963838455.1 Bryobacterales bacterium
TCTATCACTCACTTGCCAAGCTGCCTGAGCCCATGCTTACCCATGAATTCTTCTGACGAATCTAATTCTGAAGAGTTCTCGGGGCGTTCGAGCCGCGTGGAGGCGTAGCCTACTCGGCTTCCCACGGATTGAGGATGGATACGCCGAGATCCTCGAAATCATTTAACGTTTCGCGTGACCACGGTTAGCCCGTGCTCAAACGCGGTCGCGGCGATCATGCCGTCAGGGACGGCAAGGGGGCGCCCGGCCGTCTGCCGCAGGCCGTCGAACGCTCCCCAACGTTTTGCGATGGCCTGAGTGACCGGCAACACCTGACCGCGAAACAATTCCGACAACTGCCGTTCGAGCCAGGTTTCCAGTCGCGCCCGCTTCGGAAGATCGTTCATCGTGGTGAAGCCCTTTTCGATCTCGCCAAGGCTTACCACGCTGATGAACAAGGTTCCGAATTCCTGGGTGGCGACCCACTGCTGAACCTTGGGTTCACTCCGCGGCCGAGTCAACTCTGAAATAACATTGGTGTCGAGAAGGAAGCCGCCGCTCATTACAGATCGATCGGCCGGCTCATCGAACGATTGCGCGCAAACATGGTATCGATCTCCTCATCACTGAGGAGACCACGGACCTGCGCGCAAACATCGACGAGAGCTTGCCCGGTGCGGGGACGCTCTTCTTCAGGCCATCGAGGAGCGTTCTGCTCAGCCAGTTCGAGCAACCAGCGATCGACCGTCAATCCACGAGCCTCCGCCTCTTTTTGGAACCGCGGAGCCCGATCTTCAGGGATTTCAACGCTTACCTTCATGGCTGGTTACTCTTACCCTTTCAGCCTAAAGCATCGGCTTCGTCGGTGACGGACCGCACCCGGCCCGCTAATCCCGCAAACCGTCGAAAATACCGACGGCACCCAAGAGGGCCTGAGGCCCCTACTCGGTCTCGTGGGCCTGCACGAACGCGAGAATGTCGAACCGCTTGACCTCCCGCCCCGGGAAGTAACTGTTGACTGCGTCGGTCACCTCGGTGAACACCTCGAAGATCGTGTACAGCTTGGTCAGCGCCAGCAGTTCGATGTTGCGCTTGTTCGGATTCACCAGCTTCAGCGCGCCGCCCTGCCGCTTCAGCGACGTGTAGCAGATCACCATGCCGCCCAAGCCCGTCGAATCGACGAACTCGACATGGCTCAAGTCCAGGATCACGTTGAACCGCCCGGCCGCGATCTCCTGATCCACCTTCTCGCGGATCGCTCCGGTCTCGCTCGCCGTGATGCGCCCTTTCAAATGCAGAACCACCACTCCCTCGCGATCGCTCTCGCGGATTTCCAGACTCATGTGGATGACTCCAGTGTAACGGATGGCGCCGTCAGCGCCGTCTGCACTGCTGCTCCCGCGAGTCCCGTCTCCTGCTCGCGCGGCAGCAGAATGCGGAACCTCGTTCCTTCGCCCTCGGTCGAGGCCACCTCGATCCGCCCCTCATGCACCTGTACGATCCACGACACGAAGCTCAACCCCAGTCCCAGCCCCGCCACGCTATTGGTCTGCGGGTTGCGCACCCGATAGAACCGGTCGAAGATGTGCGGCAGGTTCTCCGCCGGAATCCCCACGCCGCTATCCTCAATCTCCAGCGACACAAACATCGTCGTCTCCGACGGCCCCACGCGCACCTTCACCGACCCTCCCGCCGCCGTATACTTCACCGCATTCGATAACAGGTTCGCCAGCAGCCTCTCGATCTGCGTTCGGTCCGCATGAATCCTCGATCCCGGAGCCGCCTCCGCCATCAGCCGTATCTTCTTCTCCTGCGCCGGAATCTGGAACTGATCCACCACCTCCAGCGCCACTTCGCTTAAATCGAGCGGCGCCTTTTGCAGCGCCAGTTGCCCCGATTCCGCCTGCGACAGCAGCAGCAGCGCCCTTACGATGCTCGACAACTGCTCCACGTCTTCGAGAGCATTCACCATCGCGTCGCGATACTGCTCCGGCGTCTCCGCCGTGAACAGCGCCACTTCCAGTTGCCCGCGGATCGCCGTCAGCGGCGTCCGCAGCTCGTGCGAAACGTCGGTCGAAAATCGCCGGATCTGCTCGAAGGATTCGTTCAGCCGCCCCGTCATCCGGTTGAAGCTCTCGATCAGGTGATCCAGCTCATCCCCCGCTCCCCGCAGCGGAATCTGCAGCGACAAATTCGACCCCGTGATATTCTGCGCCGCCTGCGCTACCGAATTCAGCGGCTGAATCGCGCGTCCCGCCACTCCCCACCCCAGCAGCACGGAGACCGCGATCAGCAGCGGCAGGAACAGAAAGTACGACCGCGTAAAATCGTGCACCGTCCGCTGCGTGTTCGCCAGCGACCTTCCCAGCGCGAAAAAATACCGCTGCCTCGGTTTCCCTTCTTCGGCAAAAACCCTGCCCGCTTCGATCAGGTACGCGGTGCCGTCCTTGGCCGTGCGCTCGCTGAACTCCTGCTTGGAGGAATCCGCGATCCGCCGGATCTCCGCCGGGCTGAACGCGATCGTGTCATAAGTATCCGGGTTGTAATCGAGCGCATTACCGTTCGCGTCCGCAATCAAGTAAATCGTCTTCAGTTGCTCCACCACGTCGGTGTCTTCCGGCTCATTGCTCCAGTGCGGCTCCGCGTGGTCGATGCTGAAGTATTCTTTCGCCGCGTCCCACTGCGCCGCCAGCGTCGCCTGTTCCTGGTAGTCGAGTTGAATGCGCAGCCTCTGCGGGTAGAACCACCCGATCGCCACCAGCAGCAGCGTGAAGAAAAATACGTAGCTCAGCATCAGCCGGACGCGCAACCCCCGAGCCAGGCGCACCGGCAGTTCACGCATCCCGAATACGCGCGTGAACCGGGCCATCCCCTAAATCGTCCTCTCCAGTTGCTTTTCCGGAGCCTCCAGCATGTAGCCGATCCCGCGCACCGTCTGGATCATCTTCTGCGGCCACTTGTCGTCGATCTTGCTGCGCAGATGCCGGATGTAGACGTCCACGATGTTGGTCAGCCCGTCGTAGTCCATGTCCCAGACATGCTCTACGATCATGGTGCGCGAAAGCGGCCGCCCGCGATTGCGCATCAGGTATTCGAGAATGCTGAACTCTTTCGGGGCCAGCTCGATGTTTTCTCCCGACCGCACCACTTTTCTTCGGATGCAATCGAGTGTGAGATCCCCCACCTGCAGCCGCTCCGGCGTCGGCTGCCCGCGCCTCAGCAGCACCCGCACCCGAGCTAGCAACTCCACGAACGCGAACGGCTTCACCAGGTAATCGTCGGCCCCGCCTTCCAGGCCCTTCACCCGGTCATCCACCGCGTCCCGAGCGCTCAAAATCAGCACCGGCGGTGTCACCTTGCGGTTGCGGATCTTCTGCAGCACCGCCAGCCCATCCATATCCGGCAGCCCCAGATCCAAAATCACCAGGTCGTATTCGGTGGTGTGCACCATGTCGATCGCATGCGCCCCCGCGTGCGCCACGTCCACCGCGTACCCCGCGCTCTCCAATCCCCGCGATAGAAAGTCCGCGATCCGCTTCTCGTCTTCCACCACCAGGATCCGCATACCAAGAGTGTACTAAGTCCCGCAGCCGGAACCTCTAATCCAAATCCAGCGCCGCCTTCAGCCCCTCCTCTACCTGCCGAAGCATCGCCGCCGGCAGCGCACCCACTCTTTTGGTCAGCTTCGCTCGATCGAGCGTGGTCACCTGATGACACACGGCAAAACTGCCTTTCCCCAACTCCACCACCGTCGGCCCGCGCCGCGCCTGCAAGGACGATGTGGTCATGGGGATCACGATAATTGACTTCCAACCGGGGGCTCGATTGAAACCGTCATGAGACATCACAATCACCGGCCGTCGCCCGCCTTGCTCCGACCCCGAGCGCGGCGCGAGATCCGCCCACCAAATCTCGCCGCGCATCATTGGCGAGCTTTGTGCGGACGAGCTTTGCTCGATCCTCGCAGATATTCAACCGCGGCTCGCTCCAGGTCGCGGTCAAGATCGAACTCCGATCCCGCCATTTCCGCCGCAAAAGCAGCGATCGATTCATGCCTCGCCCTGCGCCGTTGCTGCCGCAACCACGCATCAATCGCCTCCCGAGCCAGCGCCGTAGCCGGAACCTGAGCCCGCTTCGATGCCGCCCTGAGCTGAGCGTAAGTGTCCTCCGGCAGAGGAAGGTGGAAATTCTTCATGTCGCCTCCCACCTGCCATCATGCCATAATTTAATGGCAGACTCACATGCCACGCCGTAGCCTTTAAACCATGGACTCCCTCCGCCCTCTGCAATTCCTCCGTGTGGACAAATGGCTCTGGGCCGCCCGCTTCTTCAAAACCCGCTCCCTCGCCGCCCGAGCCTGTGACCTCGGACGCATCTACTTCCACGCCCAGCCCGCCAAACCCGCCCGCGAAATCCGCCCCGGCGATTTCCTGCGCGTCAAAAATGACAGCGGCGAATTCGAGATCGAAATCCTCGCCATAAGCGAAATTCGCGGCCCAGCCTCGGTCGCGCAGCAACTCTACCGCGAAACCGAAGCCAGCCGCGAAGCTCGTCTCAAATTAATCGAACAGCGCCGCGCCAACCCTCCGCTCGAAACCGAAGGCCGCCCCTCCAAGCGCGACCGCCGCCAGATCCGCAAATTACGGCGCGATTTGTAGGAAATTCAACATATCCGGCAACGGGAACGGAATCTCGAATAACTTCACTCCCGCAAATTGCCCGGCGAAGTATTGATTCGGATTGGGAACCCGGCCGCTCGTGAAGAAATCCGCAATCTGGCTCTGCGCCGCGATCCCGATCGCCGTCTCCAGCGGCGGACTCGACGCCAGGAAAAACGTCGGATTCGCCAGGAACCGGTGCGGATAAATCGGATAGCCCAGTCCCGGCTGCGTCAGGCTCAGCAGCGCCGGCTCCATCTGTGCCGCCGCATTCGTCTCCAGCATCCAGGTCTGCCCATTCAGCCCCGCCGCGCGCACCAGCGCCGACTCCGTCGGATTCGGCACCTCCAGATCGCCCAAGCCGAATTGCACCAGAATCGACTTCGGGGTCACACCCGTCAGAGGCTCCAGCATCAGGTGCGCCGCAAACCCCAGCGGATCGCCGATCATTCCCAGCCAATCCGCCTGCTCAAACGCCGCTTGAATCGGCAGCGCGCCCGGCACCGTCGCCGTCACCGCCTGCCCTCGGTACACATACTCATCGTTGAATGAATCGTCCGTGGGATCGTGGAAGTACGCCTCCTGCGGCGCCGGCGGCACGTTGTTCAGCGGCGGAGTAAAGCTCGCCAGATATGCCGCGCCCAGCGCCCTCGCAATTGGACCTAAGCGAGCCACGTCCACCTGCGTTCCTCCGCCCCCGTTCAGCGTCCCCGACGTCACAAACGGATTCACGGCCTCAAACAGAGTCCCGTAAAACGACCCGAAGGATTGTCCGGTGAAATAAATCCGCGTCGTGTCCAGATTCAACCCCAGCCCGCCGGTGCTGCGGATGGCCGCCACCAGCGCGCACAAATCCAGCGCGCTCCCGCGGGAACAATCCCTCGTCGCCACCGCTCCCGGCGCGATGCACCCGTCCTCCGGCCCAATCTGCTGCCCCGCTACAAACTGCACTCCGCGACCCGGAGTCGGCACGTTCAACGCGCCTTCATTCGTTACGAACTGCGTCACGCCGTTGGGCCCGTATCCATGACCCAGAATCTCGAACGCAATGGTCGCGTACCCCTTCTGCGCCCACGTCGACGCAACATACGTCGCCGCGCCCCACTGGAAATCGCCCAGCCCGTGCCCGTACAGAATCACCGGAATCTTCCCGCCATGTACGGAACTCGCCGCCGGAAGGAACACGTGAAACGACACCGGAACCACCGCGCCAGGAGCCGGAATCGCTTCGCCCGTCGGCGTTACGCTGATCGTCCCGGCCAGCGGTCCGCTCGTATTGATGTAAAGCGGTGACCAAAACGCGCCCATCGAAATCGACGCCACGCCCGTCAAATCGTTCAACGGAATCGTCTGGTTCAGATTCACTCCCGTCACGCCCACGCCCGGATCCGGCATCCACGTGACCGACGTTATATCAGCCAGGCTGAACGTCGCCATCGGGCCGGCCAGCGTGCCCACTCCTGGAATCGCTCCCGAATCCACTGCTGTCCGAGCCTGCTCCATCCAATTTGTCGCGCTCAGCGTCGTGAACACCGATGCCCCTGCGATCCCGCCCAGGTCGCTCATAATCGTCAGCAGCGGGTTCATCGCCTTCGCCAGTTGCTGGCAGTACGGCGTGGACCGCTGCATCACGCAACTGGTGTACTGCGAGCTGGCCTCCACGCTTTTTCCGCTTGTGTCCCGCACCGCCGCAGTTACCACCAGCAAATACTCCGTATCCTGATCCAGCACCTGATTCGGCTTCGCATACGCGCACAATCCGGCCGGATCGAAAATCACCTGGTTGATCCCCACCGGCAACCCGAATTTGCTCACCGGGGCAAAGAAGATCCCGTTCTCCAGAGTCGACACGTTCACTGCTGCGGAAAAGCACACCGTAATTCTAGGATTCACGCTGAACCCGTCCAACTGATTCAGCAGCTCGACATTCACGCACTGTGCCGCTGTCGACATCAACGTGCACCCCGAAGGCGCCGGCAGATTCACCTGCAGCCCGGTCTTTTGGCTGGATGCCTCCACCGTCAACGCGTTCGTGGGAAACGGCCCCACCGCCGGCGACGTTGGCTGAAATAGCACCGTAGTGGCGCACCACGCCGGTACGGCAAATGCAGAAAGAAGACAAGGAACGAGCAAGGTCAGCTTTAATCGCATGAGTCTCTCCGACTAACAGACGAATTGTAGGGTTCCTGACCGAACCGCCAACCCTTTTTGTTTGCTGAAGATTTAGACTCGCTGCTGCCCTTGCGTGTTTCCTCTTTTCCTCCCCACGAAATGACGAGGCTCGGCTCCTATCTCTGTTTAACCGTATTCATCTGTGGCCTTTTACGCTTTCGGCGGACCCTCCTGCACAATCTCCGTCAGCGCCGCGTTGAACTTCGTCATCTCTTCGTACGTCCCCACCGTCACGCGAATGTGCTGCGGCCACTCCGACGCCCACCGGTTCGCCAGCGAAATCTTCCTCGCCGACATCGCCGCGCCCACCTGCGTCCCCGTCATCCCCTTTACCGACATCATGAAGAAATTCGAGACCGACGGCGTATATGTCACGCCCAGCTTGTCCATCTGTTCGAACACCAGGTCGCGATTCCGTTTGTTGATCGACATCCGTTCCGGAATCACCGTCGCGTTGGCCTTCAGGCTCGCCGCCGCGCACGCCATCGTCACCACCGACAAATTCCCCGTGCGTCCGAACTTCGCCAGTTGATCCAGCAAGTCCGGACGCCCGAAGGCTGCTCCCGCGCGCATGCCCGCCATTCCGTAAATCTTCGAAAACGTCCGCAGCACCACCACGTCCTTGTCCGCCTTCACCAGGTCCGTCGACATATGATCGCGGCCGGAGAAGTGAATGTACGCCTCGTCGATCACCACAATCGCGTCCTTGCGCTTGTTCGCCAGCAGGTACTCGATGTCCTTGCGCGGCGTCAGCGTTCCGGTCGGATTGTTCGGATTGCAGACGTAGTACACGCCCGCATCCGGATCTGCCTTGATCATCGCCTCCACGTCGTGCGTCAAATCCTCGCGTAGCGGCACGTGGACCACCTTGTTGCCGATCTCCCGGCTCGCCCCGCTGCCGTAGCCCGGCTGGCCCATCACCCAGCTCCGTGTCGGCGAGCAGAACGCCGGCACCAGGTTCGCCAGCGGCGTCCCCGATCCCGGATACGCCACCACGTAGCCCGCCTTCACATCCTCGGTCGACTCCAGCAGCCCCTGCAACTCCGTGTTATCCCCCACCGGTGTATACCGCCACGCCCGCGCCGCCACTTGCGAGATCGACTCCAGCCCCTCCTTGGTCGGGCCCATCGGATTCTCGTTCATGTTGATGCGGACCGCGTCCGGGTCCGCGGCGCGCTTGCCTCCTCCGCCGCCGCCCTTGCCGCGCCGCCCTCGCCCCGCCTGGTCCTGCTGTCCCAGCGCGAACTCGTGGAAAAACGGAAGAACCGCCGAAGCTCCCAGGGCGATGCGCGCGATATTGCGCCGCGTGTATCCCCGGTCCAACAGCTCCTTCTCTACGTTTGGTTCAAGTGCCATATCTGAAAATGTCTCCTGAGAATCTGAAAGGGAGCCGGAAGGCTCCTCCGGTTGAAAGGGAGAAAACGTGAAGATGCACCGGGGAACTTGCAGCGCAAAAAGCTTCCCCAACCTGAGGGAGCCTTTGAAATGTGGGGCCCGCGCTCCATGGCGAGCCCCTCATCGAACGATTTGTCCAAGAAACGCTCTGTCTAACCCTTCACCACCTGGGCCAGCACCGTGTTGAACTTGGTCATCTCCTCGTTGCTGCCCACGGTCACGCGGATCTGGTTGGGCCATTCCGGCCACCGGTTCGCGCCGCCCAGAAGAATCTTGTTCTCCTGGAACTTCGCGTACATCTGCTCCGCCGTCATGCCCTTGATCGACATCATGAAGAAGTTCGAAACCGATGGAATGTAGCCCACGCCCAGCTTGTCCATCTGCTCGAACGCCAGCTCGCGATTGCGCTTGTTGATCCCGATGCGCTCCGGAATCACGGTCGCGTTGGCCTTCACGCTCGCCGCCGCGCACGCCATCGTCACCACCGACAGATTCCCGGTCCGCCCGAACTTCGCCAGTTGCTCCAGCAGGTCCGGCCGTCCGTAGGCGATGCCCGCGCGCATGCCCGCCATCCCGTAAATCTTGGAGAACGTCCGTAGCACCACCACGTCCTTGTCCGCCTTCACCAGGTCCGTCGACATGTTGTCGCGGCCCGAAAAGTGGATGTACGCTTCGTCGATCACCAGCACCGCATCCTTCTTCTTGTTCGCCAGGATGTAGTCGATGTCCTTGCGCGGCGTCAGCGTCCCGGTCGGATTGTTGGGATTGCAGATGTAGTACGCGCCCGCGTTCGGGTCCGCCTTGATCATGCCCTCCACGTCGTGCGTATAATCCTTGCGCAGCGCTACCTTCACCACTTTGTTGCCGATTTCCTTGCTCGCGCCGCTCCCGTAGCCTGGGCTCGCCATCACCCAGCTTCGCGTCGGCGAGGTGAACGCCGGCACCAGGTTCGACAGCGCCGGACCCGACCCCGGATACAGCGTCGCGTACCCGCTCTTCACGCCCTCGGTCGATTCAATCAGGCTCTGCAGCTCCTGGTTGTCGCCCACCGGCCCGTAGCGCCACGCCCGCGGCGCAACCGCCGCGATCGATTCTAACCCCTCCTTCGACGGACCCATCGGATTCTCGTTGCCGCTGATCCGGATCACGCTCGGATCCGTGACCGCGCGAGCCCCTCCGCCTCCTGCTCGCCCGCGCCGCTCGGCCTGCTGCGCCAACGCGAATTCGTGAAAGAACGGCAGCGCCGCGCTCGCGCCCAGCGCGATCCGCGCGACCGACCGCCGCGAATATCCTCTATCTAAGAGCTCCTGCTCTACCTTCGGATGAAGTGACATGATGTGACATCTCCTTGGAGCGCATCGCGCAAGCGGCGTCGAAAACACTCCGGCTGGAATTTCAGTTTTTTAGGGATGCACCGGGAAACTTGCAGCGCAAAGAAGGCTTCTCAATCCGTGGGGTGCCTTGCGGAAAATGAGCCGCCGGCTGGGGCGCTCATTTGAAGCAGCGTTGCCTTAGGTTGCATAGTACGCCTGCTCGAAACCGCCTGTCAAGCGCCAAATGTTTCGCTGCCCTTAAACCAGCTCGATGGTGACGCGGCGTCCCACGATAGCCGCCGCCCGCTGCAGACTCGACAGCGTGATGTCGTCCTTCGCGCTCAGCAGCCGATCCACCTGCGTGCGGCTGGTCTTCAGCAGCACGGCCATTCTGTTCCTCGAGATCTTGCTCTTCTTCATGGCCTCGGCGAGCTGCCAGGCAACCACCTCCTTGACCGCCTGCGCTTGCGCTTCTTCAAAGATGCCTTCTTTCTTGAGGAAGTCATCAACGCTGGAACCCATATGCTTCTTGCTCATCGCTCCAACTCCTTCTGGCGCTTTCGCGCCATCGCCAAATCTTCATCGGGCGTGGCTCGCGTTTTCTTGATGAACCCGTGCAACGCAACCAGGTGCTCGCGGTAAAGGCAGAGCAATACGCGCGCGGTCCGTTTCGTCGGAACATCCGTGCGGACTTCCCACAAGCCGCCTCCCATCGGACGGCACAGCGGCATCCCTGCCGGCCACCGCCATTGCGCCCGCAGCAAGAAGGCCCCCGCAGCAGGTCCCTGCCTATGGCCTGGCGCTCCGCTTCCGGCAAGTCATTCAGTCATTCCCGCACAGGCTCGCTCCCCGCGGGCGTACGGTAAAAGATCAGCGGGATTTTCTTCGCCCGCGGGTCCCCGGCAAGCCTGCACCTTCCTTCGTGCATCGGACATTAAAAAGCGCACTGCCGTCCCACTGAGACTCAAGCCGGCCCGCGTCGCCCCCGCCGCTGGTATAAGATCGTGGGACATATGTCGTCGCCCACTCGCTCTCCCAGGCCTCAAATCTACAAAATCACTCTATCGACGCTGTTGATCGCCGCTGGCGCTCTCGCCCAGGCCCCAGCTCAACCCCGAGCCCAACAACCCCAACAGCAGCGCCTCGGAACCGAGTTCGGCATCTCCGCCTTTGAGCGCGAATGCACCAAATGCCACGGCAACGCCGCCGTCGAGCGAGCCCCCACCCCCGCCGCCATCCGCCAGATGTCGCCCGAGCGCATCTACACCGCCCTCACCACTGGCATCATGCAGACCCAGGGCGCCAATCTCTCCGACGAACAAAAGCGCCGCCTGGCCGAGTACATGGGTGGACGCCCCCTCGGCAGCGCCGCCCAAGGAGATGCTGCGCAGATGCCGAATCACTGCCCCGCGCAGGCCCTCCCCGATCCCTCCAAAGGCCCCGCATGGAACGGCTGGGGAGTCGACGTTCACAACTCGCGCTTTCAATCCGCCCCCGCCGCCGGAATCGCCGTCGCGCAAATCCCCAATCTCAAGTTGAAATGGGCCTTCGGCTTCCCCCTCGGAGTCTCCGCCTTCGGCCAGCCCTCCGTAGCCGCCGGACGCATCTTCGTCGGCTCCGATATCGGCTACGTCTACTCGCTCGATAGCAAGACCGGCTGCGTCTACTGGTCCTATCAGGCCAAAGCCGCCATCCGCACCGCCCTCACCGTCGGACCCACTAGCTCTGTACCAACAAGCGCGGCCAACTCCTCGCGCTACGCCGTCTACTTCGGCGACATGCAGGCCAACGCCTACGCGCTCGACGCTGCCACCGGCGCTCTGCTCTGGACCCGTCGCGTCGAAGATCACTTCAGCGCCCGCATCACCGCCGCGCCCACTCTTTACGAAGGCCGCCTCTACGTCCCCATGTCCACCTCGGAAGGTTTCTCCGCCTCCACGCCCGATTATCCCTGCTGCACCTTCCGCGGCAGCGTCACCGCCCTCAACGCCGCCACCGGCGAGCAGGTCTGGAAAACCTACACCATCGCCGAATCCAAGCCCACCCGCAAGAACTCCATCGGTACCCAGCTCTACGCGCCCTCCGGCGTCGCCGTCTGGAACTCCCCCACCATCGACGCCAAGCGTAAAGCCATCTACTTCGGCACCGGCGACTCCGCCACCGAGCCCGCTCCCGATACCTCCGACTCCGTCCTGGCCCTCAATCTCGACACCGGCAAACTCCTCTGGTCCTTTCAAGCCGAGCCCAACGATGCAACCCTCGGCGGCTGCGGTGGCCGCGGCGGCACGAAAAGCGAAGCCTGCCCCGAGCATCCCGGCCCCGATTGGGACTTCGGCGCCTCGCCCATCTTGAAAACCCTCGCCAGTGGCCGCGATGTCATCCTCGCTCCCAATAAGAGCGGCATCGTCTTCGCGCTTGATCCCGATCGCAAAGGCGCGCTCCTTTGGAAGACCAACCTCTCCGCGCGCGAAGGTGGCCGCGGCACCAACGTGGTTTGGGGAGGCTCCGCCGATGAGCGCAATCTCTACGTCGGCCTCGGCAGCGGAGCCATCACCGCGCTTCAATATTCAACCGGTGAGAAAATCTGGACCACCCATCTCGCCCAGCCCGGTTCGCGCGAATCGAACGTCGCCGCCAGCAGCGCCATCCCCGGAGCAGTCTTCATCGGCGGCACCGACGGCCGCCTCCACGCGCTCGCGACCTCCGACGGCCACGAGCTCTGGAGCTTCGATACCGCCCGCGACTTTCCCACCGTCAACCAGGTCCCCGCTCACGGCGGCTCCATCGGCTCCATCGGCCCCACCATCGCCGGAGGCATGGTCTTCATCGGCTCCGGCTACAGCGTGACTTCGGGAACTCCCGGCAACGTCCTGCTGGCCTTCGGCACGGAATGATGCAGATGCCGCGCGTTACCGAGCCGCGACTGCGAAGCGGTACAATACCAGCGTGCGGACGCTTCACATTACGCTGATCGGGCTGGCAATGGCTGCCGGCGCGTGCGCGCAGGAACCACCCGCGTCGTCCGGAACGTTCTACAGACCCCAACGCTGGGGCGTGCCGGAGAGTTTCCGTTTCAACGGCCAACCGGAAACCCCTCCCCCGGCTGCTGTCCAACCGACGCCCGCCATCACGCGATGCGCAGTTCCGCTGCTCCAGATGCAGCCTCCCGACGCCGTCGATCCGGCCATCCAGTTCGTTCCGCGCACCGATAAGGTGGACCCCATGCCGAGCGCGAAACTCCCGCCCGCCTGCGACGCCGCGACCCCGCAATAAGCAAGCCCCGCCCAGTCGGACTCATTCTTGGCTAGTGCCGCTCCAGCAGGAAAGCCGTATCATGGCCCGCTTTGGTGAGGACGTAGCGAAGGGAACCGCCGCCATGGTTCACCTGAAAATCCAACTCCCCCACGATCGAGCCATTTTCTTTGAGCCGAACGTTCATGGTTGTTGGAAATGTGCGCCCGCAAAATGCGGTCATGCCCGTTCTCTCGGCGCCCAGCAGCGGCCCTTCCCTGCCGTTGCAAGCGACTGTGATTTCTCCCGGGACCAAATCCAGGGTCATCGCTGGATCGCCAAACGTAATTCGATACGTCCTGAGAGTCACCTCGGCGATCGTCAGCGTTGCCGTCCCGCTTCGCCACGTCCCTGCCAGCGGAGCATCCGCCGGCAAAAGATTTACAGCGAAGCCGGCAACCAAGAAGCCTGCAACTAAGAGGGATCGAAATAATGTCACTCTTCACGCCTCCTTCTTCTCTATTTGACGGTCCGCGTTCCGCTGCCGTGCAGTTCTCTTTATCGGCTTTCCTCTACCATATATACGGATGGCGAGCTTCTCACGAAAAATCGCTCTTGGCCTTGTCATTATCGCCGTGCTGAACGCGCCGCCGGCGCGCGCTCAAGATCGACCCGCCTTCGATGCAGCCGAAGTCGGCATCAGCCGGCCCAAGCCCCTCCGGCATATGCGCGGCGGCGACCTCCGCGACGGCCGCCTCACCATCCGCGAAGCAACCATGGTCGACCTGATCCGCACTGCCTGGGCCATCGATGCCGAAAAAGTTGTCGGCGGTCCCAGTTGGCTCGCAATCGACCGCTTCGACATCACCGCCAAAGCCCCCGCCAACACCCCTCCGGAAATCGTGCGGCTCATGCTGCAAAACCTCCTCGCCGAACGGTTCGCCCTCAAAACCCACAGCGGTACGGCCCCGTTATCCGCTTATGTTCTTTCCGCGGGCAAAGGCAAACCCAAGCTCCGGGAGACTCAGGACCCTTCTGACACCGGTTGCCATGATCGAACGCCAACTGCTCCGTCCGCCGCGCCGCCGAACCTCGCCTTCTTCTGTCGCAACCAAACCATGCAGCAGTTGGCTGCCGATCTGCGCGTCCTCGCGCCCGAATACATCGCCCTCCCGGTCGTCGATCAAACTGCCCTGCAAGGCAGCTACGATTTCGAAATGACATGGACCCATCGCTACAATCTCGAACGTGCCGGCTCAGATGCAGTCACAGTTTTCGACGCGATCGACCAACAGCTCGGGCTCCAACTCGAACAACGTGAAGTCCCCGTTCCGGTGCTGATCGTGGACCGCGCCAGCCGCCAACCCTCCCCCAATCCTCCGGGCGTGGAGCGCGCCTTTCCTCCACTTCCGGCCCCTGAATTTGAAGTCGCCACCATTCGTCCCAGCCGGCCCGACGCAACCAATGAATCCTCTCGTTTGGAACACGGGCTCCTTTCCATGGAGAACTACGCCCTCAAGGATGTGATCCGTGTGGCGTGGGAATTGTATGGCGACGACTTGATCGCCAACGCGCCCAAGTTCCTCGACTCGGTTAGGTACGACATCACCGCGAAAGCGCCGCCCGCGCCCGTGGGGTTGGAAAAGAGCTTGGAAACCGACCCTGACGACCTGCACCTCATGCTGCAAAAGCTGCTGGAACAGCGCTTCCACCTGAAGACCCACATGGAGCAGCGCGAAGCGGATGGATTCGTCCTCTCAGTCATCAAGCCAAAATTGCAAAAGGCCAATCCGTCCACCCGCACCTCCTGCAAGGAGGGTCCGGGGCCAGGTGAGAAGGACCCCCGCCTCACTAATCCGCTCCTTTCGCGGCTCATTCATTGCCAGAACGCCACCATGGCGGAATTCGCCGCCTTGTTGCCGAGCCTGGACCCGGGCTATGTGGGCCAGGCCACTGTGGTCGATGAGACGGGTCTCACGGACGGCTATGATTTTACCCTCAGCTTCAGCCCATCCAACTCATCCAACATCGGCTATAGTGTTCCGAGCCCCGCGTCACCAGCCTCCTCCGATCCCAACGGCGCGACATCTCTGCCCGACGCGATCAGACGCCAAATCGGCCTCAAACTGGAAACGAAAAAGCTGCCGGCTCCGGTTCTCGTCATCGACCATATCGACGAGAAACCGACGGACAAATGATTGACTGTTATTGGCCCGATCGCGGTCTCCCCACACCGTCTCCGGAACCTACGGTCAAGTCCTGCCGGGCTTCGGCACATAGTAAATCCCAGCCCATATCGAGCCCACCCATGTGGACTCCCGGGCCCACGATAGGCAGGACAGGCCGGGTTTGTTAGCATGGTTGTTTCTGGTACCGTTGGGGGGCGATTGACCCACGAACACTTGACTGGAAAAGAGGCTATTGCATGACCGAGTCATCAAAGGCGGGGGAAGAACAAGTGAAGCTCAAAAAAATAATAGTGCCTTTTGAGCAAGAAGGCCCGGCAGAGGAGCCGCTCTTCGTGAACATGTTCCAGGTGGCTTTTCATGACGAGATTGTGTACATAGACGCTGGGGTCATACCGCTCGATGACGTTTTGAGTAAGGGAGATAAATCAGAGCTCTCATTCCTGCTTCTCAATCGCCTGGTTATGGGCATTCCTACGCTCAAGAACTTGCAAACACAGATTGCGAGCCTTTTAGAACGCCTGGGCAACCGTGACACTACAACACCATCGTAAGGGAACCGGGAGGAGATCAAGGCAGCCCTCGTGGCGGACCAACCTCAAGAGGAACCGGCGGCCGAATTCAGTTCCGGCCCTGCCTGTGTCCATTTCAGTTCAAGATGCGTGGACTGCGCGCCCACAAGTCTATACCCAGACCTCCCCCTTTAGAGAGTTTAGGGCTTACGTTGAGAAATGGAAGAGAGCTACCCTACATACATCATCCTTGACAAAGATGATTACCCACCCATCGTACCTGCGAATAATAGGTATGGGTCCCATGGTCTTACCGTTCTTATTCAAAGAATTGGAAGAGCGTCCAGACCACTGGCTAGTGGCCCTCAATGCGATCACTGGAACGGACCCCGCTCCGCCTGGCAGTACGTTCGAGGCGGCGGTAGAAGCCTGGCTTAGATGGGGCCGACAGCATGGATTTTTATAGCCGATGAGGATTCCGGAGTTAGAGGAAGATTGCCCAAATCTGGTACGCGAGTGGTACGAGCCAAAGAGTCCGGCCGATCCCCAAATACAATTGTGTCGCGTTCGCGGTAGGTGATACGCAGAACTTTTGGTATGACGCCGATATTGGTGGGTATTATTGGCCCCCAGGGGCCCCGAGCGCCGATACATTAGCTGGCTGGGTACGAGTCTTTTCCCTTCATGGTTATGTCGAGACTAGTGACGATAGCCTTGAAGCCGAGTTCGAGAAAATTGCTATTTATGCCGCTGCACAGATCCCGGAACACGTGGCGCGGCAAAAGGCGTCCGGTGTCTGGGTAAGTAAAATGGGCAAAGGCCATGACATCGAGCACAACACGCTGAGGGCACTTGAAGGTGGGATCTACGGACGGGTTGTCGCAATAATGAAGAGGCCGTGCAGGGATGGAAGGCGAGTATTGGAATGAATCTGTATCGCGGAACAAACGAGTAATACGCTCCAGATAGCGCTCACGGCATCAAAGAAGGACCTGCTCAAGAAAGAGGCTCGGCCGAAGCTTGCCGAGGAAAAGAAGCGTGGCAAACAAACCCGCCTCTTGAAGCCGCCGGTCACGTTATGGTCGGACCCGCCACGGGGCGCTGAGCGGCCACCCCCCTACGGCTCCTCCCCCACCACCAGCACCGGAGCCCCCACCTCGTGCCGCACGCCGTTAATCGTATTCCCAAAAATCAAATCCTTCACGCCGCGATGCCCATGCGCCCCCATCACGATCAAATCCGGTCCCACCTCGCGAGCCAGTTTCACAATCGCGTCCTTCGGGCTCATCCCATGCGTAACCGTCAGCTCCGCCGGCACGCCCTGCTGCGCTAACGAATCCACGATCCCGCGGAAATACTCCTCGCCCTTGTGCACCTCGGCGTCCGACGCCAGCGGCCCAAACAACCGGCTGGTCGCGCCCTCTTCTACGTGCACCAGGTGCAGCACCGCGCCATGCAGCCGCCCCAGATACGCCGCATGCGCAATCGCCGCCCGGTCTCGCGAGCTGTGATCCAGCGGCACCAGAATCCGCCGGTACACCGGAGCCCGTAGGTTTGCAGTAATAAGACTTGCAGTGATACGATCTGCAGTAACACGATTCGCCGTCACCATGCCCGCCGTGGTCCCTGCCTCCGCCTCCGCCGGCGCAGCCGCCCTCCGCTCGCCCGCAAACGTGATCCATCCCAGCAGCGCCAGCACCCCGGCCAGCAGCGGAGCCGTCGCCGCCACTCCCCACGGATGCCCATGCCCCCAATCCCCCATCTGCTGCCACACCAGCCACAGGTTCAACCCCAGAATGACCGCCGCCGTCGCCCACGCCAGCGCCTTCACCCATCCCGCATTTGCGAACTCGCCCATCCACCGCTTTTCATTGGTGAAGCGGATCAGCGGAATCACCGCGAAGGGAAGCTGCATGCTGATGATCGCCTGGCTCACCAGCAACAGAGAAAACGTCGCTCCATCTCCGCCCACTTGAATCACCGCGACCGCCGGAATAATCGCCGCCAGCCGAGTCACCAGCCTCCGCAGCCACGGCTGCATGCGCAGGTCTAAGAACCCCTCCATCACGATCTGCCCCGCGTACGTGCCCGTCAGCGTCGAGCTTTGCCCGCTCGCCAGCAGCGCCACCGCGAACAGTCCGCTCGCCATCGTCGTGCCAAGCAGCGGCGCCAGCAGCAGGTGCGCCTGCTCGATCTCCTGCACGATGATCCCGCGCTTGAAGAACACCGCCGCCGCCAGCACCAGGATCGCTGCGTTCACAATCAGCGCCCCGTTCAGCGCCACCACTGAATCCACCAGGTTGAAGCGGCACGCCTCGCGCTTGTCCGCCACGCTCTTGCCGATCCTCCGCGTCTGCACCAGCGCCGAATGCAGATACAGGTTGTGCGGCATCACCGTCGCGCCCACAATCGTCACCGCCACGTACAGGCTCGTATTATCCAGCCGCGGAGCCAGCCCCGCCAGCATCTCATGCATCGCCGGATGCGCAAAGAACAGCTCCACGATGAAGCATCCCGTCATCACCGCGATCATCGAAAGGATCGCTGCCTCAATCACCCGGATCCCGTAGCGCGAAAGCCACAGCACCAG
>CAWISY010000296.1:0-11730 GCA_963838455.1 Bryobacterales bacterium
GCCAGTTGGGCTTCGATCAGAGGAGCACGCACCGTAAGCAGAGGCTCGCCCGCGAACATCGGAGTTCCTTCGGCGACCGCGAAAACGTCTCCGGTGAAGCGCAACCCGGCGAGCATCTCGAAGAACGCCGGCGAAGCGCGCTGGAACTGCGGCAGGCCGCGCAGGTAATCGATCTCCTCCGCGGTGAAGCGCAGATCCTGCAGATATTCGACGGCCTGCGCCAGACCCGCGGCCACAATGAAGTTGCGCTGGCGGGGCAGATTGCGGACAAAGAGTTCAAACGTTGCGCGATCTTCGGTCCGTCTGGCCTCGAAGTAGCCAGCCGCCATGGTGAGCTGGTAGAGGTCGGTGAGCAGGCCGAGGGGCATTTTAATAGGCCCGCAAAACCGCCAACCCAGGTCTTGATTCAAGCGAGCTCGATCCAGCCAAGCCGTCTTTTGTTGGATCGTCCCCGCGCCTTTGCGGGCCAGTCACTTCTTCGCCGCCTGCTGGGCCGGTTGTTCTTTGACGTCGCCTGCCGAGGCGCGGAGGTCGGCCACGGAGCTTGCGTCAAGCTGATAGAGCGTCGTATCGCCGTCGCGGCGAGCCAGGAAATCTTTGCCCGCCGGCGCGATCTGGATATGTTCGGTCTTCTTGCCATCGTCGGAGACGACGGTGATGTCGATCTGCGGCGTGCCGAAACCGGTATCGACCAGCTTGGTCGCGGCCATGTCGCGCAGTTTGTCGATCAAGCCCTGGACCGAAACCGTGTCCATGTTCTTGCCATTCGAGACAAAGTTGTCGCCCATCTTCTGGACCGACACGACTGTCTTGCCGCCGTCTTTGACCTCGATCCGGGTGGGATCGTTGAAGCCGAAATCGAACAGCTTCTTGGCGCGGAAATCGTCCAGTTTTTGGTCGAAGAATTTGTTGAGATCGGCGGCGGTCAGCTTGTAGACTCCTTCGACCGCGCTCGACTTGCCGTAGTAGTCGTCTTTGGACTTGTGCACTTCCAGCTTCTGCGTCCCGGTAGGATCGGTGACGGTGACGGTGGCCAGGAGCGGCGCGGAAGCGTAGTCGGCGGCGTACTTCTTGGCGTCCTCATCGGAGATGGAGGTGTCCATCTGTGCCTCATGCAGGCGGCCCAGGAAATCCTCAACCTTGGTGCTGTCGGCGCGCATCGGCTTGGGCTTCAGAATCTGCCATTGCAGCGCACCAGACTTGCCGAATTCAATCGGCGGCTGCTTGGCTTCGTCCAGTTGCAGGCGACTGACCAGGTTGTTATCGAAGGTCAACAGGCGCTTGTCGCGCAGGTCCTTGGAGTTCTTGTCGAGGCTGTCCTTGACTGATTTAGCCACGGTGAACAGCCGCGGATCGCCGTCCATCTTGGCGTAGACCGATCCGCTGGGCGAATCCTCGCCGATCAGCAGCGTAGAGATTTTCCCGTTCGCCGTGGTGATCTTGATGGTTTCGACCGCCGGGGACAGGCCGTAGGTGGCCAGATCGGCGGCGGCGACATTGGGGTCCACCACGCGTTCGGAGGAGACCGACGAAAGCCCGTTAGTCAAATTTCCCACCGAGCCCTGATCCGTGGCCAGCGTCTTGGGCCCGACGATCTGCCACTGATTGGCTTCGTTCCTCTTGAAAATGGTGGTCTCGCCGCCGCGATGATCCAGCTCCACCTGGCGGATTTCGCCTTCCTTCAGCGTGAGAACCTTTGGGGTGGTGTCCTCGGGCGGCTTGGCCTCCTTGGCGGCCTCCTGCTTATTGGACCACCACAGCAGGCCTCCCAAGCCGGCCATCAACACGGCAGCGACGATCAGACGAGTTAACTTCATGACGAAGGACCCTTATGCAACCAGCACGCTAGCGCCGCTTCCACCACACGCTGCCCCCAATGATCAGGATCAGCAACGGGAGGCCGAAGACGCTGGAGTAGAACATCATACTGACCTGCCGCTGGTTCATGTTGAGCTGGTTGTCGTTCGGCTCCTTGGGCCGGATCGAAATGAGATCCTCGTCGGAGCTCAACCAGTTCAGCATGTTCAGGTACAGGTCGCGATTGCCGTTGAAGCCGAGGAAGCCGTTGGAGGCAAAAGCCGAGGAACCGACCACGACAAAACGTCCGTTGCCGTTCTCCTTGCCGGTGGTGTAGGTGCCCGCAGCGCCCAGAGTGAAGGGCCCCATCTTGTCGTTCTTGGACGGCTTGATTTCGTTGGTCGCGAGATTGGTGGTGGCGATGCTGTCGGGGGTGGTTTCAAACAGCTTGTCCACCATGGTCTTGTCGCCGTTCTTCACGTCCAGAGACCGGGCCAGGTAGAACGCCGTCCAAACGTCCTTCATATCGTGGACGATGGCGTGGTTTTCGTAGGTGTTGACCAGCGGCATTTCCGGACCGACGTTGAAGAGCTGGCCCACTCCGCTTAAATCGAGCACAAGATCTTTTTCAGGGGTGACGCCCCACTTGGTGAGCACGTCCACCAGCATGGCGTTATCGTCGACATTCAGCGCCCCGACCTTGAGCGGCGCGTCCATCAAGATCAGCGCTCGTCCGCCGTTTTCGACGTAATCCTGGATGGCCTTAACCTCCGGCGCCAGGAAATCGTGCTTGGGACCGGGGACCACGACGATGGTGCAATCCGCCGGAACTTCCGGCTTGGTCAGCAGGCGGATGACCTCGGTCTTATAGTTGCTCTTTTCCGTGGCGTCCTTGGCGGCCGAGAAACCGTCGCGCTCCATGTCCTCGGTGTCATGTTCTCCGGAGCCGACGGTGAAGCAGACGGTGCGGTCGCCGCCCTTGAGCGCGCGCACGATGGCGCCGGTGATGTCCTCTTCGGTCAAGCCCTTGGCCAATTCGCTCTTATTGCCGACCTGGACAAAGATGTTGGGGATCGGATTCTTCACGCCCGCGGCGAGAGCCTGGGTGCGCTTCTTGTCGACGTCCTGATACTCGACGTCGATTTTGCGGGAGAGATTCTGGTACCGGTCCAGAGTATCGCGAGCTCCGCTGAAGGCGCTGCTCTGGCCCCAGTAGGTGATCTTGACGTCCTGGGTCAGGTTCTTGACGATCTTCTCGGTCTGCTCGGAAAGCGTGAACTGCTTGTTGGTGGTCGAGTCGTAACTCTTGTTATAGCGGTTGGCCAGGAAGTTCAAGACTCCCAGGATCGCGATCACAACCACGGCATAGCCGATGGCGGTGGCTAGCGTGGCGGCGCGGCGTTGACTGGTCTGCTGCGCCATTATGCCCTCCACCGGATCGATTCCATGGACCGCCCTGTAAGGAACAGGCCCAGGAAGATCATACTAATGAAGTAAAACGCGTCTTTGGAATCGAGGACCCCCTTGGAGAAGGAGTCGAGATGATCCAGGATCGATAAGTAACCGACGGCGCGCATGGTGGGCGAAGCGTCAAGCTGCGACGCCCAACTGATCACCCACAGCAGCAACAGTATGGCGAAAGTGGCGACCACGGCGACAATCTGGTTGCGCGTGCAGGAGGAGATGAACTCGCCCAGCGCCAGCATGCATCCGCCTTGCAGCAACAAGCCCAGGTAGCCGATCAGCATCGGCTTCCAGGCCGGCTTGCCGTACATGTAAAGAGTCAGGACGTTGAGCAGGGAGATGCCCAGCATGCAGGCATACAGGATCACCGCCGCCAGCCACTTGCCCAGAATGATCTCGTAGTCGTTCAAAGGCGAGGTGACCAGCAGCTCCAGCGTGCCCGTCCGTTTCTCCTCTGCAAAGAGCCGCATGGTGATCATGGGGCACATGAACAGCCCGATGACGCTGATGTTGGAGAGCAGGTTGCGGATCACCCAGTCATTCACGTCCATGGGCTGGGAGCGTCCCATCATCGCCGATTGCAGGCCCTGTTGGACGAAACTCGCCGTGGCCAGGGAGAAAAAGTAGCCGGCGATCAGCGCGAAGAAGAACATCACGCCGTAGGCGATGGGAGAGCGGAAGTAGGAGCTCAGCTCCTTGCGGCAGATCGTGAGTACGTTCATTGGGCATCTCCCGATTTGGAGGCTTCGCCGGCGTGCACAGGTTCGGCTGCCGGCTCGGCAGGGTCGGATTCGACTGGTTTATGCTCGGCGGTCAACTGCAGGAAGATCTCTTCCAGGCTCATGCCGACCGAGCGCAGTTCATTCAGGTTCCAGCCGGATTCGATGACCGCGCGGGCCAGCTCTGGACGGATCTCGCGGCCTTGCAGGCTTTCCACCGTGAAGCGGGTGCGATGGTCCTTGGTTTCCTGGTGCAGCACGCGGCTCACCCCGTCCACTCGCTCCAGCTTGGCTTGGACATTAGCCAGGAACACGTCGGGCGTGGAGGTCGAGCCCTCGCGCAGGCCGACTTCGAGCGCCACCATTTGCGCGCCGTGCAGGCGGCTGGTCAGGTTTTCCACGGTGTCGGTGGCCACCAGTTTGCCCTTGGCGATGATGATGACGCGCTCACACATCGCTTCCACTTCCGAAAGGATGTGGGTGGAAAGAATGATGGTGTGATCGCCGGAGAGGCCCTTGATCAACTCGCGGGTTTCCAGGATCTGGTGCGGATCGAGGCCGGAGGTGGGCTCATCCAGAATCAGCACGTCAGGATTGTGGATGATGGCTTGGGCCAGGCCGACGCGCTGCCGGTAGCCTTTGGAAAGCTTGCCGATTTCTTTCGTGCGAACGTCGGTGACGGCGCACTTTTCCATCACTTCATCAATGCGCCGGGCCAAGCTGGCCTTGGGCAAACCCTTGATGCGGCCTACGAACTGGAGGTATTCGATCACCTCCATGTCCGGGTACACGGGCGGGCTTTCCGGCAGGTAACCGATGCGCTTCTTAACCTCCATAGGGTTTTCCATCACATCGAACCCGGCTACTTCCGCGCTGCCGTCGGTGGGCGGCATGAAGCAGGTCAGCATACGCATGGTGGTGGTTTTACCAGCGCCGTTAGGACCGAGGAATCCGACGATCTGCCCTTTTTCCACCTGGAAGGAGATGTGATCGACGGCGACGTTGCGTGCGTATCGCTTCGTAAGGCCTTCAACTTTGATCATAAAAGTTTAGTCTTCAGGACGAACCTGGCCGGTTTTTGTTATTCGAAACTCTGGTTAGCCGCAAAACCAGTTCAGACCGGTGAGCAACAAACCAGCCAACCCAAAGCCGGGCAACCCAAAGACAATATAGTGCGGATGGGGCTGTTGAGTCAATCGAGCCCCTAAGGGGTTCTACGCACCGGCTAGGCCGTAGGGGTCGGAGCGGCGACGGCTTTCTTGCGCGCCGCGCGGCGTTTTTCGGCCGGAGGCTGGCGGTCGCTCTTCTTCAGGTTCGGCAGCACGATGGAAAGGATGAATTTCTTCTCCCCGTGGTCGTCAAACTTGATGACGATGTATTCTTCGGTGCAGGATAAGACGCTTCCGAGCCCGAACTTGGGGTGCTCAACCTGCGCACTTTGCGCAAAGGGGGGTTTGTTGGCCATGGGGTGTTTCTGGTTCCCTTAAATGGGAGATTCCGTACTCTATTGTAACAAAAGAAGAAGGCGAACGGCACGGGGGTTGGAATCCAGGCCAGCGCACGGAAGATTTCCCGGGAGTTCCGCCGCAGTGCGGGCAAGCGGGAACCTCTTGCCCGCCGGAGGTGTCAAACTTCTTCAGCGGGTCGCGGTAGAATAAAGTGCAAAGCAGGTACCGTGGCGGATTCAACAGTAGGTTTTCAATTCGAGGCAGCCCTTCGGGTAGCCGGTAACATCGCACCCGAGGACGCGACTCTGCTCGAAGGCTTGCGCCAGGGTGACGAAGCCGCCTACGAGTTGCTGATCCAGCGCTACGAGCGACCGGTCTACAATCTGGTCAGCCGCCTGGTGGACGATCCGGCGGATGCAGCCGACGCAGTCCAGGAAGTGTTCCTCAAAATCTTCCGCAAGGTGGGCTGGTTCCGCGGCGACAGTTCGCTCAAGACCTGGATCTACCGCATCGCGATCAATGAAGCCCGCAATCAGCGCCGCTGGTTCGGCCGCCATCGCCAGCGCGAGGTCGGCCTGGAGCCGGCCGCCGGCGAGACCACGGGCGGGTACTCGACCTGGCTGGAAGACCAGCAACCGTCTCCGTTTGACATTGCGCTCGATCACGAGACTCGAGCTTTAATTGAGGACGCACTGAATCAGGTGAGTCCAGCTTTCCGCGCGGCTCTGGTGCTGCGTGAAATCGAAGGCTTAAGTTACGAGGAGATCTCCGAAATTCTGGAGGTTTCTCTTGGAACCGTGAAGTCCCGGATTATGCGCGGCCGCGAAGCGCTGCGTAAAAATTTGGGGGCCCGGTTAGAGGCGTCGCCCGCATTGCGGTTGTCGCTTCAGCCGGCGGATTGAAGGAAAAGTTGTATGAGTCACGACACTCTGCGATCGCACCCTGTAGCTGAAGATCCGGCCGAGGTGAAGTTGTACCAGGCCTTGAGGAGCCTTCCCGCGCGGATTCCGCCGGCCGGTTTGACCACCAACCTGCGCGTCATCGCCTCGCGGGAGCGCAAGCGGTTCCTGGAGCACCGCACCCTTCCACAGGCCTTCGCCACCTGGTATCAGAACTCGACCGTTACGTTCGGCCAGATGATCCGCAACGCCGCTTTGCCGGTGACCGGCGGTGTGTTCAGCGCCGTGATTCTGTTCAGCACCTGGCTGGTGCCCACGTATCCTCTACAGGCCAAAAATGATGTGGACGTGCCGACCATGCTGACTACCACCGCCAGCGTGCATGAGGCCGAACTCGGCCTGTCTGGAGGCGACGCGGAAGTGGATCTCACCGTCGACGAGGAAGGCAGCGTGGTGGAATATGATCTGGTCACGGGAGGCGACGCCTTGCAGGACCCCGAACGCCTGCGCCGGATCAAGAGCCAGATTCTAATGCTGCGCTTTACGCCAGCCACCGAATTCGGCCGGCCGACCGCAAGTAAAGTTCGTCTCCGCCTCAGCCAAATCGATTCGTCGGCCGTGTTCGTCGAAGATTAATTGGGCAGACGCTTCGGGCAGCATTTCCTCGCTCGGAAATCCATCTTAGACCGGATTTCAGCCGCGGCCCGCGGTGAGCACGCGCCTGCGAAAATTATCGAAATCGGTCCTGGCCGCGGCGCGCTGACCGAAGGGCTTCTGGAAGGCACGGCTACCGTAATCGCCATAGAGGTCGATCCGGTTCTGGTGCACTATCTCCAGCAGAAATTTCGCGACCAGATCGAGTCCGGCCGCCTGCAACTGATCCAGGGCGACGTGCTCAAGACCGACTTGGCGTCTCTGGCGTCTCCGGGACGCGCCGTGATCGCCGGAAACCTTCCCTACTACATCACCTCGCCGATTCTGGACCGCGTGTTCGCGCTCGCCGATCGATGGGAGCGAGCGGTGTTCCTGGTGCAGGCCGAAGTCGCCACGCGCCTGGCCGCGGAGCCGGGAAGCCGCGACTACGGATACTTGAGCGTGCTGACGCAGGTCTACGCGAAGCCGCGGATCCTGTTCGAGGTGCCCCGCGCCGCGTTTCGGCCTCCGCCCAAGGTGGATAGCGCCGTGGTCGTGCTGGAGCCTCGCGACGCGCAAACCGATTGGGGCGTGGCCGACCGCGACGCGTTCCTGCGCTTCGCCTCCGATTGTTTCCGCCACAAACGCAAGACCCTGCGCAACAACCTGGCGCCTCGCTATGGGCGGGAGCGGGTGGACGCTCTTACCGAAAGCTCCCTGCGCGCGGAGCAATTGAGCGTCGCGGCGCTTGCGAAACTCCACCGCGAGTTAAATCCAGGCGCCGCATGAGCACCTCCGCACTGCGAATCCTGACGCAGGAGGTTACCGCGTGCGAGCTGTGTCCTCGTCTCCGCCAGTATTCCCGCGAAATCGCGCGAGTCAAGCGCCGCGCCTACCTCGAATGGGAGTATTGGGGCAAGCCGGTGCCCTCCTTCGGCGATCCCAAAGCCCGGCTGCTGATCGTCGGACTTGCTCCCGGAGCGCACGGAGCCAATCGCACCGGGCGAATGTTCACCGGCGACCGCTCCGGCGATTTTCTGTACCGCGCTCTCTACGAAACCGGCTTTGCCTCCCAGCCGGAAAGCCGCTCGCGCGAGGATGGATTGAAGCTCCATGGGGCATACATTGCCGCGTCGGCCCACTGCGCACCGCCGGACAATAAGCCTTCGACCCAGGAGCTCGCCAACTGCCGCCCGTATCTGGAGCGCGAGATCGACCTGCTGAAAGACGTTCGAGTGGTGGTGGCGCTGGGCCGCGTGGCCTTCGATACGTATCTGAGAATCCTGCGCGACCATGGAAAAATCTCGAGCCTGGCGCCATTTAGGTTCGCGCATGGGGTGGAGCATCGCACCGGTCCAGATGCGCCGGTGCTGCTGGCGTCCTACCATCCCAGCCAGCAGAACACCTCGACCGGCAAGCTCACCGCGGAGATGCTGAGGCAAGTTTTCGAACGCGCGCGCGAGCTAAGCTATATTTCTGATGGCGAGTAATCGGACGTTTGTCACGGCCGCCGCGCTGGCGGTTGCAGTCCTTGGCGCGGCTGGCGCTTTGACCTCCTATCAGGTTTCGGCGCAATATGCGCAACAATACCCGGACGCCTACGGTGCCGAGCGGGCGCAGGCTCGGTTCGCTCCGCTGCTTGAGCGGGTTCCGGCTTCCGCTATGCTGGGCTATCTCACTGACCTGGACGCCTCGCAGCCGGCCTACGCTCCGGCATTCTTAGCGGCGCAGTACGCGCTCGCGCCGCGCGCGCTAATTCTTTTGGGCGGCAAAGAGGAGCCGGAGCTGGCCGTGGGAAATTTCTCCAAGCCTCTGGATTTCGCGGCTGCGGGGGAAGCACGCGGCTACGCGTTGGTTGAGGATCTCGGCAACGGCGTGGTGCTGTTCAGGCGGAAATGATGTGGGTCAAATGATGTGGGTCTTGATCATGGCCGCCATGCTGGCGTCGGGGTGGTTCCTGGCTCGTGCGTTGACTCCGGGCGCGTGGAGCGGACCTCGCTGGGCAACGCTCGCGACGGAGCTGGCATTGGGCGCGCTGTTCGGACCCGGGCTCGCGTCGGTTCTTTATTTCGCACTCGTGGCAATGGGATCGGCGAATCGTGCCGTCGCGATCGGCGCCACGGCAGTGCTGCTGGCGGCGTCAGCCGCCCTGTGGTGGTGGCTTCCGCCACTCTCGATTGCCGCGCCCACTGCCAATCGAGGGAGGTTTCCCTGGGTCTGGGTGCTCTGGATTGCAGTCGCTGCGGGGCTGGTCTTCTTCCTTCTGGATTTTCAAGCGGCTTCAAGCGCCAATCCGGCCGGCGAATGGGATGCCATCGCGATCTGGAACCTGCGGGCGCATGATCTGGCATCGGGAGATCTGTGGCGGCGCGCTGTCTCTTCCGAGCTGGGTGGGCACATGACCGGAGCAGCCCATCCCGGCTATCCCTTGTTTCTTTCCGCATTCCTCGCCATGCAATGGTCGGCCGCCGGAGACTTCAGCGAGACCGTCCCGATCGCCGCGTCGCTGTTGTTCGCCATAGCCGCGTGGGCGTTGTTGGGCGCGAGCCTCGCCAGCCGAAGATCAGTTGCAATGGGCCTGCTGGCATGGCTGATTCTGCTGGCGTCCGAAGTATTCGCCTCGCAAACAGCGGCGCAGTATTCGGATTTGCTGCAGGGCCTCGCGTTTCTGAGCGCGCTGGTTCTTCTTGATGCCGCCCAGGAACGGGATGAGCCCCGATTACTGGCCGCGGCCGGGCTAGCCATCGGCCTCTCCTGCTGGATCAAGAATGAGGGATTGCCGTTCGCGATCGCAACGCTGGCGGTGGGCTTGTGGCGCTTCCGCTCGCAGAAGCGCCTATGGTTGGTGATCGGTTCGCTGCCCGGGTTCGCCGCGCTGGCGGTGCTGAAGCTGGTCTACGTCCAGGGCCGCGAAGACATGTTCCCGCGGACCATGGCCGAGGCGACGGACAAGCTGGCGGGCGCGGGCCGATGGTGGCAGGCTGCGCTGGGCTTCGCCAAGGGGGTCTACGATGCGGGTAACTGGTGGACCCATCCGGTGCTGTTGGCCGCGGTGCTGGCTCTGGCGCTGCGCTTCGTCCCGATGAGCGAGCTGCGCGAGCGATTGTGGCTGCTGATTCCGGTGGGCGTGACCGCGGCCGCCGAGTATGGCTTGTATCTGATCACCACGGCGGACCTCGACTGGCACATTTCCACCTCGGTCAGCCGTCTGCTGGCGCAACTGTGGCCCTCGCTGCTGTGGCTGTTCTTCTTGACGCTGCGGACTCCCGAGGGCGCTTACGCGCCACTTGCTGATAGGGCGGTGGCCACTGGTCCCTCCGGTTCCCGCCGCAAGCGCCGCTAGCTGGAAAAGAGTAAGAATAAGAACGTCGATGCGCACCATTTCTCGCGTCGCCGTGCTCGGGGCAGGCACCATGGGCTCCCGCATCGCGGCCCATTTCGCCAACGCCGGTATTCCGTCGCTGCTTCTGGATTTGACTGTGGACGCCGCCCGCAAGGGCATCGAGGCCGCGGTCAAGCAAAAACCCGGAGGGTTCTTTCTCGATTCCGAAGCTGCGCGCGTCACGCCCGGAAGTTTCGACACGCACCTTGCTCGCATCGCCGATTGCGACTGGGTGATTGAAGCCGTCACCGAAAACCTGGAGATCAAGCGCGAGCTGTGGCGTAGAGTGGAAGCGCAGGCGAGCCCAGATGCGATTCTTTCCACCAACACCAGCGGCATCCCGCTGCATCGCATCGCGGAGGGTTTCGCGCCCAGCTTCCGCCACCGTTTCCTGGGGACGCACTTTTTCAATCCGCCGCGCTACCTGCACTTGCTGGAAGTGATCCCGGGGCCGGAGACGGACCCTGAAATTGTCCATTTTGTCTCCGCCTTCGGCGACCGCCGCCTCGGCAAAGGCGTGGTGCCGTGCAAAGACACGCCGAACTTTATCGGCAACCGCATCGGATTCTTTCTGCTGGGGACCATCGCTAAAATCGCCGTCGAGGATGGCTACACGGTCGAGGAAGTGGATGCGCTGACCGGGCCGCTGATCGGGCTGCCCAAGAGCGCGACGTTCCGCTTGCTGGATATCGTCGGATTGGATGTCGCCTGGCACGTGGGCGAGAACCTGTACCACGGCGTTCCCGGCGACCCTTGGCGCGAGCGCTATTTGCTCCCCGAGTTTCACAAGAAGATGCTGGAACAGGGCTGGCTCGGTGAGAAGGCCGGGCAGGGCTATTACAAGCGCGTGGGGCCGAAGAAAGAGATTCACGCGATCGATTGGAAGACGCTCGAATATCATCCCGCCGTTCATCCAGAAGCTGCCCCGCAGTTCCCCGCGGTGGAATCGGCCCGCAGCATTCGCGATTTGGGCGAGCGCTTGCGGGCACTGGTCGCGGGCACGGATCGAGCCGGAACCTTCCTCTGGAAAACCTTCAGCGACTACATGATCTACTCCGCCGAACGGGTTCCGGAGATCGCGGACCGGATCGTAGAAATCGACCGAGCCATGCGCTGGGGTTACGCGCATACGTTTGGTCCCTTCGAGTTGTGGGACGCGTTGGGGTTTGAGGCCGTGTGCTCGCGCCTCAGCGCGGAGGGGCGAGCGCTTCCGCCGCACGTCGAGAAGATGCGCGCTGAGGGGCGGACTTCCTGGTACGAAAATGGCGGTGCGTTGTACTTTGACCTTGCCGCCAATGACTATCGCCCGTTCGAGCCGGCGGGAATCATCTTGAGCCGGCAGAAGTGCCTGGCGAGCAATACGTAACGAGCCAGGCGTAGAGGACAAT
>CAWISY010000297.1:0-5878 GCA_963838455.1 Bryobacterales bacterium
TGTTCCAACCGGATCCGCGAGTGGGAGGTCGGCAACGCGCGTGCAGCCAGCCGGACTGTCAGACGGCCCGCCGACAGAAGACGCAAGCGAGTTGGCGCAACCGTAATCCGGGCTACGCCATCGCCTGGAGGATAGACCAGCGGGCGGCGCGGGCAGAACCGCCGGAACCGCTCCGCTTGCCGGCGCCATTGAACCAACTTCCCTGGAGTGTCGCGAAAGACCAGTTCGGCTTGCAAGGCACTGATTTCATTGGGGTTCTGAGTGCACTAATCCTCCGCACCGCGAAAGACCAGATCCGCCCGTATCTCATTGATCCAACGGGACTTCCCAGCGGACTTCCCCCTTCGCCGCAAAAGACCAGTTCCGGCTTCCCGCATACTGAAACCCGTCAGGCCAACGATGCAACTGGAGTTTCACCAACTGGACCGGCGCTGGGAACACCTGCGAGTCCGTGAGCCGCACCGCCAGCACCGCCTGCTGGCGTCGCTGGCGGCGAGCGGCCAGCAGACGCCCATCGTCGTGGTGCTCTGTCCGGACAACCGCGAACGATATCTGGTGATTGACGGCTACAAGCGCATGGCCGCGCTGCAACAACTTGGCCGGGACACGGTGGAAGCGACGGTCTGGGCGATGAGCGAAGCGGAAGCTCTGCTGCTGTCGCGATCGCTGCGATTCAGTCCGCAGGAAAGCGCGCTGGAGCAAGGCTGGCTGCTGGCGGAGATGGAGCAGCGGTTCGGTTACTCGGTGGACGAGTTGGCGCGGCGCTTCGACCGCAGTGCGAGTTGGGTGTCGCGACGTCTGGCGCTAGTGGAGTGGCTGCCGGAAGCGGTCCAGCAGCAAGTGCGCGCAGGCCAGATCGCGGCGCCAGTGGCGCTGAAGTACCTGGCGCCGGTAGCCCGCGTGGATGGGGAGCAATGCCAGCGGATGGCGGCGGTGTTCGTCGAGCACCGTTGCGATACGCGGCAAGCCGGGCAACTCTACACGGCCTGGCGCAAGGGCACGCGCGTGGCCCGCGAGCGCATTCTGGCCGAGCCGGAATTGTTTTTGAAAACGCAGCGGCAGGCGCCGCCAGCCAAGCCGGCGGTGGTGGAACAAGTGACGCGCGATCTGGACATGGCGGTGGCCATCCTGCATCGCGCCAACCGGCGACTTACTGAGGCGATGGCGGAGATGACCGGCCCGCAACGGGAGCAGACCGAGCGGCAGATCGAAAGCGCGCGGCGGGAACTGGCGCGGATGGCGGAACGAATCGGCAAGGAGCGAGAGGAGAAACATGCTGAGCCAGGCGCAGCGGACCGCGATTCTGGAACTGAACGCGCAGGCAGTGAGCCGGCGCGAGATTGCGCGGGTGCTGCAGGTATCGCGGCTGACGGTGCGCAAAGTGGTGCGCGAGAACTCCCCCAGCGTGCCGGCAATCCAGCGGGCGGAGAAAGCCGAACCGTACCGCCAGCAGATCCTGGATCTGTTGGCTTCCTGCAAGGGGAATCTGGTGCGAGTCCATGAGGAACTGACGGCGGGCGGCGCGGTGTTGTCGTATCCGGCGCTGACGGGATTCTGCCGGCGGCAGGGGATCGGGCAAACGCCGATCGTGGCGGCGGGCCAGTATCACTTCGAGCCGGGCGTAGAGATGCAGCACGATACCTCTCCGCACGAAGTCGAAGTAAACGGCAAAAAGTACAAGGCGCAGACCGCATCGGCGGTGTTGTGTTACTCGCACCTGCTGTTTTTTCAAATCAATCCCACGTTTCAGCGTTTCGACTGCAAGGTGTTTCTCACCGACGCGCTGCGCTACGTGGGCGGTGCGACGGAACGGGTGATGATCGACAACACGCACGTGGTGGTGTTGCGGGGCACGGGCCGGGAGATGGTTCCGGTACCGGAGATGGAGGCATTCGCCGAGCGCTTGGGGTTCCGCTTCGTAGCGCATGAACGAGGCGACGCCAACCGCTCGGGGCGCGTGGAACGGCCGTTCTCCTTTATCGAAAACAACTTTCTGGCGGGCCGCACATTCGCCAGTTGGGAGGATCTGAACCAACAGGCGCGCCAGTGGTGCGACAAGGTCAACTCGACTTACAAGAAACATATCCGCGCCGTGCCGCGGGAACTGTTCGCGGTGGAGCGCACGCATCTGAAACCGCTGCCGGCGTGGATTCCGGAAGTGTACCGTCTGCATGCGCGCACGGTGGATGTGGAAGGCTACGTCTCGGTGAACTCCATTCGCTACTCGGCGCCGGTGGCCTGGATCGGGCGGCGGGTGGAAGTGCGCGAGACGCGGGACAAGATCGAGATGGAACTGGACGCGCGCCACCTGGTCACGCACGTCCGCGCGGTGACGCCGCAAAATCAACGGATCACGCTGGCCGCCCATCGGCCGCCGCGGGGGGAAGGCGTCAAGCGCAGCGATCCGCATCCGGAGGAGCAGGCGCTCGTCGAAGCCGCACCGGAAATCGCGCCCTATGTGGCGGCACTGAAGCAAAAGGGCCCGAAGGTAGTGGCTCTTGCCCTGCGGCAACTGTTGCGGTTGTTGCGGGAATATCCGCGGGAGCCGTTCCTGGCCGCGGTGCGAGAGGCGGCCCGGTATGGGCTCTACGATCTGGATCGGCTGGAACGGATGATTTTGCGTCGCGTGGCGCGCGACTACTTTCTGCTGGGAGAAACGGAGCCGGATGGGAATGACTGAAGAACTGGAACAACTGCTGAAGAATCTCAAACTGAAGCGCATGCTGAGCGTGTACGACGAGCAGTTGCGTGCGGCCGAGAAGGAAGACGTTTCTTATTCGGAGTTCGTCGCCGGACTGTTGCGCGCACAGTGGCATGATAGGCAAGACGGCGCGCTGGAGTGGCGGATTCGGCGGGCGAAAATGCCGGAACGCTGGTCGCTGGATACGTTTCCGTGGCCGCGCCAGCCGGGCGTGAATCGCAAGCAGATCCGCGCTTTCGCCGAACTCGACTTCGTCGCCAAACACGAGAATCTGGTGTTCGTGGGGCAGACCGGCAGAGGCAAGACGGGACTGGCCTGCGGACTCCTGTTGAAGGCCTTGCAGAACGGCTACCGCTGCCAGTTCATTCGCGCGCAGGATCTGTTCGACGAGATGTACGCCTCGTTGGCCGACCGGTCGTCGCGCCAGTTACTGAATCGCTTGGCGCGATTGGATGTCTTATTGATCGATGAGCTCGGGTATCTCAACTTACAGCCAGAACAGTCGAACATCTTCTTCAAGCTGATGGAGGAACGGTATAGCCGTCACTCGACGATTATCACGACTAACTTGATCTATGACGAGTGGCATAGTTTTCTGGGCAATAAGTCGATGGTGGACGCGCTGCTCAGCCGGGTGCGCCATTACTGCCACACGGTGACGATCGACGGTCCCTCGCTGCGCGAACTGCAGGGCTGAACGGATGGAAGATCTCCCGGCCGATGCGCGCGCGTATGTTTGCCGGCTGCTGGAAGCGTATCGTACGACTCCGGGTACGGCGGGGGTGGTGCGTCGTCCGGACCGAATCCTAGCGGCCCAACTGCACCAGCGCGGTGTGGCGCTGGAAGCGGTCGAGAACGCTTTCGTGCTGGCGGCGGTACGCCGGACGATCCGGCCCAACGGCGCACCACCCCTGGGTACGATCCGCTCGCTGGCGTACTTCCTGCCGGTGATCGAGGAAGTGCTCACTTCGTCCATCCGCCCGGACTACTTCCGCTATCTCCGCCAGAAACTCGAACGCCTCCCCGAAACGCGGTAGCCGGCCCGTAACACCCCCGTTCCGCGCGTCCCACGCGCCTTCGGCGCGGATGAACAGAAAGCACCCCGCACGCCTTCGGCGTGGATGATATCGCTATTGAGCCTATCTCCTCACCTGCACGCCTTCGGCGTGGATGACGTGGTACCCCCCGGGGCTCCAGTCGTGTTCCCAGCCTGGATCACTTCCACCGAGCACTACTGGGCTACTTCTCGCGAGCGCCGAAGCCTTCGGTGAGACACGAGGGAAAAGACGCAGTTACCGTTCGATGATAATCCGTTTGGCCCGCGCCGTCCAGCACTTTATGATGGCGGTACCGGTGAAGCGGAGACGGGCTCTGCTGGCGAGCAACCCGATCAAGGAATAGCCGGTGCGGAACTCATCGCGGACGATGAGAAGAGCGTGGTCCTCCCGACGCGTTCTTTTGCCCGGGTCCGGGGCCGACCAGCGGGAGGCGGTCGGTCCCGCCCCGGGATTTGGTTTTGACTTTGGTTTTGGTTGGGACCACATCGGACCGATAGATTCCGCCCTGCCTTGAAAAACGCATACTGGGGCGCCTCAGTATTAGTCTGAAGCTGAGACGAAGGGAGTGGCGAGGAAGGGATCGTCGCAAATTCTCCTGACGATGGAAAATCCCCCGGGCTTACCGGTCCGGTCGTGCGGAGAGTTTCCCGGTATAGGGCGAACTTTGCCTTCGCGCCACCGCCTTTTTGGATTCATGGCGGCGGTCCTGTCCCCGCAGCGGTGGGAATCGGACCCGGCGGCTCCTGGCTCGATTGCTTCTGGTCTTTGGGAGCGAAGTATTTCATGGCCGCTGCCTGCGGGGCTGCGCCGGATGCCGGCGCCGTCGCGGCGTCCGCTCAAACTCTTCCGGCGTCTGGTATCCCAAGGCCGAGTGCAGCCGCTGCCGGTTGTAGTAGGTGTCGAGGAACTCTTCCAGATGGGCCGAAAGCTCGTTGTAATCGGCATACTGGTTGCAATAGATTTCCTCCTGCTTCAAGGTCTTCATAAAGCTCTCACAGGCCGCATTGTCATAGGGGTTGGCCGGGCGGCTCATGCTCGGGATCATGTGGCTGGCTTGCAGCACCGCAATATAGTCGGCGCACGCGATACTGCATGCCCCGATCGGAGTGATGCACCACTCCCGGCGGCGGTTGACGTCGGCCGATGGCCTGTTGGAGCGCGCTCACCGCCACCTTGGCCGCTCAAGCTCCGATCCAGCGCCCAGCCGATCGCCTTGCGAGAGATACCGGTCCATGACTACCGCCAGGAAGACAAACTCCGCCCGCAGCCGGATGTAGGTGATATCCGCCACCCAGAGTTGGTTGACGCCGGTCACCGTCATCCGCGCCGCCAGGTTCAGATACACCGGCAGTCATGTTGGGAATCCGTCGTCAGAATGAATTTGCGGTAGCGAATCGCCAGCAGGTTGTCTTCCCGCATGATCCGCAATACTCGCTTGTGGTTGAGGATCATCCCCCGGTGATGTAAGATCCTGCGTTACCCGCCGATAGCCGTAGCGGCGACGGTGCGCCAGGACCACTTCCTGGATGGCCGCCCGAATGGCCATTTCCGCTTCGTCCGGCGCCACCACCACCAGATGCCGGTAGTAGCTGGCCCGGCTGACTCCGGCCAGAGAGCACATCCGTTCCACGCCTAGCGGGCCTTGCTCTTGCGCCCACGACTGGATGGTGTCGTAGATGCCGAGGCGCCAGACGCGAGTGCTCTGCTGGCGACCCTCCTTGATTTTGAGCAAGGCACTTTTGAAAAAATCCGTTTTCCAGGGCTTTATCCGCCAGCGCCACCTTCAGCTTCGTGATTTCATCCCGTAAGCTGTTTCTCTTTGCGGTCTTCTGCGGTAATTCCCAAATTCGCGTGCCGCGGCTCGGGACGGCCCTCGAACTGGTACTTCCAGGTGTAGAGGAGCTTCCGCTGCAGCTTCAGCTCGCGAGCCAGAGCCTCAATGTTTTCGCAGGTCTTCATCCGTTCGACGACCTGACGCTTGAACTCCACGGTGTGACGACGCCACTTTGCCATCTTCGCCATTTTTGCTCTCCATTCGATGCAAAGTGCGTCTATTCCCCGTGTCTCAAATTAGGGGTTCAGTCCATAAGAAAAGACTTTGTTTTATCCGTGTTCATCC
>CAWISY010000298.1:0-20267 GCA_963838455.1 Bryobacterales bacterium
GTGGATTCGTCGGGCGCGACCGCGACGCCTCCGGCTGCGGCTGCAGCTCCGGCTCCCGCGCCCGACGCAGGAGATCCTCAAGCCGCGGCGCAAGCCCCCGCTGCGCCACCGGCGGCCCCACCGCCAGTCGATCTGGACACGCCGTTCGCGTTCGCCGACTTCACCTGGATGCTATCCAATCCGCGCAACCACGACGAAGTTCTCGACGGAAAGTATTTCTCGGGCGAGTTCCGAGTCGACACCAATTACATGTACGACTACGAGCATCCCATCGATCACACTCTGGATGAAACCACCGAGGGCGAGCGGACCGGAGAATTTGTGATCCAGGCGCTGGGCGTCGGCGGCGATTTTCACGCCGGCAACATGCAGGGCCGCATCCTGACCCAGTTCGGCGCGGTTGCCACGGCGGTGCCGCGCAATGACGCCAGCTATAGCCAAGGCCAGTGGGATCTGGCCGACGCCTACCGGTACCTAACCGAGATGTACGCCGGCTACCACATCAATTACAAGCACGGCCTGAACATCCAGGTAGGCGACTTCCTTTCGTTCATCGGTCTGTTCAGCTACTACAGCTTCGACAACTGGATCTACCAGCCTTCGTATGTGTCGTCGAATACGCCGTGGTTCTTCACCGGCATGCGCGCGCAGTTCTTCCCCACCAACAAGTTGAAGATCGAGCCGTGGCTGATCAACGGCTGGCAGACTTATGCCAAGTACAACGGCCGCGAAGGCTTCGGCGGCCAGATCCTATATCGTCCCTCCCAGAACTGGGACTTCGTGTTCAATACCTATACTCTGGGCCGCGACACCCTGTACAATCCGTACCGCTCCCGCTACCACGAAGACGACAGCCAGGAATACAAGTTCTTCGAACACCCGGATAAGTTCGTCACCCGGATGGCGATGACCGCCACTGAGGACATCGGTTGCGAAAGCGGCGGTGGAGTGGTCTGCACCCACGGGAACCGCAACGGCCGTCCGCCCGCGCAAAACTTTGAGGGCATCATGGCGTATCAGCGCCTGTGGTTCGGCGAAAAGTTCGCGTTCAGCTATGGCGGCGGCGTGGTCAACAACCCGGGCCGCTACCTGGCTCTGCTGCCGCCGATCGACGGCGCCAACGCCACCACCGGCACGCCGTACTTCCCCGAGGCTCCCGGCCTGCCGTTCAAGGGCTACGATTTCCAGCTCGGCTTCGATTACATGCCCAGCCAGTGGGTGACCTGGCATGTGGAGTGGACCCAGCGCGGCGCCGACGTCCCGGTGTTTGCCGGCCCCGGCGGCATGACGCCTCCCGGCGGCAATAACGGGCTCCCGCAATTCTACACCTGCAACGACGGGACATCCACCTATTCCACCGTCGTTACCAAAGGCATGTGCGGGTCCGATGGCGGTCTGTGGTCGCCGGATCTGGTCAAGCAGGAACGCCGTTGGATCTTCGCCCTGATGGTGAAGTTGTAACAACCGGGCTGTAAATCCGTGACGGGGCGCTTTGCGGCGCCTCGTCACATTTGTGCAGGAAAGGATTAATAGAGTATGCTCCGAAGCCTGAAATTTTTCGTGCTCCCCTGCTCGGCTGTGCTGCTGCTGGCGGCGGATTCGTGGAGGAGCAAACAAATCGACCAATGGAGTGAGAATGACGCCCAGCAGGTGCTGACCAAGTCGCCGTGGGTGCAGCACGCCACCCCCGGGCTGCTTCCGAAACAATCGGAAGCTTCGCGCAGGACTGGCGGGCAGATGGGCGGCAGCCAGGGCGTCCGCGCCATTTCGCCAGCGGCGCTATTCGGAGGACCCGGCGCCAAGGCGCACGCGGCCCGGCCGAGCCTGCTCAAGCCGCTCGAGATCCGCTGGGAGAGCGCCCGTCCGGTGCGGGCGGCCGAGGTCCAAATCCATGAAGAAGACAGTCCGGAGATTCAGTCGAACACCTATGTGATCGCGGTTTACGACGTTCCCGGGCTGGACATCGCGATGAAGACTCTGCCGGCCGATCTGCAAAGGGTCGCGACGCTCAGCCGGGAAGGGAAGAAAGACTTGAAGCCGCTGGAGGTGGATCTGCTGCCGCAGGCCAACGGCCTCACTACCGTGGTGTATATGTTCCCGCAGTCCGATCCGATCACGCTCGAGGACCGGCGCGTGACCTTCACTGCAGTATTCGATCATCTCTCCGTGGCCCAATACTTCTACATGCACGACATGCAGATCGGCGGCAAGCTGGAGCTATAGACAGCGCTTCTCAGGAACGGCCCGCAAAACGGAGCCTGGGTCGACGGCCAGACCTGCTGTTGCTTCCGCACATCGAGGACCGCGACCGGCCCTTTGCGGGCCTGCCGGGATGCCTTTAGAAAATCCTGAGTCTTCTTTCAGTTTCCTATAATTCTTCTTTCAGATAGCACTTATGGAGCGGATCCTTTCCAAGCCGCTCCATATCTGCTTCCTATGAAGATCATCGAAATTTCTTTTACTAAAGTTTCATGGTTTTCATGACTTTTTCAGCGGCCGAATCGCATACTTGAACCACTGAGCGGTCGCTTGCCGCGCCTCTGTTGGCCGCGGAACCTCACTTCCAAGTCGGAAGACCACCCAAAAGATTAATCGATCCTCCGCCCGGAGCCGAAGCTCTGGTCCTTTGAGTTGGAGACTGTGGCAACTGACCGAATGAAAACTCTACCCATCGCATTAGCGTGCATGAGCCTGGGTCTAGCCCTCGCCGCGCAACCTGTTTCCGAAGCGGATGCCGCGACCACCGGCTCCAACGGCGGTAGCGACGTCGTTGCCGAAACGACCGCTGCGCCGCCCCCTAACGATGCGCCCGCAGCTCCAGCCGCCGATAATTCTCCCGCTCCCCCGCCCGACAATCCCGCAGGCGGAGGAGCTGCTCCGGTCGCACCCGCGGCTCCAGTGACCACTCCGGAAGCTCCGCTGACCGGCTCCTTCCTGGCGCGCATGTTTCAGGCTTACCGCAACGATTGGAAGAGCCCGGCCACGGATTCCGGACCGGTGGCGCACCGCGGCTTTGATGCACCCGAGTCTGATCCCCCGTATCCGTTCACCATGTGGCCTTATGGCGGCAGCCCGACCATCGGGCAGCCTTTCCAGCAATCCGCGCCGCTGATGCAGGCCATCTGGAGCGGCTCGAACGGCGACTGGTGGAAGAAGAGCGGCATCCAGATGTACGGCTGGCTCAACGGCGGATTCAATCTGAGCACTTCCACTGGCGGAGGCTATTCCAACTATCCGGCCGCCTACGCTGAACGCGGCAATTCCATCACGCTCGACCAGGAAGTACTGTACATCGACAAGCAGCCGGACACGGTGCAAACCGACCATATCGACTGGGGCTTCCGCATCGCGCCCATTTACGGCCTGGATTACCGCTACACCACATCCAAGGGAATTTTCAGCAACCAGCTTCTGGGCGAGAACAAAGAGAACGGCTTCGACATTCCCATGGCGTACTTTGATCTGTACGTCCCGCGGGTGGCGCAGGGCATGAACATCCGCATCGGGCGCTACATTTCGCTGCCGGACATCGAGGCGCAGCTTGGCTCCCAACAATTACACCTACACGCACTCAATCACGTATACGTTCGATTGCTACACCCAGACCGGGATCAACGTCAGCACCCAGTTGAGCAAGCACTGGCTGCTTCAAGTCGGCTTGTCGGCCGGCTGCGATGCCGCGCCGTGGACCTCCGACGCCAAGGCCACTCTGAACGGCTGCCTGGGTTACTACTTCCATGGCGGCGGCGACGAGATTTACGCGTGCGACAACACGTTTAACAACGGCCATTACGCCTACAACAACCTGACCGCGTACTACCTCACCTGGTATCACAAGTTCAATGAGCGCTGGCACACTGACACGGAGTCCTGGTATCAGTACGAAAAAGACACGCCCAATGTGAATAATCCGCAGGCGCAGCATCTGCTGGAGACTGGAGCCAACGGCGCAGTCTGCGCGCAGACCGCGGACCTCACCTGTTACGCGCCGGAGTGGGCGCTGCTAAACTACCTGGAACGGAAACTCGGCCCGCGCGATTATTTGAGCATCCGCAATGAAGTCTTTGACGATCTGGTCGGGCAGCGCACCGGCTTCAAGACGGTGTACACGGAGCACACCGTCGGCTGGGGGCATTGGCTCGGCACCACCTTCTTAATGCGCCCGGAAGTGCGCTTCGAGCGCTCCTACGATACGCGCGCCTACGACAACGGGAAAAAGCAGAACCAGTTCATGTTCGCTTGTGACGGGATCTTCTTCTTCTAATGAACCCGCGCACAACGGACGCGCTGGCCGCGGCCAAGTCCGCCGAGTTCCCCTCTCGTTTCGTTCCGCGGCCAGCGGCCTGTGCGCTTCTGATGCTGCGGATGGGCGGATCTATGGAAAGTCCTAGGTCGGGCTATAGAAAATCTAAAGATTGAAACGGATTCGGCGGAGTCATGCTAGCATGATGGGGAGACAGTGGCGAAGACGGAAATCATCCTGAACTTGGCATGGATGCTACTGTGCATCGGCGCGCTGAGCGCGCAGGTGTGGGTGGACCGTCTGCGTTTTGGCCGGCCGAATCGTACCTTCCGCCTGCGCCGGTCGCTTTCGGTTTTGATCGCGGCGCTGGCATTGTTCCCGGTGATCTCGGCCAGTGACGATCGTGTGCGCCTGGCCGATCTGAACGCGACTCCTTTGCAGGGCGTCACGGTCGAGAGCGGGCAGATGCACAGCCTGCTCAGCTCCGCTCCGCTTGAAGATCCCGAGCATGGCCAAACTGCCGAACCTGTTTTCCTCGTCGCCATCGTCTGCCTGTTCCTGATCGCGCGGCCCGAGATTGCCGCGCTGGCGCGCTGGTTCTCCATCAGCGCGGTAGGAAGAGCTCCGCCCTCGCTGGCGTAGCGCGGCAGGGTTTTCCTTACAAGCTCCATTAAAAAAATCGATCGGCTTTCTGCCGTGCCGCGCTCGCACAATCGCTAGATTTCCAGACTTTTTTTAGATCTTTTCGACTAAGCTTTTGGAACAAGAGGGTGCGGCGCTTGGAGGCGCCAGGTAAAGGCTTTCATAATGATCAGGCTTTCACGCAATCAAACGATTCGTCTTGGGGCAGGCTTGGTGTTGTGCCTGGCTGTGGCTGCTGTGGGCCAGAGCCCTCCCGCCGGCTATACCTGGCAGCAGATCAAGGAGCGTTTCGAGGCGGTGAACCCAACGCTGATTGCGGCGCGGGCCAACATCGACGAATCGCGCGCTGAGGAAATCACGGCGTTCCTGCGGCCCAATCCCGATTTCGCGCTCTCCTTCGACGGCTTCCAGCTGGCGCCGAACGTGGGCATATATCAGCCGTTGAGCGGCGTGGTGATCACGCCCAGCGTCAGTTACCTGCACGAGCGGCAGCACAAGCGCGAGCTGCGCTTGGAGAGCGCCAGGAAAACGACCGATATTGCCTCGTCCAGCCTCGCCGACCAGGAGCGCACTCTTCTCTACAATCTGCGTAACTCCTTCGTCGGAGTTCTCCAGGCCAAGGCGGTGTTGCAAAACGCCACCGCCAACCTGACGTATTGGGACCAGGAACTGGTGGTGAATCGCAACCGCTACGCCGCCGGCGACTTGGCCAAGCTCGACCTGGACACGCTGGAGTTGCAGCGTTACCAGTTCGAGTCCGACTTTCAGAACGCGCTGCTGAATCTGCGGACCAGCAAGATCAACATCGAGCAACTGATCCTGGATCATACGCCGTGGGACCGTTTTGACGTGAATGGGGCCTATGAGTACTCCTCCACGCTGATGCCCCTGGAAACCTTCCGCACCGCCGCTCTAGAATCCCGGCCGGATTTGCAGCTCGCGGTCAAGAACGTGGAACTGGCGCGGACCAATCATCAACTAGCCATCGCCAACGGCTCAGTGGATCCGACCTGGAGCGTGTGGTATTCGCGCAACGCATCGTTTGCCAATCCTTACGCCAACAACACCGCCGGATTCAGCGTAAACATTCCGCTGCGCATCTTTGACCGCAACCAGGGCGAGAAGGTGCGCACGCAGATCGACATTCAACTGCATGAGCGGCAGCGCGACGCGGCCGAGGCGCAGGTCTACTCCGACGTCGACACGGCGTACGTGACGCTGCAGCAGGCTCTGAACCTGCTGGGGCGGTCGAAGGAATACTATCTGCCGCTGGCCTCGAACCTGCGCGACAAGAGACGCGACGCCTTCCAGCATGGAGGAGCGTCGCTACTGGATTATCTGGACGCGGAAAAATCGTACCGCGACACCAATTTGAATTACATCAATTTTATCGGTTCTTATTTGACGGCGGCCGCGCAAATGAATCAGGCCGTGGGCAAAGAGGTGCTTCCATGAATCGCAAGCTTTTCATTTTAGAAGTTGGTTTGAGTATGGCGCTGGTGCTGGGCCTCGCCGGATGCGGCAAGACCGAAACGGCCAAGGCCGACTCGAGCGGGACCGGTCCGGAGACCGTGCAAGTCGAGCCGGATATGGATCCCAATAACCTCAAGGTGGACCATCCCGACCAGTTCCCGGTGACCAAGGCCGGCTCGCACGTGGCCGCCCCGGAGTTGAACGTAACCGCCAACGTCTACCCGGATGTGTCCAAGAACGTGGCGGTGATCTCGACCGCGACCGGCAAAGTGGTGGACATCAAGGTGCGCGTGGGCGACGAGGTCACCAAGGGGCAGGTTCTGTTCACGGTGCGCAGCGCCGATATCAACGGAGCGTTCTCGGATTACCGCCACGCGGTGGCGGCGGAGCAACTGGCGAAGAAGCAACTGGAGCGCGAGAAAATCCTGCTCAGCGACGGCGCCATTCCGGTGAGCCAGATGGAGATTTTCCAGACTGCCGAAGACACCGCGCAGGTGGACGTGGACACCACCATGAAGCACCTGCAGGTGCTGGGGGTGCCCGATCCCACCAAACCCACCGACATTATCTCCATGGAGGCTCCGGTCTCGGGCGTGATCACGGATCAGCAGATCACCATCAATTCCGCGGTGCAGGCGTTCGCGCCCTCCAATGCGTCGCCCAGCAATCCGTACTCGACCGGTTATCCCTTCACCATCTCGGACATGTCGGATATGTGGGTGGTCTGCGACGTGTTTGAGAACAATCTGGCGCAGGTGCACATGGACGAATTCACCGATGTCAAGTTGAACGCCTACCCCGACCGAACGTTCCGCGGCCGGATCAGCAATATCGGGCAGATTCTGGATCCCACGCTGCACACCGCCAAGGTCCGCATCGAGGTGCCGAATCCGCAGCGCCTGCTGCGCATCGGAATGTTCGCCACGGCCACCTTCCACGGCGAGACGGCGGAGGCGCACGCGGTGGTGCCCAGCACGGCCATCCTGCATCTGCACGATCGCGACTGGGTGTACACGCCCGCCGCCGGCAATCACTTCAAACGCATCCAGGTGACCGCGGGAGTGATCTTGCCCGGCAACATGCAGGAGGTCGCCGGCATCCAGCCGGGCGACCCGGTGGTAACCAACGCGCTGGTGTTGCAGAGCACCGCGGAACAGTAGAACGCTTTGCAGGAAAAACTTTGCAGAATACAGTGGGGCATTCACAAGTAGAGCAGGCACAAGTAGAGCCGGCACAAGTGGAGCAGTCATAATGATTCACGGTTTAGTCAGTTTCGCGCTCGGCAACCGCATCCTCATCGTCGCCTTCGCGGTGCTGCTGTTCATCTGGGGCGGAATTTCGTTCCATCAACTTCCGGTCGAAGCGTATCCGGACGTGGCCAACAACTACGTCGAGATCATCACCCAGTGGCCGGGGATCTCGGCCGAGCAGATCGAGCAGCAGGTCACCATCCCCATCGAGATCGTGATGAACGGGATTCCGCATCTGACCTCGCTGCGCTCGTTCTCCCTGTTCGGCCTCTCCGATCTGAAGCTGACCTTCGACGACGAGTCCGAGAACGACTGGAACCGCGAAAAGGCTCTGGAGCGGCTCTCGCAGGTGACCCTTCCCCCAACGTCCAGCCGCAGATCGGCACGGACTGGAGCCCGGTGGGCCAGATCTACTTCTTCACGCTGCACAGCACCAATCCACAGTACGACGTGATGGATCTGAAGTCGATCGAAGACTGGGTCATCGAGAAGCAGTTCAAGTCCGTGCCGAACGTGGTCGACGTGGCCAGTTTCGGCGGCCCCACGCGCGAGTATCAGGTGCGGATCGATCCGACCAAGCTGATCGCCTACGGGCTGAGCATCGGCCAGGTGGAGCAGCAGCTCACCAATAACAACGCCAACGCCGGCGGAAGCTTCATCGAGGCCGGCTTGCAGCAGATCAACGTGCGCGAAGTCGGCCTGGTGCGCAACGTCTCACGACATCGAGAACACGGTGATCACCACCAAGACCGGCACGGCGCTGCAAGGTCAAGGATATCGGCGTGGTGGCGCAAGGCCCCAAGATCCGGCTGGGCCAATTCGCCCGGGCGCGGCATCTCGGCAACGGCAAGATTATCGACAACGACGACGTGGTCTCCGGCATCGTGCTGCTGCGCAAAGGCGCCGATTCGGATTCGACGCTGGAAGGGATCCACGAGAAGGTGGAGGAGTTGAACAACGGCATTCTGCCGCCGGGCGTGAAGGTGGTCCCGTTTCTCGATCGCAGCGACCTGGTGCACTACACCACGCACACGGTGCTGCACAACCTGACCGAAGGCATCATTCTGGTGGTGGTCATCCTGTTTCTGTTCCTGGGCAATGTGCGCGGCGCGCTGATCGTGGCGCTGACCATTCCGTTTTCGCTGCTGTTTGCGGCCACGTGCCTGCAGCTGCAAGCAGCATTCCGGCGAATCTGCTGTCGCTGGGCGCGCTGGATTTCGGCATGGTGGTGGACGGCGCGGTGGTGATGGTGGAGAACATCGTGCGCCACCTGTCGCGGCACAGAGAAGGCGACAACCGCACGCCGATGGAAAAGATCCGCGAAGCGGCGCACGAAGTGCAGCGGCCGGTGTTCTACGCGATCGGCATCATCATCACCGCCTACCTGCCGATCTTCACCCTGCAGCGCGTGGAAGGGCGCTTGTTCAAGCCGATGGCCTGGACGGTGGCGTTCGCGCTGCTGGGCGCGCTGATGTTCTCGATGCTGCTGGCGCCGGTGCTCTCCAGCCTGCTGTTCCCCAAAGGCACCAAGGAATGGCACAACCCGGTGATGGCGTTCCTGACCAGCCGTTACCGCGCTGTACTGGGCTACGCCATCCGCTGGCGCTGGGTGACGCTCGCGTTGCGCGCTTAGGCGGATTGGGGCTGACGGTGTATCTGGGCGGATGGGTGCTCGGCTCGGAGTTTCTGCCGCACCTGGATGAAGGCGCGATCTGGGTGCGCGGCACCTTGGCGCCCAGCACCGGCCAGACCGAAGGCACACGCATCGCCAACCAGGCGCGCGTCATTCTGTGCTCCTTTCCGGAAGTTCCGCAGTGCACCAGCCAGGTGGGGCGGCCCGACGACGGAACCGACACCACCGGCTTCTTCAATACCGAATATTTCGTCGATCTGAAGCCGAAAGAAGAGTGGCGTCCCGTCTTTCACCAGAACAAAGAAGAACTGATCGCCGCCATGAACCGCGAGCTGGAAAAAATTCCCGGCGTGATCTGGAATTTCTCGCAGCCCATCTCCGACAACATGGAGGAGGCGGTCAGCGGCGTCAAAGGCGAACTGGCCATCAAGGTCTTCGGCGACGATCTGCAAGACGCTGGAAGAGAAAGGCGACCAGATCGTCGGCGTCATGCGCAGCGGTCCCGGCGTTCAGGATCTGGGACTGTTCCGCGTGATCGGGCAGCCCAACCTGAACTTCACGGTGGACCGCCAGAAGGCCGCGCGCTACCAGATCAACGTCGCCGACGTGCAGGACGCGATGCAAACCGCGGTGGGCGGCAACGCGCTGACGCAGGTGCTGCAGGGCGAGCAGCGCTACGACCTGGTGCTGCGCTATCTGCCGCAGTACCGCGACCAGAAGGAGGCGATCGAGAACATCCGCCTGCTGTCGCCCTCGGGCGAGCGCGTCTCGCTGGCGCAGCTCTGCGACATCAAGATGGAGGACGGCGCGTCGGAAATCTATCGCGAAGCGAACCAGCGCTACGTGGCCATCAAGTACAGCGTGCGCGGGCGCGACCTGGGCAGCGCGGTGGAGGAGGCGCATGGAGAAGATTGATCCGCTCTGTCAAGTCCGCCAAGATCCAGTTACCTCCGGGCTACCACATCGACTGGGCCGGCGAATATGAATCGCAGCAGCGCGCGCAACGGCGCCTGGCGATCATCATCCCGCTGACGCTGCTGCTGATCTTCCTGATCCTGTACTCGATGTTCAAGTCCATGAAGTGGGCTATCGCTGATTCTGATGAATGTCTTCATGGCCCCGGTCGGCGGGCTGCTGGCGTTGCTCTTCACGCGGACACCAACCTGAGCGTGTCGTCCGGCGTCGGATTCCTGGCGCTGTTCGGCGTCTCGGTGCAGGTCGGCGTGATCATGGTGGAGTACATCAACCAGTTGCGAGTGCGCGGGCATGCGGTGATCGACGCCGCGACCGAAGGAGCGATGCTGAGGCTGCGGCCGATCATGATGACCATGCTGGTGGCCATGCTGGGCCTGCTGCCGGCGGCGACCTCGCATGGCATCGGCTCCGATTCGCAGCGGCCCTTCGCTATCGTGATCGTCGGCGGGCTGATGGCCGCGCTACTGATGAGCATCTTCCTGCTGCCGACCCTGTACGTCTGGATAGCGGGCGAACATGACATTTTGCCCGCGGTCGAGCCCGGGCACGAAGAGGTGTGATGAAAAGACTTGTAATGAAAACATTACCAACAGTCTTCCTGATTGGTTGGGGAGCGTGCGGATTGCTCAACGCGCAGCCGCCGGCAGCACAAACAAAGGCGCCCGCGCCAGCGAAGGCGCCAGAGGCGCCGGCCAAGCCGACCGCGGTGCTGGGCGACAAAATCGTAGTTACCAAGACCGAGACCACGGATTTTCCTACCGCGGGTCTGCTGCGCATGACCAACGCGATCGGCCTGGTGACCATCACGGCGTGGGACGATCCGAAGCTGGAGATGACCACCATCAAATCCACCAAAACCGCCGTCCAGCCCAAGGATCGCGACCAGGCGAACAAGTTGATCGAGAACGTCAAGATCGCTACCGATCGCAAGGGCGATGAGGTGACCATCGCGACAACATACCCGAAGCATTCGAAAGTCGCGCGGCCCTTTGTGGGGAGGACCGACTTCGACCTGGAGTACCGGATTCACGTTCCCCGCGCCGCGCGGCTGGACATTGACGAAGCCATGGGTGAGGTGAATATCGAAAGCATCCGCGGCGACCTCCACGTGATCGAAGGGCTGGGGCAGATCAACGTGCGCGTCCCGGAGGGTTCCTACGCGATCGACGCGCGGGCCAAGACCGGGGCGGTGAACTCCGATTTCGCCGGCAACGAGCGGCTCCTCAAATGGTGGGTAATCCGCTTCCCCGGGCAGGCGTTCATGGCCAGTGCGGCGGCCTCCGCGCAGAAGATGTTTCTGCGCGTGAGCTATGGCGACGTGGTCATATTGAGAATGCACTGAAGGCCGGCCAATGCACTAACGGCCGAGTTACATTACATAAGAAGAGACGCTCCTGTGACCAAAGAAGCCATCTGCGCCCGTATCGAGGAAATTGGTGTCATCCCCGCAGTCCGTTTGTCTTCCACTGAGGACGGCCTGTTTGCGGCCGAGGCTGTATGCAGCAGCGGCATCCCGATCGTGGAGGTGACCATGACCGTGCCCGGAGCGGTCAAGATCATCCAGAGCCTCACCACCAAGACTCCCGACGTACTTGCCGGAGCGGGATCGGTGCCGGATATCGAGACGGCGCGGCGCTGCCTGGATGCGGGGGCCCGATTTCTCACGACTACTGGCCTCGATCTGGAGATGGTCGAGTTTGCGGCGAAAAAGAACATCTGCGTGTTCCCCGGCGCTTTGACGCCGACCGAGATCATGCGCGCGTGGAAGGCCGGCTCCGATTTCGTCAAGATTTTTCCGTGCTCGGTGATGGGCGGGCCGGCATACCTGCGCGCTCTGCGGCCTCCGTTTCCGCAGGTCCGGTTTATCGCTGCCGGCGGAGTGAACCAGGCCAACGTGGCCGATTACATCTCGGCGGGCGCCTCGGCGGTGGGCATTGGCCGGGACCTGATTCATCAGGATGCCATCAAGCGCCGGGAGCGCGACTGGATTCGCGAACTTTCCCGCCGCTACGTCAGCATCATCCAGCAGACGCGCCAGGAGCGGGCCGCCGCCCGGCTGCAATAGGACGCCAGACAGCGACAAAACTATGTTTCCCTTGAAACGCATTCTCTTTCCAGTGGATTTTTCGCCCCGTTCCCGCGGAGCCGCGGTCTATGTGGAAGCGCTGGCCGGGCGCTTCCAGGCGGAGCTTGTGCTGCTGCACGTGATTGAGCCGGCCCACTACAACCGCACTCTGGCCGATGAGCCCTTGGTCACGCGCGAAAGCATCCTGCAGTTCTTCGGGCCCGATTTGAACTACCTGCGGGTGGCCACGGTTGTGGAACACGGCGAGGCGGCGCAAAAAATTGTGGAATGCGCGGTCGCCCGCAACGTCGATCTGATCATGATGCCGACCCAGGGTCTGGGCATGTACCGGCGCCTGATCATCGGATCCAGCGTAGCGAAGGTTCTGCATGACGCGGACTGCCCGGTCTGGACCGGGGTGCATCTGGAGGACGCGCCGCCTTTGGAGAAGGTCCATACCGAGCGTGTCCTGTGCGCGGTGGATCTGCAGCGGCCCAGCGCCAAGGTCCTGTCGTGGGCTAGTCAATTGGCCAAGGAATATCAGGCGGAACTGACGCTGCTGCACGTCACGCCCGGCTCGGCTGCAGACCCAGGAGCGCCCACTGCGCTCGAAGAGCTGCAGAAAAGTGTGGGCTCGAACGCCACCCTCGAGTTGCGGGAGGGGGATCCGGCCAAGGTGGTCGCCGAGGCTGCCCGCGAGCTGAAAGCCGACCTGCTGGTTATCGGCCGCCGCGCCGAGATTGGCCTCCTGGGACGCCTGGAAGTCACCGCGTACTCCATCATCCGAGGCTCCCCCTGCCCCGTAGTTAGTGTGTAGAGACGGCATCTAGAAAATCCGCCAACTATCTCTCAGGAAACCCGCCAACCGGCCTCTCTTCAGAGGCTTGACACTGGGTCGCTGCCGTTCTATGATTCAAAACGGCTGGGCCTCTATAAATGTGGTTGAGGTTCCCGTTTGGGGCGATTGATTCGTGCAGCTTCTAGAGGCGCGCGAATCTGGCCCGTTGTGGGAGGGTACTTAGAAATGAAGATTCAAATTGCGGCCCTGGGCGCGACCCTGGGTTTCCTGGCTGGCGCGCTGCCAATGCTGGCGCACCATTCTTTTTCCGCCGAATACGACACCAACAAGTCGGTCACGATGACCGGCAAATTCGTGCGCATGGATTGGACCAACCCCCATTCTTCTGTCTTTTTCACTGTAACGGACGAGAACGGGAAAGAGGTGGAGTGGCGAGCGGAAACGCCTCCGCCCAATGCAATGCTGCGCGCGGGTGTCCGTCCCAACATGATGCACGCCGGCGACATCATCACGCTGAGCGGCAATTTGGCCAAGGACGGCAGCAACCTGATGTGGTGCGGATCGGTAAAGTTCCCGAACGGCACCGTCATCGGTTTGCAAGGCGTGCCTGGCAAGGATTCCCCGGAGAAATAGAGCCGGTCGTGTCCGGCGGTTTTGACCGGGAGGTTTTGGAAGCCCAACGAGCCGATGGCATTCCGGCCCGCCGAGTTTTGTAGCGCGTCCGCGCTCAGGAGCTTATTTTGTCTGTGTTGACATCCTCTCAATCGATCAAGAAGTTCGCGAATTACCTGACGGCAGCCGGAGCACTCGTATTCCTTTCCTGCAGCTCCGCCGCCCTGGGGCAAAAGTACACGCCGCCCCGGGCCCCTTACGATGACACCCATCCCGATCTTTCCGGGATTTGGCAGGCCAAGACCAGCGTAGGAGACGATATCGAGAAATCGATCGTCGATCCTTCCAACAAGAAGATTCCCTATCTGCCGGCAGCCGTGGCGAAGATGAAGGCCAACGCTGCGGATAAGGCCAAGGAGGATCCGGTCAACAAATGCTACATGCCGGGCATCCCGCGGCTGATGTACATGAGCTACCCGTTTCAGATCTTCCAGACCGCCAAATACATCGCGGTCGTGTCGGAGTACTCACATACGTATCGAATCATTTACATGGATGGTTCCCCGCACGTCGATTATCTGCCCTTCTGGCTGGGCGATTCGCGCGGTCACTGGGAAGGCGACACTTTGGTCGTCGATGCCCTGAGCTTCAACGACGAAACCTGGCTGGACAAGGCGGGCAACTACCATAGCGACCAGTTGCACGTGGTGGAACGTTATACGCGCACCTCTCCCACCACTCTGCGATACGAAGCAACCATCTCCGATCCCAAAGTGTTCAGCAAGGAGTGGAAGATCAGCGTGCCCATGACGCTCGATAACAAGCCGAACGCCCGCCTCATGGAGTATGAGTGCCAGGACAAGGCTCCAATTTATGTCGAGCCCGGCAAGTAGCGACGCGATATTTAGGAGATCCCGCATGAAGAAAACACTTCTGACGATGGCAACCTTGACCGGTACGGCCGTAGTTGGGCTGTTGCTGACGTTGCCGGTTTCCGGGCAGAACGGCCCGCCCGCAGGCGCGCCTCCCGGCGGACCCGGCGGCGGTGGCGGCAGAGCTGGTGGGCGCGGCGGACGAGGTGGCGGCGCTCCTGCGGAGCCAGCCGGACCTATGACCCGGACCCCCGACGGCCATCCCGATTTCGGCGGCTTTTGGAATCTTCCGGAGCGCGCAGGCGCGTCGGGAATTGAGGCAGCCGCTCCGAATGCCGGCCGCGGAGGCGGCGGGGGCGGCGCTCGCGGCGCTCGTGGCGGCGGCGGTGGTCCTGGCGGCGGACCCGGCATTGGTGATGCTCCTCCGGCAGCGCGAGGAGCGGGTGGTCCGGGCGGCGCAGCTCGCGGTGGTGGCCCTGGCGGTGGCGGCCGAGCGGGCGCAGGCGGTTTTGGCCGGGGTGGCGGGGCGAACCCCATCATCGATCCTCCCGACGGGAAGATTCCGTACAAGCCCGAGGCTCGCGCCCATCAGGAGGATCTCATGACGAACCACCTGGCGGACGAACCCGAGCTCAACTGCTATGAGTCCGGCGTGCCGCACAGCGAGTCGACCCGTTTCGGAGCGCAAATCCTGATGGCCCCGGGTTATTTCGTGCAGATGAACGAGTTTCTGCACACCGTCCGCGTGATTCCTATCGATCCCAACCGTAAACACGTCGCTGCGAACGTGCATCTGTTCCAGGGCGATCCGATCGGACACTGGGAGGGCGATACGCTGGTGGTCGACACCACCAACCAGAACGACAAGACCTGGTTCGATCTTTCCGGCAATTTCAAGACGGATAATCTACACGTCACCGAGAAGTTCATTCCGACGGATGCAAACACGATCACCTATGAAGCCACCATGCACGATCCCACCATCTACACGCAGGATTGGACCGCGCGGTGGAACATCACGCGTGACCGCTCCGCCCCCAATAGCGATGGTCATCCGCATGAGCTGATGGAGTTCGCCTGCATCGAGGGTAACCGCGATCCCGGCCACTATACGCAGGACAAGGGCGGTAAAGCGCCTGTGGTTCGGCAAACCACGAAGCAGTAGCCGGTACTCAGGCAAGAGTGGTTTTGAAGCCGGCATGAAGTTAGGGCTCGCGTTGGCGGTGGGGGCTGGAATTTTAGCCGGCAGCTACCCGGCGCGGGCCCATCATTCTTTTGCGGCCGAATACGACGCCGCCAAGACCATCGTCATCACCGGCAAGGTAACCAAGGTCGAGTTCATCAACCCGCACGCCTGGATCTACGTGCAGGCAGCCGGGCCGGACGGCAAGCAGCAGGAATGGGCCTGCGAGTTCGGCCCTCCCAACGATCTCTACCGCAATGGGTGGAACAAGAATTCGGTGAAGGCGGGCGACACGGTGACCATCGGCGGTTCGCTCGCCAAGAACGGTTCGCCCACCATCAACGCAAGCAACATTACCACCGCCGAGGGGCACCGGCTGTTTGCCGGGTCTTCTAAAGGGAACGATAACGACAAATGAGCTGGGACAAATGAACTGGCATTGGCCCGAATCTCTGGACGCGGTGGCCGCCGCGCCGAAGCACCATAAGCTGATTCTCGAGAATGAGCGCGTGCGCGTGCTGGATACGCGCATCCCGGTGGGCGATACCGTCCCGGTCCACACGCACCGGTGGCCGGGCGTCTACTACACCATCCAGGGGAGCGATTTCGTGCGCCGCGATCAGGACGGCAACGTTACGTTTGACAGCCGCCAGACGCCGATGCGCGCCACGGCGAGCTTCCTCGAGTACCTGCCGCCGCACTCGGTCGAAAACGTCGGCGACCGGGAGATTCACCTGATCAGCGTAGAGCTGAAACCGTAGAAATTCGTATTACTTCCTCGGCAGCGCGAAGACCATGTATTGCCCCGCGCCCGGCGGATTTGCCGCCAGCGGACCCCGCGCGCTCATTCCATTGCCACCCGCAACGGTCAACGCGATGTACTCGCGCCCGCCGATCTCATAGGCCGCGGGCACGCCTTCGGAAGCCGCGGGCAGATTCATCTCCCACACCACTTTGCCGGTGTCCTCGTCATAGGCGCGCAGCTTGCGATCGGTAGAGGTCGCCACGAACACCAGCCCGCCGGCGGTCACCAGCACGCCGCCGCGCGGAAAGAAGCTGCCGGTCATCGTATTGCTTTGCTCGGCGATGAAGGGAACGGTGCCGTCCGGAACCTGCCATTTGATCGTCCCGGTGTTCAGATCGATCGCGGTCAACTGCGACCACGGCGGACCGATCGCCGACAGGCCGTTAGACTGGATCATGAAATCGTAGGGCGCGTTGTAGTGGATGAAGCTGGAGTCGAGCGGAGGTGGAGGCGCCGGCGCAGGCGCGGCTGGTGGGCCATCGCCGCCCTTGCCACCACGTCCTCCGCGTCCACCACGTCCTCCACGTCCGCCTGCTCCCGGAGGATTCAGCTTGATGGTCATCGGCATTTCCTTGGAGACGATGAAGATCAGTCCCTTTCCGGGGTCGACGCCGGAGCTGCCCCAGTTGGCGCCGCCATTGTTGCCGGGAATCTCGATGGTGCCGCGCAGGCTGGGCGGCGTGAACAGTCCGTCGTTGCGATAGGTCTGCAGAACGTTCCGCACCTTGGCTTTGTCTTCTTCGGACAGATAAGGATTGATGTCCTTCTCTGTGAACGACTGCCTTGCAAACGGCGGCGGTTTGGCCGGGAAAGGCTGGGTGGGCGAGCTCCACTCGCCCGGAACGTCGGATTGCGGAACCGGCCGCTCTTCGATGGGCCACAAAGGTTCGCCGGTCACGCGGTCGAACACATACAGGAATCCGAACTTGGTGGGCTGTGCGACCACGTCCACGTTCTTGCCGTTATGCCGCACCGTCAGCAGCTTGGGAGCCGCGGGCAGATCGTAATCCCACAGGTCGTGGTGCACGATCTGGAAATGCCAGATGCGCTTGCCGGTGCGCGCATCCAGAGCCACCAGCGAGTTGCCGAACAAATCATTGCCCTTGCGGTTGGCGCCGTAAAAATCGTAACGAGCGGTGCCGAAGGGAATGTAGGCGATGCCGCGCTTCTCATCCACGGTCATCTCATTCCAGTTGTGCACGCCGCCCTCCGTCTTCCAGGCTTCCGGAGGCCAGGTGTCGTAGCCGAACTCGCCCGGATGCGGGACGCTGTGAAACACCCACGCCAGCTTGCCGGTCTGCACGTTGTAGGCGTGGATGTCGCCGGGCGTGGCCGAATAATCGTCCGGCTGGTTCACCGGCGTCAGCGACAGCATGATGATGTTGTCGAAGATCCTGCCAGGATTGCTGCTCTGCGCCGAGCGGATGCTGGTTAGATCGCGATCCAGGCCCACCTTGATATCCGTGATCCCGTTATCGCCGAAGGATTTGATCACCTCGCCGGTGCGGGCGTCCAGCGCGTGCAGGTAGCCGCCCGCGGCAAACAGCAGGCGCCGGTCGGACTTGTCCTTGCTCTCCCAGTAATTGATGCCGCGCGCCGTGGGAGCCGACGGCGTTTCCGGTCCACCCCGGCCGGGCGCCGTCACCTGGTGAGCCCATAACTCTTTTCCTGTCGCGGCGTCCAGAGCGACGATGGTGTTGGCGTTCTTGCCGATCACATACATCACACCGTTGGCTATGATCGGGTTGAAAGTGCGGTTGCCCATGCCGGCCGGATAGCTCCAGGCCAGTTGGAGCTGCTTCACCGTGGTTCTGTTGACCTGCTTGAGCGACGTGTATTGCGAAGAATCCGCCCCGCCCAGGTACTCGCTCCAGGTGTTGAACGCCCGCTCGTCGGCTGCGCAGAGAAAGGAAACGGACAGAAGACAGAACGAGACAAATCGGCGCATGGATTCTCCCTTTACGGACGGCCGTTCCGTGCCAAACTCATTGCACTAGAATACACGCCTGGGCGGACATCTTGTGACTGGCCATCTTCTGACTGCAGAGCTTACCGCGGCGGAGCCGCAGTCGCAGCGAGTCAAGGGGGGGGAGTCAGGCTAGGAGCCTGTCCGAGAAATGCTTTTCGAGGCTGCATGTTGTGATGCGAGAGCATTTCGAGCACAAGACCTTGTGGTTAGACAGAGCGATTTTTGATTACTCAGACAGGCTCCTAGGACCGAAGTGGGCCGGGCACTATTTCGGATGCGGGATCACGTCGAGGACGATGCAGGTGTCCCCGTGGATCACGAAATACAATCGCCAATCCCTCGTGACGCGGGCCTGCCAGATATGTAGGCCCTCGTCGTACTTCTTCGCGCGCAGCGAGGGGTGATGGAGGTTCTCAGCAAGAAACCGAACCTGCTTGTAAAAACGCGCGCCTGACGTTCACGGGAGCGTCCCTCAGCGCCGCAACAACCCGTGGGTTGCTGTAGTCGATCTTCATCGGCCGCGCGGTTTCTTCTTGCTGCCGGACTCGTTCAGCTTTCCCTTGAGCGAGGCGATCAACTCATCAGCAAAGTTGAATGGCCCGGCGGTCTTGCCCTGTTTCACCTCGGCCAATGATTTCGCGAGCCGCGCGTCGATAACCCGGCGCTGTTCGGGCGTATATTCGTCATCCGCTGTGGGAAGCTTGGGCAGGATCGTGATCACGCCGCCGGATGCCCGGATTTCGAGTTCCTGGCCGCTCTTAAAGCCCGCCTTCCGCCGCATGGCGCGGGAAATCACGAGTGGTACTTTGTTGTCGTTCTTGAGGGCTACGGTCATGGTTCGTTATACTGCCGTCGGCCGAACCGGTACGCGCACTCTAAGAGTAGCAAGCGTAGAGCCAACGCCAAGACTTCCCCCGGTGATGCAATTCAGGCGAGTGCCCCCGAGGTTAGAACTTGAACCGAATCCCGCCCCAGACGCCGATCGGAGCGCCGGGCGCCAGATAAGTAGTTGAAAGGTAGGGAGAATTTCCGTCGGAATTGGGCGGCAGTGGTGTGGGATTGAAAGGGCCGGAGGGATTGGCGTACGGCGTAGCGCCGAGCTGCGCGGCCGTGTAGTAATGATGGTCCAGCAGATTGTTGATCTGGACGAACAACTGAGTCCGCTCCTGGATCTGATAGTGGGCGCCCAGATTCACAACGCCGTAGCCGGCCGAGTACGCCGGGCCCAAGTAATAAACGCCATCCGGTTGGTCCAGATTGTTTTCATTTCCGCGGGCAAAGGCTCGACCCGTAGCAATGAAATCGAGATCGATGGAAAGTTTCTTTACCGGCTGATATTCCGCGTAAGACTTGAACATGCTGCGCGGAATTTGCGGAATGAAGTCGCCGGGGACGACGGTAATGCTGCCGTCTTCTCCCGGCAGCCCGGCCAGCGCGCTCGAACTGGTGCTGTTGAAGCTTCCGTCGATGACCTGCGTGGTCTGATAGGTCGCGTTCAGGAAGGTATAATTTCCGCCCAGCGTCAGCTTGCCAACGTGCCCGCTCAGGGCCGTTTCCACGCCGTCACGCCGGGTCTTTCCGAAGTTGGCGAAGTAGCCGAAGCCAGTCTGCTCAGAAGCGATAAAAAGGATGTCGTTGTAATTCTGCCCGCCGAACCATCCCGCACTCCAGCGCAGGTTGTTCTCGATGGTGCCGCGAATGCCAGCCTCAATGGTTCGCGTCACCACTTGTTTCAGCAATATGACG
>CAWISY010000299.1:0-48606 GCA_963838455.1 Bryobacterales bacterium
TCCAGCCCGCACGCTCCAGCCCATTGGGAGGTCCCATCTCCAAACCCCAATTGGTGACGTCACCCTTCTCATCCATGACGTCGATGTAGAAGTAGACGTGCGGATTCATCCAGTCTACTTTCGTCACCGTGCCGCGCAGAGTGACCGGCTTCTTGCTGTCATACTCCGCCGAGAAAGAATGATGCGCCAGCGCCGGCCTTACCGCCACCATTGCGGCCGCAGCCAGAACCAGTGCGAACACGCTGTGCTTCATCGCAAGCCTCCTAACCCTCCAACCTACTTGGTCGCAAAATCCTGATTATTATCGTCGCAGAAATACTCTTCCATTTCCTGGTCCGGAATCCATTGGAGAGTCCAACTGCTGGACCAGGGCCGCGTGTAGGCGCCCGTGTCATCCAGGGTCACCTCGTACTTGAGCGTGTTGAAATCCGGACGCGAGAGACGCTCCACCAGGCTCATCTTCTCTGTGTGCGGCAGGCCGCCGTTGGTGAACCAGAACCGCTCATTGAAGCCGATGGTGTTGAGCACCAGGGTGTCGCCCTCCCACTTGCCCACTGAATATCCGAAATAGGTTGGGCTGGCGTTATCCAGATTCGGAAGCGGCCGCCCGTCCATGTTGATCAGCCGCCAATTCCGATTGCCTCCGCCCGACATCACCAGAATCCTTTGCCGGTCCGGCTGCTCCAGGATCTGCAATCCGTAGGGGACCTGGAACTGCCGCGGCCCACCGGGAGGCAGACAGCTCGCCATCGGATCGTCTTTCAGGAAATTGCGCTGCCGGTATTCGTACAATCCGCGCGCCCAGGGCTGAAAAGGCGCGACCTTGCCTGCATCGGCGATGTTCACCAGCAACCCGTCGCGATTCATCTTCACCTTCGGGTCTTCGCTCATCCCGGTGACGCTCGCGTTGGCCCAATACCCGATGGAGCCGGGTCCGATCCCTAAACGCACGTGCCCGTCCGGCCATCGCGGAGCCGCCTTGGCCACAACCGGCGGACGAGGCGTCCGCATCTGGGCTTCATTCGGCGAGAGCAGTTTTTTTCCGCCGGCAAGAGTGAGGGTTTTCCCGCCGGCCTTCTTCTCGCCCTCGCGCGAGGCGCTACCTTCAACCGTCACCGAATCTCCCGGCTGCAGCGAGTCCGCCCGCCATCCGGCGCGCTTCAACTCGATGCGGCTCTCCCACTCCGTGGCGTAGTTGACGATCTTGCCGCCCTCGCTCACATCCACGTAGACGATCACATGCGGATTCGACCAATCGTACTTGGTGACCGTGCCCTTGAGCGTAATGGCCTTCTTTTCGTCGTAGTCGGCCGCGAAGGAATGATGCGCCAAGACCGGAGCACTGAGCGCGGCAAGCCCCGCCATAAATTGCGCCGCATAGTGGAGGATTCTCATTTGTTGTCGGCTGGTTTGTCGGTTTGGTTGTCCCCGGTTTTGCCGTCTGCGTCTTTAACGCCGTACGTCTTTGTCAGGTAGTCCACCACCAAGTCGAACTCCTCCTTGGTCAGCGGCGCGCCCTCTTCGAGCATGCCCTTGATCTCGCCCGCCCATTGATCCCGCGTCAGCGCCTCGGTCGAGATGCGCGCGAACTCGTGGCACAGAATGCATACGGACTCCACCAGTTCCTTGCCGCGGTTGCCGTATTTGGCGTCCAGATAATCCGTCACCGCGGCAGCTTCAGCGGGCTTGAGCGGGGCGCCCTTCGCTACCATCGTATTCACGATCTCATTCCATTCGTGTTTGGTCGCCTGCTTCTTGGTGATGAGATCGAGCGTATGGCAGCCCGTGCACGCGGTCTGAACCAGCGCGGCGGGGTCGGACCCATACACGGCGGCGGCACAGAGGAGAGCCGCGGCACTAATCCCTGGTAATCTTGAAATCACCTTTTACCGAACCCTGCGTCCACGTGCCCGTGATCGTACGGTGGTAGGAGCCGACATTCTCCAGTTTCCCGTCGATCACGATGTGCACCGGAGCACCGCTCGAATCCTTGCCATCGCCTTCAAAGTGAACCGTCCAATGGGCGGGGTCGAGCGTGGCCACCTTCAGCGGAACCGCTTTAGCCCCCGGATTGAGCGTAGCGATAATATTCTTCGAATCCCACTTCATGAAGATGAAAACGGGAGTTCTTTTGGCGTCCGGGGCGCCCCAGTCGCCATGCCAGGACCCGCTCAGCGGATGCCCCTCCTGGGCGAAAGCCAACCCGGCCAGCAAGGACAGTCCTACGGCACAAACTACGCGGCCCACGGAGCGAATCATCAAGGGAAATGATACCTCAATCTTTGAGGAGGAGACACCCCCAGAGTGGCCGGATGCCCGAATGCTAGACTGAATCGTGGCAACGGAGACTTCTGAAGAGTTGAAAGCGCCAATCTCTCGGCAGACTCCCGCCCCCAACGAGGAATCGTCGGCCCAGGGGAAAATCCCGTGTAGACGTAAGGTTCTTCGCGCCTACAGCAGGGCGTTTTCTGGATTCTCCGCTGAGGAAGTCCTGCTTCTTGACGGGGTCATCCTGGAGCCCGCGCCCCAGCGATCCTGTGCCGGTATTCGACTCGGTCAATGAGGTTTCAATGCTGCTTTTGCGGCAAGCTAGTCGACCCTGTCCCGCCGGATGTTGGTTCGCTTATCTACACGACCTGCCGCACCGGCCCTTCGAACTTGCAGAAGGACCAAGAGATATTCTGCCACGCATCTTGCCTACGAGCCGTACTCCATCCGTCCGTAAAACTATACGCGGTCGACTTGGTCGAATTTGCCCTAACGGAGATTGGCGAGCCGCCCGAGGAAGACGAGCAAGTCCACTAGCGCACCTCCTTGTCGCAGCACCGCTCAGTGCTTCGACCGGTCCACTTCGCCCTCGATGCAGGCGAGTTTCAGGGGATGCCTTTGGGGACCTCGATCAGTGCCTCGCGGTCAGAACCCGTCGACTAGGTCGATTAGCGGACGGGAAAACGCCTTGACCCACGGTACGGGAAAAATCCGACGGCGTTGCCAGCGCCGCCCGGTGCCACTTCAGGCGTCAGGAGGCACTGCGTGGCTAACTAACGTCCTGCTGTATCCTATGGGCAGACAGCCATGAGCAGATTGGAGACGGTCGAGGTCCAGATCAAGCAGTTCACCGCCGACGAGTTGCGCGCATTCAGGGAGTGGTTCGTCCAATTCGACGCCGATGCTTGGGACCGGCAGATCGAAACTGACGTCCGAGGCGGGAAGCTCGATGCCCTTGCCGACCAAGCCCTGCGTGACCACCAAACTGGAAAAACAACAGAACTGTGAGGCATCGCGCGACGCCGGATTTCTGGGCTTGCTATCGCGCGCTACCCTCCAGCATTCAAAACACAGCCGACCGGGCCTTCTCGCTCCTCAAGGCCGATCCCCGGCACCCTTCCCTGCATTTCAAGAAGGTTGAACGATTTTGGTCCGCTCGTGTTGGCTTGCACCATCGAGCGCTAGCCCGGATATCTCACACTACCCATTACCAAAGGCCGCTCTTCGACGCCTAAACATATGTATGAAGACATGTTTCGGCGAAAAGGAAGCGGCCCTTGGCTATGACAGAGTGTAACGAAGATCGGTTCGAGTTTGCCAGCGTGCAGGGAACGCGCGAGATCGTAGCAGAGTTCAGCGGCGGGACCATCAGCTCGGATGGAGGCGGTCTGCTGTTGCAAGAGACCGACTCGAAGATGAACCTGCTGAAGCGGTTCAGTCAGTGTTTCGTGGATGGCCGGAATCAGGACTTGATCGAGCATAGCGTGGAGCAGATGATCCGGCAACGCGTCTTTGCGTTGGCGCTGGGCTACGAGGATCTCAACGATCACGAGCAACTCCGGCAGGATCCGTTGTTGGCTGTGATGGCGGGTAAGGCGCAACCGGGCACGGAAGCGTTGGCGGGCAAAAGCACGCTGAACCGGATGGAGTTGGGGACCGGGATGCCGACGCGCTACAAGAAGATCACGTTCTGGCGCGACAGCGTGGACGAACTTCTGGTGGACATATTTCTGGAAGCGCATCCGGTCCCTCCGCAGCAGATCGTTCTGGACATTGACACGACGGACATGGCACTGCACGGCAACCAAGAGGGGAAATTTTATCACGGCTATTACAAGCACTACTGCTACTTGCCGCTCTACATCTTCTGCGGCGATCACGTGCTGTGCGCGCGGCTGCGGCCCAGCAGCATCGGACCAGCGGTGGGAAGCCGGAAAGAAGTCCAGCGCATCGTCCAACAAATCCGCCAACGCTGGCCAGAAGTGGAGATCATCCTGCGCGGCGATTCGGGATTCTGCTCGGACGAACTGCTGACCTGGTGCGAGCAAAACAAGGTGGACTACGTGGTGGGAATGGCTCGGAACCAGAGAGTGGAAGGCCTCATCGCGGGTCCCCTGGCCGAAGCCAAGCAGCAGTTTGAAGCCACTCAACAACCGGCGAGAATCTTTGTCGAGTTCCAACATGAGACGCTCAAAGGCACGTGGAGCAAGAAGCGGCGGGTGGTGGCCAAGGCAGAGTACATCGACGGGAAATCGAATCCGCGTTTCATCGTGACCTCGTTGGACCCCGAAGGTTGGGAGAAACAGAAGCTCTACGAAGAGTTGTACTGTGCGCGCGGGGACATGGAGAACCGGATCAAAGAGCAGTTCGTTCTGTTCGCCGATCGCGTGAGCGCCTCGACCCTGCGAGCCAATCAACTGCGGATCTATCTGTCGGTCATGGCCTACACGCTGATGAACGGCCTGCGGCGATTGGGCCTTCAAGCGACGACGATGGCGACCGCCCAGGTTGGTACGATTCGATTAAAACTCCTCAAAATCGGCGCGCTGATAAAAGTCACCGTTCGCAAAGTGTGGGTCCGGATGGCGAGCAGCTATCCTTACCAAGCGCTGTTCTCCCAAGTTCTGCAGCAACTCCGAACCTGATTCTTGCGGCCCCTAATGGGCCACCGGTCTTTGACAACTTGCTCGATCGCTTTCGCCTCCGCAGGATTTCTGTGTCTGCTTACGGCAAATCGGCGCTGCCTTCGCCTCTCACGCCCCCCCGGGAGAATATTAGTACATGTTAATCCATCTTGCCGGCCCCCCAGCGGCTAGGTCTGAGAAATACAGGCTAAGCTGGAACATTAGTACCGCTTCCTGTAATCGCGGCTCGGAACGCCCTCGACACAGAGCCGCGACCGAAGGAAGCGGTTGGGCGCATGCTAACGGACTCGCTGATATAAGCCACCAGGAGCTCCAGGAGCGTGCTCTACACGCCCAGAAGTTGTAGCCCCGCGTCGACAAAGATCACGTTGCCGGTCACGCCGCGGCCGAGGTCGCTCGCCAGGAACACGGCTGTGTCAGCGATTTCGCCCGGTTCGCAATTGCGGCGCAAGGGAGCGCGCGAGGGCGCATTCTCGAGCAAGCTGCCCAGGCCCTTGACCGCCCGGGCCGAAGCCGTTTTCACCGGTCCCGCAGAAATGGCGTTGACGCGGATGCGGCTGGGACCCAGATCGTTGGCCAGGTAGCGCACCGCCGCCTCCAGCGCGGCTTTGGCTACGCCCATGACGTTGTAGTTCTCGACTACTCGCGTCGAGCCCAGATAGGTCAGCGTCATCATCGACCCGCCGGCGGTCATCAAAGGTGCGGTCGCGCGCGCCACCGCGACCATCGAGTACGCACTTACCTCCTGCGCCAGCAAGTACCCGGCGCGCGAGGTCTCCACGAACGGCCGGCTCAGGTCTTCGCGATTAGCGAACGCCACGCTGTGCACCATCACGTCCAGCTTGCCGAATTCCTGAATCTCCAATGGCAGGCGCGCCAGATCGTCGTCCCGGCTGACATCGCAGGCGAAAACTTTCGCAGCGCCGAGCTCCGCGCCAAGCTCCTCCACCGGCTTCTTCAATCGATCATTCTGATACGTCAGCAGCACCGCCGCGCCCTCCCGCCGGAACGCTTGCGCGATGGCGTAGGCCAGGCTCCACTTGTTCGCGACGCCTAGAATCAGCGCCGTCTTCCCTTCCAAAAGTTTTTGCATGAAACCGTTATTCTAATTCATGACAGCCTCCGGTCGTCTCCAATTTGGATCTCTCCACCCCACTCATGTATGTAAAAGGCGTCGGCCCGGCGCGCGCCGCGATGCTGGAGGCCAAAGGGCTGAAGACGGTCGAGGACCTGCTCACCTACGCGCCTTTCCGCTACGAAGACCGCAGCAACGTGAAGCCGGTGCGCGCTCTTGCGCCAGGGGAAATGGCCACGGTGCTCGCAGAAGTGCGCTCGGCGAAGGTGTCCGGATTTCGCCGCCGTAACCTCGGCCTGTTCGAGGCCTCTTTCACCGATTCGTCCGGCGAAGTGCTGCTGGGCAAGTGGTTTCACGGAGCCTACCTCGCCGACGTGCTCACGCCGGGGCTGAAGGTTTCGCTCTACGGCAAGGTCGAATGGGACTCCTACTCGGGCGGCCTGGTGATGATGCATCCCGAGTATGAAATTCTCTCCGGCGATGAGGAAGGCGACGCGTCGATCCACACCGGACGCGTGGTTCCCATTTACGAAGCCGCCGGCCGCGTGACCACGCGCCACTTGCGTAATCTTCTGCATCGCATTCTGGAAACGCTCGCTCCTGTAGCCGACCCTCTGCCCGCGCGGATACTGGCCCAGCTCAAGCTCCCGGACCATTGGAGTGCGATCCGCGCCCTGCATTTTCCACCGCCCGAATCCGATCTGCGGCTGCTCAACAACTTTCGCTCCGCAGCGCAATACCGGTTGATCTTCGAGGAATTCTTCTGGCTGGAGTGCGGCCTGGAGCTGAAGCGCGCCAAAGCGCGGCTGTACCCGGGCATCGCCTTCGAGCTCACCAGCCGCGTCCGTGAGCGCATCCTCCAGATGCTGCCCTTCAAACCCACCGGTGCGCAGAAGCGCGTCCTGAAGGAGATCGCCGATGCGATGTCGCAACCGCACCCGATGTATCGCCTGCTGCAGGGCGACGTCGGCAGCGGCAAGACGCTGGTGGCGGCCGAAGCCGCGATCATCGCCATCGAGAACGGATATCAGGTCGCGGTGCTGGCGCCGACGGAAATCCTGGCTACGCAGCATTATCTCTATTTCAAAAAATTGTTCCACAAGCTGGGCTACGTGGTGCTGCTGATGACCGGCTCCAACACGGCGCGGGAGAAGATGCAGCTTCGCAAAGTGGTCGCGCATGGTTTGGCGAAGGTGATCGTAGGCACACATGCGCTGCTCGAACCGGATGTCGAATTCCACAAGCTGGGACTGGCCATCGTCGATGAGCAGCATCGCTTCGGGGTCGAGCAGCGCCAGAAGCTGATGGAGAAGGGCGCGCATCCCGACGTGGTGGTGATGACCGCAACTCCCATCCCGCGTACGCTGGCGCTGACCGTCTACGGCGACCTGGACGTCAGCATCATCGACGAGCTGCCGCCGGGGCGCAAACCGATCGTCACCAAACACGTCGAGAATTCCCGCATCGAGCAGGTGTACAGCTTCCTGCGCAAGCAGATCGTGGCCGGCCGGCAGGCCTACGTGGTCTATCCGGTGATTGAAGAATCGGAGACGCAGGCCATGAAGGCCGCGGCCAAGATGCACGAACATCTTTCGAGCATCGTGTTTCCCGATCTCAAGGTCGGGCTCCTGCACGGGAAGTTGTCGGCCGAAGAAAAGGAAACCGCGATGGACAAATTCCAGCGCGGTGAAACGCAGATCCTGGTTTCGACCACCGTGATCGAAGTCGGCGTCGACGTGCCCAACGCCACCGTGATGCTGGTCGAGCAGGCGGAGCGCTTCGGCCTGGCGCAGTTGCATCAGCTCCGCGGCCGGGTGGGGCGCGGCGGCGAGCAAAGCTACTGCATTCTGGTCACGGAAAAACTCAACCAGACCGCCAAGGAGCGCATCCGTACGCTGGTGGAATCGAACGACGGCTTCTACATCGCGGAGATGGATATGAAGCTGCGCGGTCCCGGCGAATTTTTCGGCACCAGGCAGTCGGGCATGCCCGTGCTGGCTATCGGCAACATTTTACGCGACTCCGATATTCTGGAGATCGCGCGCAACGAAGCCGCTGCGTTAGTCGCCGATCCTGCCGAGCAGGAAGATCTGCGCCGTGCCGTCGCCTATCTTCGTGAGCATTGGCAACGGCGCTATGGCCTGGTGTTAGTAGGTTAGGAGGATGCTGGAAAGGGGCAAAACCGCTTGCTGGCGCGCGCGGCTCTGCAAGGCTTTCCGAGCCGCGACCGCCAGGGAGCGGTATAGGCGTTAACCATGCGCGTCATTGGAGGCGAGTTTCGCAGCCGTGTGCTCAAGAGTGTTCCGGGTCTGGATACGCGTCCGACGCCGGACCGGCTGCGCGAGGCTCTGTTCAACGTGCTCGCGCCGCGCCTGGAAGGGAGGGTGTTTGCCGATCTCTACGCCGGCACCGGAGCCGTGGGTATCGAAGCGCTGAGCCGCGGCGCTTCCCGCGCCATCTTCGTCGAGCAGGGCCGCCAGGCCGTGCGCGTGATTCATGAAAATCTCGCCTCTCTTGGTTTGGCGCCGCGGGCGCAGGTGCGGCAAGGCCGCGTACGCTCGATCCTGCCGCAGGTCCTTGCCCAGATCGAGGCCGGCATCGTGTTCCTGGACCCTCCCTACGCGAGCGAAGCCGAGTACGAACCGGTGCTGTCGTTGTTGGGAGAGAAGCTGGGCGAGAAATCTCCGCGCTTGGTGCTCGTGCAGCACGACGTGCGGCTCAAGCTGCAGGAGTCTTACGGTGCGCTGAAGCGCGTCCGCGTATTGAAGCAGGGCGATAATTGCGTCGCTTTTTATGAAAGGTGATCTACGACATGTGATGACTGGGTGAGCCTGGTCCGAAGAACAAATACCACGCCGCCCACGCCACGATCACTCCGATCACAGTGAGCACAACGATGACAACCAGGCGTCCGGAAACCGGTCGCATCATTGCGCCCCTGGAACGGTTTCCAAGGAGTTGGAGGTGCCCTGGCTGTTGGTCAGAGTGGCGTTGACCTTGACCACATCGGCCGCATTCCCGGGGACGGTGAAGGGAACGGTCAATGTGAACTGGCTCCCGTACGGATTCGATGCGGAGCTGCTGTACCAGGTGGTGAACGCCGAGCCGAGTTGCACCGTCACGGGTTCAAGAATCGGGCCGCTGGACGTGTAGAACTGGAATTGGCCGGTGTTCATCTGCCGCGTGGTCGAATAACCGATAACGCTTACCGTCAGTCCGCCGCTGTTGCTCGCGAACGTGACGGTGTCGATCACCGGCGGCGTTTGACCGATCGGGAAGGTCTCGCCAGCCGCGGGGTTTGGGGTGAGGACCACACCGCCCGCGCTGAGGACTGCCGTCAAGCTGATGGTCCCAGCGACGGTGCCGGTCACCAGAACCGGCGCGTTCGGGAACACAGCCTTGGTCGAATTCGCGGCGATCGTGAATGGGACGGTCTGCACCAGGCCGCCGCCTGAGGTGACAAATCCGACTTCGGTTGGAGTTCCGCCCACTGCGGACTGGAAGCTGACGGTCAACGTCCCGGAGATGGCAAATGGGTATCCTGCCGCCAGTGACAGGCTCGGAGTCGCTTGCGAGGCGGGAGATCCGCTGATGGCGCCGAGCATCGTCGTCGGTGCGGGCGGTAGCGTCACCGTAATCGTCAGCGATCCGCTGGCGGTATTCGAGGCGGAATCGGTGACCGTGAGTGTCACGTTCGCAGTTCCGGTTGCGGCTGCCGTGGGAGTGCCGGCAATGGAACTCCCGCTTACCTGCAATCCCGCAGGCAAGCCGGTTGCCGACCACGTGTAAGGTGGCGCTCCGCCGGTCGCCGCCAGAGCTTCCGGTAAATGATGTGCCTGCCACCGCGGAAACGGTTCCGCTGGTGGTGATCGAAAGCGGCGCCGCGGCCGAGTTTACGGTGAGCGTGAGCTGCACGCTGGCCGTGGTTCCTGCGGAATCCGTGACCACCACGGTGAACACAGTCGAGCCGCTTGCGGTCGGCGTACCGCTGATGGCTCCCGTACCGGGCGCCAGGTTCAACCCCGGCGGCAGCGACCCGCTGCTGATCGACCACGTGTAAGGAGGAGTTCCTCCGCTCGCCAGAATCTGCGTGGAGGGATACGCGACTCCCTTGGTTCCCGCCGGAAGATTGAGCGTGGTTATGGTCAGCGTCGTGGCGATGTTGATCGTGAACGCTTTCTGCGCCGTCAGTTTATTCGAATCGGTCACCTGAAGTGTGAAGGCGATGGTGCCTAGCGGGCCAGTCGGCGTTCCCGAGATCACGCCGGTGCCCGAAGATGAGGTAGCCAGTCCCAACCCTCCCGGAAGCCCGCCCGAAGCCACGGTCCAGGTATACGGCGGCGCTCCTCCGCTCGCCGTGACGGTTTGGGAATAGGGTGTGGACAGTTGCCCGTTGGGCAGCGAGCTGGTGGTGATGCTGAGCGTCCCTAAACTTACCGACAAGCTCAGGGTCCCGGTCGCCGAGCGGCCTCCGGAGTCGGTCACCTGCACGGTGAACGTCGATGTTCCGTTGTTGGTCGGTGTTCCGCTAAGAGTGCCGGGGCCGGAAAGCGTCAGCCCCGGCGGCAACGTTCCGGAGCCGGTCACCACGTTCCAGACATACGGCCCGACGCCGCCTCCGGGCAGCAGAATCTGGGAATACGCGACACCCACGGTGGCAGCGGGCAGGGAAGTGGTCGCCACCTGGAGCGGCGTCGCTACGAACAAACTGAGCGCCTGCGTGACACTGACTCCGCTGGCATCGGTTACCATCACGGTCAACAGGAAGTTGCCCGCCGCAGTTGGAGTTCCGGTGACGCCGCCCGTGGTGCTGCCGATGCTGAGCCCGTCATTGCCGGTGCTGACCAAAGCCCACTGATAGGGAGGAAGTCCGCCAGTGACTCTTATAGAGCCGGCGTAGGGCGAGCCTTGAACCGCTGCCGGAAGGCTGGTCTGCGGGATGGCCAGCGTGCCCGTGTTCACGTACAAGATCAGGTTCTGCGAAGCGCTGGCCCAACTGGTCAGGCTCGCCGTGACCTGGATCGGATAAGTTCCGATGGCGTTGGTCACTCCACTCAGAACGCCGGTCGTCGAATTGAATGTGATCCCCACCGGCAGACTCCCGGTTTCCGCCCACGTGACCCCGGTCGGCGTGGCGGCAAGGGTTACCGAATACGCGTTTCCGCTCTGAGCCTGGGGTATCGAAGTGGTCTGGATGACCACTTGGCCCGCGTACACGGTCAACGGGATAGTGTAGTTGGTCGAAACATTGGTGCCGGTGATGGTGGCTATGAAATTCATGTAGAACGTTCCGGTCGGACTAACCGCGCCGGAAAGCACGCCGTTGGGGCTGAGCGAAAGCCCCGGAGCCAGGCCCGGTGACCCGACGGACCAGGTGACTCCCGCAGGGTTCGACGAAGCCGAAAGCGTGAACGAATACGGCTGGTTGAGGACGGCGGAAGGCAGGGACGTGGTGTTGATGACCACCACTGGGTTGGAGACAGTCATCTGGAACTGCATGCTGACGCTGAAATCGCCCGTCTGCGCCACCACCGTGAACGTGTAAGGGAGCAGATTGGTTGGCGTGGTGGGCGTCCCCGACAAGGTCCCATTCGGGCTCAGCGTCAAGCCCGGAGGAGGGGGCGTCGCGGGCGACGTCTGCGTCGACCAGGTGGCGGCAGGAAGAGGCGCCTGCACGAAAGCGCTAAACGAGTAGGTGTAGGGCAGCCCGACGTATGCTGGCGGCAGCGGGGAAGTGCTGAGAATCCCAATCTGACCCAGCAGCGAACACGCCGCGCCGCTCAGCAGCAACAGAAGGCACAACGGCCGGCGCGTCATCGCAGGCCTCCCGGAAGAGTTTCCGAACCGCTATTCGGTTCCGAACGGCCGATTTCGCCCGGCTGCTGATGGGGATTGGGCATCGCCGGTTTCCCTTGCGCTCCGGTAGCGAGCGGAATCTGGAATACAATCGAGCTGCGCGCGTCGAAGACGCGGAACACGGAGCCGGTCACGCCCGTGATCCGGTATACCGAACCGCCCATCGGGAAAACGCCCTCGGGGGTGCAGCCGCAATCGACGCTCGATCCAGTCGAGGCCGCCGCACTGTCTGAAGACGGATGCTGTAGATGCCGCCGTGCCGGTCGGAAAGCACCAGCGTGGAGTTGTCGCTCGAAACCGCCAGGCCCGTAGGAGTCAGTGCCGGCGCCGCAAACACAGTCGAGACCGAGGCGCTGCCGCCGACATCCGCGATCGAGTAAACCCCGCTTCCGGTTGCGACCGCAAGGTTCTCCAGGCCTGTGAAAAAGGTCATGGCGAAGACGCGATCGGAGGAGAAAACGCTGCGCACCTCGCCATTGGGACCGAAGGCCCAGACGCCGCTCGGCCAGGCGCCGGCAGCCCAGGCTCCGTCGTCGCTGACCGCGAATGTGGACGGCGCATCGCCCGACGCCCCGGCGCCGGCGCCCGAGGCACCAGAAAGGAAGCCGGCGTTCACGGTCCGGACCACCGGAGCCGCCGGCAAGCCGGAAACAATCTGGATCGTTTGCGAGGAGGCGAACCACAGCACCGCCGCCGCGCCCGTCGGACTGAGTGTGATGCTGCTGGGGAAGGTGGATGTTCCGGCGACGGCTGCAGTTGTGCCGGCTGCAGTCATTCCGGATGGGTAGGCGATCAGCACCGTGCCCGATGCCGCCGACGCCAACATAAAGTCATGCCGCGGCGAGATCGCCATCTGAAGAAATGTGCCGCCGAAATCGAGTGCGGGTCCAGCCGATGCGGCGGCCGCGATGCCGTTGACCGGCACAATCTGTCCGGCCTCGGGAACATAACCGAGCAAAGGTGCACCCACCTGCCCCCATCCCGCTTGCGCGCAGAGCACCGCTGCCAGCAGGAGTTTATTTGGCGCGGCGTGTCCGCTCCAGGGTGACTGATATGGAGCGGCGTGTCCGCTCCATAGTGACGGATTATCCCCGCCATTCGCCCCGTGATTTCGCTGCATTACGGCGCCCCCACCGTTGGCGTTCCGGCCGTGATCGAGGTTGGGATGCCCCCCCCGCCGGAAGACGCGGTCGAGGAGCCTCGCGTGGCGAAATAGGCGCCGGCACCGGCTCCCGCCGCTGCCACCACTCCCACGATGATCAGCACCTTGGCCGTGGTGCTCAGTCCGCCTCCGCCGCTGGAACTCCCGGTCACGTTGGTTTGCGTGATCGTGGCGGTCGCCGTCTGGCCGTTGGCCGTCGCCGTCACTCGAATCTGCATCTGGCCGGTGAGGCGGTTGAACTGGATGCCGCGAGCCACCGCGCGCCCCTGCGCATCGGTAGTCACCGTCAGCGAGCGGTTCCCGTTGGCAAAGGTCCCGCCCGGCCCCTGGTTGGGCAGAAAGAACACCACTGCCGCTCCTGCGACCGGCTTCAGGTTCTCGTCCTCAACCTGGATGATCGGCTCGCGATTGGCCCGCTCCTTGATGTTGTTGATCGCCCCGTCCCCTTCCACGATGACGATCGCCAGCTTAGGCTGCGGATCCTGGGCCCACACCGGCGCGCTCCAGAAATTCATCAGCAACAGGCACACCGCCGAGGCGCAACTTCGCGCAGTTGGCTTCATCGCTCCTCCTGTTTGGAAAAAACAACTGTACCATTATGCCCTGGGTCCCGTACAGAACGGAAAAGAAATCGGATGGTAGTATTGGAACTGCCCGGGGAAGTCGATCACGAAGCGCCGCGGGCGGTTTGTCGGGGTGCAGCAGTGACGGCAGTTTATACGGCGAAATACACGCGGATCGAGACCGGCTATATGGGCCAACTGCTCGAGTGGCCGGAGGTGATCAGCGAAGGGGCTAGCATCGAAGAGTGCCGCGAGATGCTCGAAGACGCCCTGCGCGAGATGATTCAGGCCTACCATCAGCAGGGTAAAGCGGTGCCGGTCGAACGCACCCTGCTGGAGCCGATGCACGCCGAGATCTGATTGTGTCGGTCAAGCGGTCCGATCTGGTCAGATACTTTGAGCAGAACGGCTACAAGCTCCTCCGCGAAGGCGCCAAACACGCGATCTACTCCAATGGCGCGAAGACGATTCCAATCAAGCGCCACCGGGTGCTGGACCGAATCACCGCCAACGCTCTCTGCAAACAGGCCGGGTTGGCTCCGAAGTTTTGAGGGGACAGCGCATCCCCTGCAAGTAGTACCATCGAAATTAACGGGCGCGTAGCTCAGGTGGATAGAGCATCAGCCTTCTAAGCTGAGGGTCGCTGGTTCGAGTCCAGCCGCGCCTACCAATTTCCACTAAAAATGAAGCGAATTGTCCGCCTCAGCTTCGCTTCCCTGGTGGCCGTCGCCGCCCTCGCCTACCTGGCCGACTACCTTTCCGTCCGCCTCGCGATCCCCAAGCGCGAGCTGTACGACAGCGTCGAGGTCCGCCGCTTCTTCGCAGTCAAGTTAAAAAATCACAGCACCAGCTATATGTTTCAGGATCCGCAGCCGGAGGAATGCATCAACTCGCTGTTCCCCCATTTTGGCGACAACCCTTGCTGGTATACAAAACGTCATACGACGGTTGAGGTCGACATCAACTCCGGACCCGCCGGGCCGCTGATCGACACCCCATAACCGCTCCGGCGGGAGTGGAGTGGTCAGATCTTGCGGCCTGTGCCATCATGAGGGAGATTCTAGAACCGTATGCCCGCTCAACATCCTGCCGAATTTTTGCGCGCACTTCTGGAGGCCTCGCCCTTGGCGATCATCGCCCTGGATCGAAGCGGTCATGTGCGGATGTGGAGCCGCAGCGCGGAGCGCATGCTGGGATGGTCAGAAGAAGAAGTGCTGGGCCGGCCGGCTCCTCCTGGGTTGCAGTTCTCCGGCAATTCCGCAGACGAGATCGAGACGCAGTTGATGCGGAAAGACGGCGCCCTGGTCGCGGCCCTGGTGCAAATCGCGCCGTGGCGTGATGCGGAAGGGAGCGCGCAGGGAATCCTCGCTTTGGTGACCGACGTCAGCCACCGGCTGGCGATCGAGCGCGAACTGGAAGAATCTCGCCAAGTCGAGCGCGAAGCGCGCGGCCTGATCCAGGCCGAACGCCGCTTCCGCCGCCTGCTCGAAGCCGCTCCCGACGCCATCATCGAAGTCGACCGCAACGGGCACATCCAACTGGTCAATCGCGTCACCGAAAAAATCTTCGGCTACGAGCGCGAAGAGATGCTGGGTCAGCCGGTGGAGCTGCTGATTCCCGAAGAGCTCCGTGGGCGCCACCGCCATCACCGCCAGAATTATTGGGAGCATCCGCAAACCCGCCCCATGGGCACCGGCCTGGCGCTGGAGGGCCGGCGTAAAGACGGATCGCGCTTCCCGGTGGAAATCAGTCTCAGTCCGGTGGAATCCGGCGACGGCTTCTACGTCACCGCCGTGATCCGCGACGTTACGGAGCGCACCCGGGTCCAGGAGCAGCTCCGCGCGGTTCAGGAAAAATATACGCGCGAGCTCACCGCAGCCAATGAGGAGTTGGAGCGCCGCAATGAAGAGATCGAGCGCGCCAACCGCCTCAAGAGCGAGTTCCTGGCCAGCATGAGCCATGAGCTGCGCACGCCGCTCCATACCATCATCGGATTCTCAGAGTTGCTGGCCGAGGAGCTCAAGGGGCCGCTCAACGACAATCAGAAGCGCTTCGTGGCCCATATCCACAAGGATTCGATGCACCTGCTGGAGCTGATCAACGAGATCCTCGACCTGAGTAAAATCGAGGCGGGCCGGCTGGAGCTCAAGCGCGAGGTCTTCGACTCCCACGCGGCCATCGAGGAGGCCGTCGCCACCGTCCGCCCCCATGCCGAGGCCAAATCGATCCGCGTCGAAACCAGCCTGGACCGCGGCGTGGTGGTGGAGGCCGATCCGCTACGCTTCAAGCAGATCCTGCTGAACCTGTTGAGCAACGCTGTGAAATTCACGCCCGAGGGTAGACAGATCCGCGTCCAGGCCATCCAGCGCGGCCATTTTCTCGAAGTCTCGGTCGCCGACACGGGAATCGGCATCGCCAAGGAAGATCAGCAGGCAGTGTTCGATAAGTTTCGTCAGGTAGGCAAGACCACGAAGGGAGTTCGCGAAGGCACCGGACTGGGGTTGGCGATTACCAAGGAACTGGTGGAGCAGCACGGCGGCGAGATCATGGTGGAAAGCGAGCCCGGCAAGGGAAGCCGGTTCACCTTCACCATCCCCGCGACCCGGATTCAGGAAGCGTCACGCAGTTGAGACAATTCATCGGAGCTATCGGCTGGGCGGATCGTGAGAACGGTTGCCGTTCGGCGCAGCCGCGCGGACCAGACAAACCCTAAGCTTTGGCGCACCTCATTCCGATCCAGCGGCACCGAAAGTGCGTGAAATGCCCCAGCATCCGCCAATTCGGGCCAATTGACGACGTCCGAGAAGCGATGGCACGAAATCAGCCGGGCGTTGGGGGCAGCTTTTCTCGCCGCACGCAGCGCCTGCTCGACGGTTACACCCAAATCGCCGGCGTCAAACAGGACCGCGACAATCTGGCGGTTTCTGCTGAGTGCTCGCAACTGCTCGAAACCGGCCGCGGGTTCGATCGACCAGCCGAACTCCCGCGCCAATTCTCCGGTAGCGGGAACCTGTTGGCACAAGTTACCCAGAAGAACAACCGTTGGGTGGGTCATCGTCACGAGAAGAGAGCACGCAGAGGGCCAGAGTTAGCCGCATGAGTCCGCATGTTTCACTCATCGGCTAAAGTACACTGAAACTTAACCGCATGAGCGCCCTCCGTCATAATTGGACCATTTCCGAAATTGAATCGATTTACACGCTCCCTTTGCCGGAGCTAGTTTTTCGAGCTCAGACCGCGCATCGGCAGCATCATCCTGCAGATGAGATTCAGGGGTGCATGTTGCTGAGCATCAAGACGGGAGGCTGTCCGGAGGATTGCGCCTATTGCCCCCAATCTGCGCGCTATGACACCGCAGTGGAGCGGCAAGATTTACTCGGCGTAGAAGAAACTCTTGCAGCCGCCCGCAGCGCCCGCGATCAAGGCGCGACGCGATTCTGCATGGGCGCGGCGTGGCGCGATGTTCCGCGGGATGGCCGTTTCACGCGCGTGCTCGAAATGGTTCGCGGTGTGCGCGCGCTGGGCATGGAGGCTTGCTGCACGCTCGGTATGCTGAGCGGCGAACAGGCTCAAGAGCTCGCCTCCGCTGGACTCACTGCCTACAACCACAACCTCGATACCTCGCCGGAATTCTACGGCGAAATTATCACCACGCGCACCTACCGGGAGCGGCTTGACACGCTGGCTCGCGTACGCGGCGCCGGGATCACGGTGTGTTGCGGCGGTATCATCGGCATGGGCGAGGATCGCAGCGCGCGGTACGGACTGCTACGCGAACTGGCCACACTCGATCCGCACCCGGAGAGCGTACCCATCAACCTGCTGGTGCGTGTCGAAGGCACTCCGCTCGGTGACGGCCCCTCGACAGATCCGCTGGAACTGGTGCGCATGATCGCCACGGCGCGCATTCTCATGCCGCAATCGATGGTCCGGTTGAGCGCGGGACGGCTGTCGCTTTCCGATGAGGCGCAGGCGTTATGCTTCGTCGCCGGAGCCAACTCCGTCTTCCTGGGCGACCGTCTACTGACCACGCCCAATCCGGAATCCGGCGCCGACCAGCGCCTGTTCGATAAGCTGGGCGTTCGGCTGCGCCGGGCTGAGGTCCCTGCCAATGTTGTTTGATAGGTTAGAAAGCCGGGTGCAATCGGCTTTGCAGGAGCTGGATCGCGCCGGTCTGCGCCGGAATTTGTGCGCCCCTTCCGGCATCGACCTTTGCTCCAACGATTACCTCGGCCTGGCGAACCATCCGCGGATCAAACAGCGCATGGCCGAGGCCGTGTGCCGGGAGGGAGTGGGCAGCACCGGCTCGCGGCTGCTGCGCGGCCAGCGCGATTGCTTCTCGCAGGTTGAGCTGCGCTTCGCCGCATTCAAAGGCGCGGAGCGCTCGCTCTATTTTTCGAGCGGCTACCTGGCCAATCTGGCTGTGCTGAGCGCCTTTCCGCAGACCGGCGACGTGATCTTCTCCGATCAATTCAACCACGCTAGCTTGATTGACGGCATGCGCCTGGGGCCCGCGCGGCGCGTGATTTTTCCGCACAATGACGTCGCCGCGCTGGCTGAGGCGATGCACGCTTCCGATTCTGGGCAAAAGTTCGTAGTCGTGGAGTCGCTGTTCAGCATGGAGGGTGACCGTGCCCCGCTCGCTGATTACGCGCGGCTGTGTGCAGAAACCGGAGCTGCCTTGATTGTCGACGAAGCCCACGCCACCGGGATTTACGGCGCACGCGGGGCAGGTTTGATCGAAGCAGCCGGCTTGGAAAACAACGTGTTCCTCTCCATCAGCACGGCCGGCAAAGCGCTGGGCGTCGCCGGAGCGTTCGTCGCTGGACCGGCCTGGGCCATCGAATTCCTGGCCCAGCGCGCTCGCTCGTTTATTTTCTCCACGGCTGCGCCGCCGGCTGTGGCGGAGGCGATCGAGGCTGCCCTCGACGTCATCGAATCCGAGCCGGAACGCCGCGCCCGCTTGCTCGCGCTGGCGTCGCACCTGCGCAGACGCCTGGGTCTCGAAGGCGATTCGCCGATTGTTCCGGTCATTCTCGGCTCCAATGATCGCGCCGTCGCCGCCGCCGAAAAACTCCAGCGCGAAGGCTTCGATGTGCGCGCCGTCCGCCCGCCCACGGTGCCGGAAGGGACAGCCCGGCTGCGGCTGACGGTCAATGTGAATCTCTCGGAAGATGTCCTCGATCGCTTCGTGGAAATTCTGTGCGTGGCATCTTCGTAACCGGAACCGACACCGGCGCCGGCAAAACCGTGGTTTCCGCGGCGCTGATGCTGCGCTTCCCGGACGCTCGCTACTGGAAGCCGATTCAAACCGGCTCCGATGACGACACCGCCGAGGTGCTGCGCCTGGCTGAGGCGTCCGCAAAAGCCGCTTATCATCACGGCGTGCGCCTTCCCGATCCTGTTTCACCGCACCTGGCGGCCAAGCGCGCCCGCACGCGCATCGACCTCTCTTTTCATACCGCGGCATTTAAGGAGACGACGAAGGAGTCTGACGATCAATGGATCGTCGAGGGCGCCGGCGGCGTCCTGGTTCCGCTCAACGAAACCGATCTGATGATTCATCTCATGGAACGGCTGGGGCTGCCGGTGGCGATCGCGGCGCGGACCACGCTGGGCACCATCAATCACACGCTGCTGACCATCGAGGCTCTGCGCGCGCGGCGGTTGAGGATCGCGGGTGTGGTCATGGTAGGTGAGCCGGACGCGGACAATCGCGAGGCCATCGAGCACTATGGCGCTGTTCCAGTCCTGGGTGAGTTGCCGCGCTTCGATCCGCTGACTCCTGAATCCTTGCGCAAGTGGGCCGCAGGCCACCTCGGTGAGCTCGAGGAATTTTTTCAATGAGCCTCATCGAAAGGGATCGCGCCGTACTGTGGCATCCCTACACTCAGATGCTCACCGCGCCCGTGCCGCTGGCCATCGCGCGAGCCCAAGGCGTGTACCTTTATACCGAGGACGGCCGCAAGATTCTGGATGGCATTTCGTCCTGGTGGGTGAACATTCACGGCCATTCGCATCCCAAGCTCAACGAAGCCCTCGCAGCGCAGGCTCGCGAGCTGGAGCACGTGGTCTTCGCCGGCTGCACGCATCGGCCGGCCGTGGAACTGGCCGAGCGCCTGCTAGCCCTCCTGCCGCAGGGACTCGCGCGCGTGTTTTACTCGGACAACGGATCCACCGCCGTCGAGGCCGCTCTGAAGCTGGCCTGGCAATATTGGCGCAATCGCGGCGAGGACCGAAGGGCGTTCGTCACGCTTCACCACGCCTATCATGGCGACACCGTCGGCGCGATGTCGGCCAGCGACGATTCTCCGTTCACGCGGCCCTTCGCTCCGCTGCTGTTTTCGGTGACGCGTGCGCATTCACCGTATTGTCACCGCTGCCCTCTGGGCCTCGACCGGTCCACCTGCCGCATCGATTGCCTGGGCGATCTGGAAGCCCGTCTGCAGGAACTCGGCGGCAACGTCGCGGCGGTCTTGGTCGAGCCGATGTTGCAAGCGGCCGGAGGCATGATCGTCTGGCCCAAGGAATTCCTCTCGGGCGTCCGGCGCTTGTGCGACCGCTACGGTACGCTCATGATCGCCGATGAGGTGCTCACCGGCTTTGGCCGCACCGGCAAGATGTTCGCTTGCGAGCATGCGCAAGTCAGCCCCGACATCATCTGCTTGTCCAAAGCTTTGACCGCAGGCTATCTGCCCCTGGGTGCGACCGCCGTCACCAACCAGATTTACGAGGCGTTCCTCAGCGAAGACCGCACCCGGACCTTCTTCCACGGTCATTCTTATACGGCGAATCCGCTGGCCTGCGCGGTCGCTCTGGCAAGCCTGGACCTGTTCCGTGAAGAATCAACTCTGGATCGCGTGGCTGCGCTCGAAGCTTCGTTGCGGACTGGTCTCGAGCCCCTAAGGCGCCTTGAAACCGTGGGCGATGTCCGCGTCATTGGAGGCGTCGGCATCATCGAGATGAGCTCGGACGATCCGGGCTACTTGAACAGCTTCGGTCCCCGCGCTTGTTCGGCCCTGCTCGACCGCGGACTGCTGCTGCGCCCGCTCGGCCACGTGCTCTATTTCATGCCGCCCTATGCGATCACGCCTGGGGAAACCGAATGGGCCATCTTGCAGATCGCCGAGGTGCTGAGAGCGTCTAACTATAACTAACGCTCCAGATGCTTGAGCCGCGCGTCGATCACTTCCTCCACGCGGCGCAGCTCGGAACGCCAGAGTTCTTTGATGTCGTCGAACTGGCGATCTACCTCGTCGAATCGCCGATTCATCTCCGAGCGAAGGTCGCTCAAGCGTGAGTTATTGATCAGAATCCCGACGAGCACGGCGAACGTCGGTATCGTGATGGACATGGCAGTCTGGAGGGCTGCATCAGACATTTGTCAATCCCATCCTAACAGCTTGGCGGGCCTTCCTCCCCGTGTGATAAGATCCGTTTTGCAATTTTGTTAAGGGAGTGTGAGGGCTCAGTGAAAGTTTACGAAACCAGCGATATTCGGAACGTGGCCCTGGTCGGTCACGGCAATTCCGGCAAGACTTCTCTTACGGCGGGGCTCCTGTTTGCGGCCGGCGCCACCAATCGCCTGACCCGCACCGAAGACGGCACCACCATCACCGATTTTGACGAGGAGGAAATCGCTCGCAAGATTACGATCTCCACCGCCATTGCCGCAGCCGAGTGGAACAGGAAGAAGATTAACCTGATCGACACCCCCGGCTTCAACATGTTCATCAACGACACCAAGGCCGCCATGATCGCTGCCGACGGGGCTCTGGTCCTGGTGGACGGCGTAGCCGGCGTCGAGGTGCAGACCGAGAAAGTGTGGAGCTTCGCCGAAGAATTCCTGCTGCCCCGCGCCATCGTGATCAACAAGCTCGATCGCGAACGGTCCAGCTTTGAGCGCACGCTCGAAAACGTCCAGTCCGTTTTCGGCCGCACCGCCATCCCGCTGCAACTGCCTCTGGGAGCCGAGCGCGAGTTCAACGGCGTGGTCGATCTGGTGCGCATGAAGGCGTACACCTTCACTCCCGATGGCGACGGAAAGGGCAAGGAAGGGCCGATTCCCGATAGGCTGGCCGACGCGGCTAAAGCGGCGCATGAAGCGCTGGTGGAGATGGTCGCTGAAGGCAACGATGCCTTGCTGGAAGAGTTCTTCGATACGGGCACTCTTCCCGTGGAGCATATTCTGGACGGTCTGCGCGAGGCGGTCCGCAACATGCGCATGTTCCCGGTGCTGTGCGCCTCCGGCGTACACAACATCGGCAGCGACCTGATTCTCAACTTCTGCGTGGAAAACTTCCCCAATCCCGCCGAGCGCGGCGCTTGGAACGGAACCCTCAACGGTTCCGCAGCCGACCGCGCGGTGAGTGATGCCGGCCCGGTCTCTCTCTTTGTCTTTAAGACCGCCGCTGATCCCTTCGCCGGCCGCGTTTCGTATTTCAAGGTTATCTCCGGCGTGCTCAGGAATGACGCCAGCCTGATCAACGCCCGTTCCTCCGCTGCGGAGCGTCTCTCGCACATTGGGGCGCTGTTCGGCAAGACCCTTCCGCCCGTGACCGAGCTTCATGCGGGCGACCTGGGCGGAGTCGCCAAGCTCAAAGACACGCTGACCGGCGATAGCCTGGGTGAAAAAGGCTCGCTGATCGCCTTCCATGGCGTTAAACTGCCCGAGCCTTCCATCGCCTACGCCATCTCGGCCAAGACGCGCAACGACGAAGATCGCATGGGGCAAGCGGTGCACAAGATCCTCGAGGAGGATCAGGCCCTGCGCTTCTATCGCGACCCGCAGACCAAGGAATTCTTGCTGGCCGGTTGCGGACAGCAGCACGTGGAAGTGATCGTGAGCCGGCTCAAGAAACGCTACGGTGTCGATGTCGAGCTGCACGCGCCCAAGATCCCTTACCGCGAAACCATCCGCGGCAGGGCCGACGTGCAGGGCCGCCACAAGAAGCAGACCGGCGGCCATGGCCAATTCGGCGATTGCTGGATTCGCCTGGAGCCTTTGCCGCGCGGCGGAAAATTCGAGTTCGGCAATGAAGTTTTCGGCGGAGCCATCCCCAGGAACTTCATCCCGGCGATCGAAAAAGGCATCGTCGAAGCCGCGGAAAAAGGCTACCTGGCCGGCTTTCCGGTGGTCGATTTCAAGGTCGTGGTCTATGACGGTTCCTATCACGACGTCGATTCCTCGGAAATGTCGTTCAAGCTGGCCGCGCGCAAAGCGTTCAAGGCGGCGATGGAGCAGGCCAAACCGGCCATCCTCGAACCCATCATGAACGTGGAAGTGCAGGCGCCAGTCGAATACGCTGGCGACCTGATGGGCGACATGAACGGCCGCCGCGGCCGCATCGCCGGCATGGACACAAAAGGGGGCACGCAGATCATCAAGGCCCAGGTCCCCATGTCGGAAATGCTGAGCTACCAGAACGACCTCACCTCCATGACCCAAGGCAGAGCGTCGTTCAGCATGGAGTTCGACCACTACGACTTCGTCCCCGGTCTGCAGGCCGACAAGATCATCGCCGCCGCCAAGGCCGCCAAGACCGGCGAAGAGGAAGAAGAAGAGTAGTCTCCGGGGCGCGGAAATCCCCGTGGAATTGTACACTGGGAGCGTATGAAGACTGCCTGGCTCCTGCCGATTGCCCTGGCTCTGCCCCTTGCAGCCCACCATTCTTTCAACGCCGAATACGACGAATCCAAGCCGGTCAGCGTCACCGGAGTGGTCACCAAAGTCGAGTGGCAGAACCCGCACGTCTGGTTCTACGTCGACGAAAAAGCCGCCGATGGCTCCGTCACCCACTGGGCCTTCTCCGGCGGCGCGCCTGGTCAACTGATGCGCCGCGGCATTACGCATGACGTGATCAAGCCGGGCATGACCATCATCGTGAAGGGCTCGCGCGCCAAGGACGGCTCCAACAATGCTTACGGCAGCAGCGTCACTTTCCCGGATGGTCACCAGGTTTTCACCTCCGGGAACGAGGTCAGCGACCCAAGCAAGAAATAAAGACGCAAAAAGTAGCCATGAACATCCCGAAATCCCTCCGCGACTTTTTCTGCGCCAGCTTGGCGGTGGTTGCCGCGGCCGCTCTCAGCGCTCTGTTGATCGCGCCCGGCGACCTCAGCGCGCAGGGGCCGCAGGTACCAACGAAGACCCCGCGCACCTCCGACGGCAAGCCCGATTTCAGCGGCACGTTCGAATGGCCCAAGGCCAACGGCGGACCGCGCTGCAAGTGCTCGGCGACGATTTTCGATCCCGCCAAGATGGCTCCCTTCAAGCCCGGCGGCGAGCCGTTCTTTGAACCGCGCACCGGCGACCCCGCCCATGACGAGCCTCGCGCCTTCTGCATGCCCGCCGGCTTCCCCTCCGGTATGCTCTCGGCCAACGCCGTGCAGATGGTGCAGAACAAGAACTACCTGGTGATCGTGCACGAATTCCAGCGCATGACGCGCATCATTCCTCTGGACGGCCGCGCGCATCGGGAAGGCCTGGAGCCGATGTATTACGGCGATCCGGTGGGCCACTGGGAGGGCGACACGCTGGTGGTCGACACCACCAACTTCAAGCGCTGGTCACTCGACGACTATTACTACACCGATCCCAAGCAGTACCGCATGCACAGCGACGCGCTCCACACCACCGAGCGCATTTCTTGGAAAGACTCGAAGACCGTCGATTACCAGTTGACCATCGACGATCCCAAGATTTTCTCCGCGCCCTGGACCGAGGACTTCACCATGGCCGCTCGACCGGATTGGGACAAGCTCGGGCTGTTCGAATACGTCTGCGAGGAGAATAACCGCTGCCCAGGCGGGCAGTGCAAGGGGAAGTAGGCGCAGCGAGGCGTCGTGCCTCTTGCCACGGCACGGATACATGTGAGAATCGTAGTTGCGATGAAGACCTACAGCTTTAAAGTCGTCGTGGAGCCCGACGAAGACGCCACAGGCAACCCCGCGTGGCACGCGTATTGCCCGGCTCTTGAGAGCCTCGGAGCCGCCACCTCCGGCCGCACCCGGGAAGAGGCGATCCGCCGGATAAATGACGTGGTTCAAATGATCGTACAGGAGTTCAGGGAAGAGGGTAGACCGCTTCCCGAAGGCCCCGAAGATTCCGTCGCGGTTGAGGAAGTGTCTCAAGAGGAGCCCCGCATCGCCGTTACAGCGTGACGGATGGCCCTCGATTACAGCGGCCTCAGGTCGATCACTGCCAGAGATCTGGTCGCCGCGCTCAAGCGCGATGGTTTCTACTTCGTGCGCCAGACCGGGTCCCATCAGCGCTACCGCCATCCTGACGGCCGGAGGGTTACAATAGCGCCGCACGGAGGAGGGGACACCTTCACCATCAAAACTCTCAAGTCGATCTTCGAGCTTCAGGCTCGCTGGACACACGAGGACCTCAGAAGGCTCGGTTTGCGTTGACCTCGAAGTCAACACCCCAACGCTCGATTTGCTACAGTCCTTATAGAGATGCCTGCCGGGATTCAGGATTCGCTCAAGCAGCGTGGTGTCCGGCTCACACGCCAGCGGCGCCTGCTTCTCGACCTCATCGATCGCAGCGGCCTGCATCTCGACGCCGAGAGCCTCTATCAGATGGCCAAGGAGCGCGATGCCAAGCTCAATCGCGTCACCGTCTACCGCACCTTGAAGCTGCTCAAGGAGGGCGGGCTGGTGGACGAGCTCGATCTCGCCCACTTTCAGGGCGATCAGCACTACTACGAAACCCGGCTCAAGAAGGAGCACGCGCACATCATCTGCCTGCGCTGCGGCCGTGTCGAGGAGTTCTTCGGTGATGAACTGCAGCGCCTGCGCGCCCAGGTCGGCTCGCAGTTCGGCTTCGAAATCCAGTTTGCGCGCACTGAGATTGGCGGGTACTGCCCGCATTGCCGGGCGCTGCGGGCGCAGGAGGAGACGGCCTCGGCCGCCAGTTAGTTCTCACGTTCCCGCATGGACTCTGCTAAAAGCCTTCCGCGCGCCAGCTTGATGGTCTTGAATCCCTCCGGCCAGCGCCAGCGCGTGCCGGTGGAGAAGCTGCCGTTCTTTCTGGGCCGCCATACCGATAATGAGCTGGTGCTGCGCGATAATCGCGTGTCCCGCACGCAGGCGCGCATCTTTTCGGAAAACGGCCACTACGTCATTGAGGATCTCAACAGCCGTCACGGAACCTGGGTCAACGGCAGCCAGATCGCCCGGCACGTGCTCCGCAATTCCGACCGCATCGATTTCGGCATCCGCGAATCTTTCCAACTCACCTTCACGCTGGAGCCCGGCGAGATCCATCGGATTCTGGACCAGTTCACGACCGGTGCGCACGCCACACCCGAAGCGTCAAATCACCTGGGCAAGCTGCGCTCGTTAATGGAGGTGGCGCGCGCGCTGCAGAATTCGCTGTCCACCAACGAGGTGCTCATCACCGTTGTTGACGCTGCCTTGTCGGTGACCGGCTGCGATCGCGGATTCCTGATGCTGCGCAGGGGCGAGGAGTTGGACGTCGCGGTGGCCCGGGACCGCGAAGGCAAGCCTCTCCCCAATGACGAGCTGCGCGTGCCCACCTCCGTGATCCAGCGTGCACTGAACTCGCGCCGCGATCTGCTCTCGATGAATTTCGATCCCTTGTCCGCGCAAGGAGTCCGTCCTGAGATGAGCGTGGCCCAGCTCGAGCTGCGCAGCGTGGTGTGCATCCCGCTGGTTCAAGTCCGCAGCGGATCGTCCGAAGAGACACGCATAACGACCAATGCGGACGCTACGGTCGGCCTGCTGTACCTGGATTCGCGAGCCCTCCCTGCGGACCTTTCGGCCGGTAATCGCGAGCTGCTGCAAACCCTCGCCATGGAGGCCTCTACGATCCTCGAAAATGCGCGCCTGATTGAGGAGGAGCGTGGCAAGCAGCGCATGGAAGACGAGCTGCAAGTCGCGCGCGAGATCCAACAGGGCCTGCTGCCGGCGTCGCTCCCTTCCGACGGTTGGTTCCGCGCGTCCGGCTCCAGCCAGCCGTCGACTCAGGTGGGCGGCGATTATTTCGATGTCCGCCAGATCCGGCCCGATCTATGGTCCGCCGTCGTCGCCGACGTATCCGGCAAAGGCGTGAGCTCCGCGCTTCTGGCCGGCTTGCTGCAAGGCGTGTTCCTGATGGCTGGGTCCAACCCCGGCGACCTGGAGGGTACGCTGAGCTCGCTCAACGGCTTCCTGCTGGAGCGCACCCGCGGCGAAAAATACGCGACCGTTTTTTATTGCACCATCGATGTCACGGGCCTGCTGCGCTATGCCAACGCCGGCCACTGCGCGCCGTTCCTGGTCGGCGCCGACGGCCGCTTGCGCAAGCTGCACACCTCTGGCGTGCCGGTGGGCATGCTCGAGGAAATGACGGTGCAAACGGTAGAGGTGCGGCTGGCGCCGGGAGACAAAGTTATCATCTATAGCGACGGCCTGACCGAAACCGAAAACGCGCAAGGGGAGTTCTTCGGGACCGAAGGCCTGAGAGCCTGTGCTCGCGATCACTTTCGCGACAGCGCCCCCGCGTTTCATCGCGCCCTCATCACCGCGCAGGAACGTTTCAGCGAGGGTGGCGCGGTAGCGGACGATATTACGATCCTAGTGCTGGAGTTCGCGCCACTCGATGATTTAGCCGGCACAACGGAGCCTGGCGCGGCAGGACCGGCGGGACTGCGCCGATGAGCGAGGGCCGCGCCGGCCCTGTGCCGGGTTGGTCGTGAAGCTCATCGTCCTATATACTGCGGCTCACGGCGGCTTCGGGAGCCAGGCCGTGCCTCTCGGCGGAGGCGCCGCCGTGTGCGACCATCTGGTCGAAGAATGGTCCCGCACGCGCCCGTTCGAGTTGCGCCTGATTACGCCGGAGGTGCTCGGCGAAGCGGCTCCGTCGGGCAGGGAACTGGTGCACTTCGGCGAGCGCCAATACGGTGCGTTTTCGCGCGCCTTTGAGCGCGCCGCTACCACCGAGATTCTGCGCCATGACCCCTCGACCACCGTGGTTCTGGCCAACGATATTTCCGAAGGCCCGGATTTTGCCGCCCTCGGCGCGCGGGGCTATCGCGTCTTCACCATCTATCACGTCGACGTGGTGGCTTACGTCTGTGCCATCTATTTCCGGAGCCTGCTTCGTCCGGAGACCACTGTGCGCTGGTATCCTCGCCTGCGGGCCCTTCTGCCCGGCATGGCGCGCCTGGTGTGGGAGAAGCAAGACGCCAGCGTGCGCCATTCGCGCGGACTCATCGTGCCGTCCGAAGGGATGCGCGAGACCATGCTGCGCTGCTATCCATTTTGCCCACCCGAGAAGATCCACGTGCTGCCTTGGGGAGCTTGGTCACAGCCTTGCATCGGAGATCCGGAGGCGATCCGCCGCGAATTCGGCGTCCCCAAGGACGCCCACGTCCTTCTCACCTTGAGCCGCATCTCGCCAGAGAAGGGCCAGGATATCCTGCTCGACGCTCTCCACCGATGGGAGCAGCGCGAGGATTTCCCTCGCCGTCCCCTGTGGCTGTTCCTGTGCGGCGACGCCGCGTTCATGCAGGGCCAGCGCTACCTCGAACACCTCCACCGTTCCGCTGCGCGCCTGCGGCGGACGCATGTGATCTTTCCCGGCTACGTCACCGGTGAGCGCAAGGCCGCCTTCTTCGCCATGGCGGATCTGTTCGTCTTCCCCTCACGCTTTGAAAGCTACGGCCTGACGCTGCTCGAAGCCCTCGCGGCCGGTCTTCCCGCCGTGTGTCTGGATCACATCGGCGCCCGCAGCGTCATGCGCGACGATTTCGGAGCAATCGTGCCCCCGCGTGAATTGCGTGCCGCCTTAGCGCGCTTGCTGGCCGACGATGCCGGCCGGAAGAGGATGGGAGAAGCCGCGCGCAGGTTCGCGGAGGGGGAGCGCTTTTCCGATCGAGCCGGGGATCTCGCCCGAATCCTAAACCGAGCCGCGACCGCGAGGGAGCGGTCAAGCTTTTCCTAAAGCGGCTTAGGCGCTTCAGCGATCGCCCGGTTGGCCAGCTCAATCAACTGGTCGCAGCAACCGGTCATGGTGATGCTGATCTCGCGCAGGCTGGAACCGTGAAACTTCACCCGCGGAGCTTGCTGGTGGCGCGGGCAGCGGATGCCGCGCAGCTTGTCCTCGGTGTGCTTCTTGAAGTCCTGAAGACGCTGGAATTCTTGAAGGTCGTGTTCTGCTGCCCCAAGCACGAAATCATTTTAGCATAAGATTGTTGTATGGCCCGCGGCTTGTTCTTCCCCGACGAAATCTCTGACTACATGCTCTCCGTTTCCCTGCGCGAGCCTCCCATCCTGCGCCGCCTCCGCGAGGAAACGGCCGGGCATTCCCACGCCCGCTTCCAGATTGCGCCGGAGCAGGGCCAGTTCATGGCGCTCCTGGTCCAGTTGATGGGCGTGCGCCGCACCATCGAGGTCGGCGTCTTCACCGGCTATAGTTCTCTGGCCGTCGCGCTGGCGCTCCCGCCCGACGGCGAGATCATCGCCTGCGACATCAGCGAAGAGTTCACCTTTATCGCGCGACGTTATTGGAGGGAAGCCGGCGTCGATCACATGATCCATCTGCGTCTCCGGCCGGCCATGGAGACTCTGACTGAGCTCCTCGCGCAAGGCCAGGGCGGCCGTTTCGATTTCGCCTTCATCGACGCCGACAAAACCAACTACGATGGCTACTATGAGTGCTGCCTGGAGCTGGTGCGTCCCGGAGGCCTCATCATGGTCGATAACGTACTGTGGTCGGGCCGCGTGCTCGATGCCTCCGATCAGACCCCGGACACTGTCGCCGTGCGCGCGTTCAACAAGAAACTGCTGGCCGATTCGCGAGTCACCCTCAGCATGATCCCAGTGGGCGACGGCATCACTCTCGCCCTCAAGCGCTGATCCTGGCACGTCCGCTCCCTTTGGTCGCGGCTCTGAAAGAAAAACGCCGAGCGACGTCACAGGTTGTCCCATCCAGTCCCACCGGAGGCAAGGCTGAGCCGCGACCAGAGGGAGTCCTCATGGGCCTGTGGCCCACCGATAGTGATGAAGAACGATCGCGAAATGGCGAATATGCGGCGAATCGCGGGCCGTTCTTCAGGGGAGCGGTTTCTAGTGAGCCGCCATTCCGTTTTTTCGCGCCTACACTAAGAGAAGGCAGTGGAATTCTCCGAGCAGGTCAAATCCTCCGTTGACATCGTCAAGGTCGTCGGTGAATACGTGCGCCTGAAACGTGTCGGCTCCACCGGCCGCTATCTCGGCCTGTGCCCGTTCCATCAGGAAAAGACGCCGTCCTTCAACGTTAACCAGAGTCGCCAGTTCTACAAATGCTTCGGCTGCGGGGTTGGCGGCGACGTCTTCAAGTTCGTCATGGAAATCGAGGGGCTCACCTTTCCCGAGGTGCTCAAAGATCTGGCCGAGAGTAACGGCATTCCGATCCCGAAGCGCTCCGAGTTCTCGAGTGCAGAGAGCCGCCTTCGCGATGCGCTCTACGAGCTGCATACCTTCGCCGCCGATGTTTTTCGCGAAAACCTGCGCGCGCCGCAAGGCGCCGCCGCCCGAGCCTATCTTGAATCCCGCGGCGTCTCGCCCGAACTGATCGCGACCTTCGGCCTGGGATACTCCGAGCCTTCCGCGCAGGCTCTGGCGCGGCGTCTGGCCGACAAAGGATTCACTCGGGAACAGATGGATGCTTCCGGCCTGGTGCGCGATCTGTTCGGCGGCCGTCTCATCTTTCCGATTCACGACGAGCGCGGCAAGGTCATCGCCTTCGGCGCCCGCGCCCTGCACAAGGAGCAGATGGCGAAATACGTGAATTCGCCGGAAACACCCATCTATCGGAAGTCATCCGTCCTATATAGCCTGCACCGGGCCAAGGATGCCATGGGCAAGCAGAATCGAGTGGTGCTGGTGGAAGGCTACATGGACGTGATCGGCGCGTATTCAGCGGGCGTGACCGGCGTCGTCGCCAGTTGCGGCACCGCTCTGACCCCCCAGCAGGTGGACGCCATGAGCCGCCGCGCCGATACGGTGGTGGTGAATTTCGACCCTGACAGCGCCGGCGCCAACGCCGCCGAGAAGGCTATCCAGCTTCTGCTCGACCGCGGCTTGCACGTGCGCGTGCTCACGCTCGAGGGCGGTCTCGATCCGGATGAATACGTCAAGGAGTACGGCGCCGAGACCTACCGGGCCCGGATTGATTCGGCCGGAGGCTATTTTCACTGGCTGGCCGATCGCACCCGCGCGCGCTTTCCCAAGACCGCCGAGGGGCGCGTCGATGCCTTCAAGCATCTGCTCCCGGTGGTGCAGAACATTCACGACAAGATTGAGCGCGCCTCCATTGCCAACGATCTGGCGGCTTACCTGGGCGTCGAACAGAGCCTGGTGCTGGAACAAGTGAAGAGAGGGTCGCTCAACAAAGACGCCGCCGATCGCCGCGCCGCGCCGCCGAAACCGGCCATGGCGCCCATGGAGCGCGTGCTGCTGACCGCCTTGCTGGCCAGCGATAAGGCGCGCGCCGAAATTCTTCCGCAGCTCACACCGGCCATGACGCAGGGCTTCTTCATGCGTGAGATTTTCGATGCGCTGCGCCAGGTCAACGGCCTCGCCGGGCCGTCTGCTTCTTCGGCGCCGGCTGTTTTTTCGGCTCTCGAAGGTCGGCTCAACCCGCCCGCCCAGGCCCTATTGCATGAACTGATCGCGGCCGATGATATGGGTGACGAGGACTCCGGCCTGGAGCAAGCGCGCGCCTGCCTTCGAACGCTCGAAGCAGGGTTGAGGAAGCGCCAGTTGGACGAGTTGAAAGCGCGCGTGAAAGCGGCCGAGCGTGAGGGCAATATGGAATTGGCGCTCCAGTTGATGGCGGAGCTACACCAACTGGAGCAGGAAAGCAAGCTGGAGTCTTAGCGATTGGAGCAAACCCGCTGGATGTTGCCCGTCTCCAGTGTTGTAAACTGAAATGCAATTGGTTGGAAAGCTCTCTCAGGGAAACGGGGTCTTTAAGAGGGCGCAAGAGCCGATGGGGTATTGTGGCGACTGAAGAAAAATTCGGCCGGCTAAAGCAGCTTATGGATACTGGCAAGGAGAAGGGCTACGTCCTCTACGATGAAGTCAACGATCTCCTCACCGAGGATTACAGCGGCGGCCGCCAGCTCGACGATCTGCTGACCGAGCTCGACACCGCAGGCGTCGAGATCCTGGAAGAGCCCAAGATCGAGTTCGACAAGAAGGCCGAAGACGGCGAGGAATTCGCCGACCTCGAACTCGCGCAGGACTTCAGCGACAAGACCAACGATCCGGTGCGCATGTATCTGCGCGAGATGGGCACCGTGCCGCTGCTCACCCGCGAAGGAGAAATCGAGCTGGCCAAGCGCATGGAACGCGGCCAGGCTGCGGTGCGCAAGGCTCTGTCCCGGTCCGCTCTGGTGGTCCGCGACATCCTCGTCATGGCGGAAACGATCCAGGCGGATCCCACCACTGTGCGTGACATTGTGGTGATGCCGGACCTGATGGTGACCGATGAAACCATCGCCGAACAGAGCGTGGAGCTGCTGCGCACCATCGAAGAGATCGAAAAGTACTACAAAAAGGCGCAGCAATTCCGGCAGAAGCTGCAGTCCATTTCTCGCGGAATGAAGCCCAAGATGCACCGCACGCTGCGCTGGAACCTGGCGCGCACCATGGTGTGCGTCTCGCGCCTGATTCGCGGCATTCACTTCACTTCCGTCAAGCGCCGGGAACTCGCCGGCCGTCTGCGCGCGGAAGTCGAAGACCTGCGGCCGGTCGAGAAAGAGATCGCCAAGCTCCAGCGCAAACTGGAAGCGCCGTCCAACGGAGCCCATGGCGCCGCCTCGGCCGTGCGCAAGGAGATGCGCCAGCTCAGCCAGCGCATCCAGCAGGTGGAGGAGGATTCCGGCGCCAGTTCCAGCGAACTGCGCCGCACGCTGACAGATTGTGGAGCGCGGCGAGCTGGAAGCCGAATGCGCCAAGAAGGACCTGATCGAGGCTAACCTCCGCCTGGTGGTCTCCATCGCCAAGCGCTACACCAATCGCGGCCTGCAGTTCCTGGACCTGATCCAGGAAGGCAACATCGGACTGATGAAGGCCGTCGACAAGTTCGATTACCAGCGCGGCTACAAGTTCTCGACCTACGCCACCTGGTGGGTCCGCCAGGCCATCACGCGCGCCATCGCCGATCAGGCCCGCACCATTCGCATCCCGGTGCACATGATCGAGACCATCAACAAGCTGGTGCGCATGCAGCGCCAGTTGCAGCAGGATCTGGGCCGCGAGCCCACCACGGAAGAGCTCTCGGTCAAGATGGAGCTGCCGGTCAACAAGGTGCGCAAGGTGCTGCGCATCGCGCAGGAGCCGATTTCGCTGGAAACGCCGGTGGGCGAAGAGGAAGAATCGCACCTGGGCGATTTCATCATCGACCGCCGCGTAGTCTCGCCGTCCGAAGCGGTGATCAATCTCAATCTTCGCGAGCAGACCGCGGAGGTGCTCAAGACCCTGAGCCCGCGCGAAGAGAAGATCATCAAGATGCGTTTCGGCCTGCAGGACGGCAGCGAGCATACGCTCGAAGAGGTCGGCCAGCACTTCGCAGTGACCCGCGAACGTATCCGCCAGATCGAGGCGAAGGCTCTGCGCAAGCTGCGCCACCCCAGCCGCAGCCACCGCCTGCGGGCGTTTTTGGACACCAGCCTGCGCGACTAACCGGCGTTATTCGCGAGGCTCCTCGACCTCATCAAGCCGGCTGATGGCGACCGTGCCCTCCGGCGCCGCCGTTACGTTACGCAACTCGCCCAACGCCATCCTCTGCAATTCCTCGCCTACGCGGCGTTCGTTCTCCGCGCGGCTCGGCGCCTCTAAGCTAACAGGATGCCGAAGCAGGCTCTTGACTCAACCGCTTCCTGCCGTCGCGGTCTCGGCTGGAGCGTTTCCGAGCCGCGCGCGCCAGCAAACGGTTCTTGCCTTTTTCAGCATTCTGCTTAAAAAACTCTTGCCATAGAACCACAGTTGTAATAGAGTTGTTGACATGAGTAAGGACACCCGATGCCGCTCCCGAGACTGAGCAAACTGGAGCTTACGATTATGGAAGCCCTGTGGACTAAGGGGCCGTGCTCGGTTCGGGAGATTCACGAAACGTTTCCCGCGAAAAAGAAGCTGGCGTACAGTTCGGTGCAGACCATGGTCTACCGGCTAGAGGCGAAAAAGGCGCTGCGCCGGGTGAAGAAGATCGGCACGGCGTTTATCTTTGAGGCGGCGGTGTCGCGGGAAGCGGCGCAACGCAAGTTGATCGACGACCTGTTGGGATTATTCGGCGGCCGAAGCCGGCCCATCATCGCCCACTTGATCGAATCCGGCTCCTTCACACGAGAGGACGTGCGGGATGCGGAGAAGCTGCTTTCTGAGCACGAAGGAAAGGACGAAACGAAGTGATACCCGAATCTCTATTTCCGATTGCGAATCACCTATGGCAGTCCACGCTGTTTGCATGTGCGGCCGGGCTGTTGACGCTGGCCCTGCGGAAGAATTCGGCTCGGGTGCGGCATTGGATCTGGGTGACCGCGTCGCTGAAGTTTCTGGTGCCCTTTTCTTTGTTCATCGCGCTGGGCAATGACATTCCGTGGCATATGAAAAAAGCGCCGGCTCCAAGGAGTGTTTCGATGGCGCTCGATCAAGTGAGCCGGCCATTCGCGGCTCCCGTGCGATGGCCGGAGGTGGTTGCGGTGACCTCTGCCATGCCAAGAAGCGTGCTGCCGGAGATCCTGTGGATCGTGTGGGGATGCGGATTCCTCGGACTGGGGATCTCGTGGGCGCTTCGCTGGCGGAAGGTCGCGGCTGCGGTTCGAGCAGGGTCGCCGGCAGATCTTGGCTTGATCAACCCAGGCATTCCGATCGGAGCGGTTAGTTTTCCCGCGGTTATCGAGCCTGGTATTTTCGGGGTCTTCCGGCCCATTTTGCTCCTACCGGAAGGGATTACAGAGAGGCTGACGCCGGAGCAGATGCGCGCGATTATCGCGCATGAACTGTGCCACGTTCGACGCCGCGACAATCTGACGGGCCTGATGCAGATGTTCGCGGAGGCGGCGTTCTGGTTCCATCCGATGGTTTGGTGGATCGGGAAACAGGTCTTCGCGGAGCGGGAGCGGGCTTGCGATGAAGAAGTGCTGAAGCTGGGCAACGAGGCTCGCGTGTACGCGCGAGGGATTCTCAAGGTCTGCGAACTGTACTTGGAGTCGCCGGTGCCGTGCGTGGCAGGAGTTTCGGGCGCAAATCTGAAGACGAGGATCGAGGCGATTCTGAACAAGAGGATCGTCAAGAATCTGAACGCGGGCAGGAAGGCGTTGCTGGCCGCGGCGGGAGCGATTGCAGTTGCTATGCCGATTGCGATCGGGCTGCTGAACGGGTTGACGGCCCGGGCGCAGACGCCATCGCCGACGCTGAAGTTCGAGGTCGCTTCGGTGCGGCCCGCACCGCCGGCGGACGGGAGAGGAAGGGTGTTTCGGTCGTCGGGGATTCCAGGATCCAAAAACAATAACGACCCGGGACGTTTCGTCTCGCAAACCAGTCTCGGAAGCTTGCTGCTGATGGCCTACCACCTCCAGAGTTATCAGCTCTCCGCGCCGGACGATGTCTACATCGTGCCGTTGGACGTCGAAGCGAAGATGCCGGTGGATACGACTCTCGAGGAATTCGAGGTGATGTTGCAGAATCTGCTGGCGGAACGCTTCGGACTGAAGGCGCATTGGGGCACTCGCGAAATGAGCTTGTACGAGCTGACGGTGGCAAAGGGAGGGCCGAAGCTGAAACCCGCCGCTTCAGATTCGCCTGCGCCAAGCGGCGATTCCGCAGCAAAGGCCGGGCCGCCCGGGATTCAATTCGGACCGGACGGCTATCCGGCCCCACCTCCCGGGAACGGACGGTGGATGGCGATGGCGCGCGACAGGGCGGCCTTGCGGGGGCACAACGAGACGGCGGCAGAGATGGCGCAGGAGTTTGCTCCTCAAGTGGGCGGTCCGGTCACGGATGCAACCGGATTGACGGGCAAGTACGACTACACGATCTTCTGGTCAACCGCAGCGCAGAGCGACCTGAAGACAAACGCAGCGGCTGAGCCCGATGGTCCGAGCTTGTTCGATGCGCTCCAGGAGCAGCTTGGGCTGAAGCTGGAAAAGAAGAAGGGCGCGGTGAAGATGTTGTTTGTCGACCAGGTGGAAAAGAAGCCGACGGAGAATTGATCGCTATGGTCCCCGAATCTTTGTTTCCGATTGCGAATCATTTGTGGCAGTCCACGCTGTTTGCGTGTGCGGCTTGGCTGTTGACGCTAGCCCTGCGGAAGAACTCGGCTCGGGTGCGCCATTGGGTCTGGGTCTCCGCATCTTTGAAGTTTCTTGTGCCGTTCTCCTTGCTTATGATCTTGGGGAGTCACATCCATTGGCGCACGGCTCCAGTGTCAACGCCACCCGGATTTTCTTTCGCGCTCCATCAGGCGGCTCAGCCCTTCGCCGTTCCTGCAGATTTGTCCCCACTCGTGACGCCAATGCCCGCAGCGAACCCGCTTCCGCCGATCGCCTGGACCTTGTGGGCGTGCGGGTTCCTCGGCTTTGCCGCATCATGGTTGATCCGCTGGCGGCGCATCACCGCCGCCGTTCGTGCCGGGTCGCCCGTCGATCTCGGTATTCCGGTTCGTGCGGTTTGTTCCCCTGCGTTTATCGAACCCGGGATTTTCGGGGTCTTCCGGCCCATTTTGCTCTCACCGGAAGGCATTACAGAGAGGCTGACGCCGGAACAGTGGAAGGCGATCGTGGCGCACGAGCTTTGCCACGTTCGACGCCGCGACAATCTCATCGCCGTGCTTCAGATGTTCATCGAGACCGTGTTCTGGTTCCATCCGATGACGTGGTGGATCGGCAAACGAATCTTCGAAGAGCGTGAGCGTGCGTGCGATGAAGAGGTGCTAAGGCTCGGCAACGAGCCGCGCGTGTACGCCCGAGGCATTCTCAAGGTCTGCGAGCTGTACTTGGAGTCGCCAGTGCCGTGCGTGGCAGGAGTTTCCGGATCAAACCTGAGGATGAGAATCGAAGCGATCTTAAATGGGACGCTCGTGAAGAATCTGAATAACGGCACGAAGGCGCTGCTGGCCGCCGCGGGATTGTTCGCGGTCTCTGCACCCATTGCCATCGGCTTGCTGGACGGGGTGAATCTTCGGGCGCAGACGGTCTCGCCGACACTGAGGTTTGAGGTCGCCTCGGTTAGAGCGGCGCAGCCCGGAGGAGTGATTCGAACCTCGGGGGTCCCGGGGTCTGCTAACAACACCGACCCTGGGCGCTTCAGAACTCACACCAACCTGTTGAGCCTTATTCTCACCGCCTACGACATTCCGCTTTACCGGATGGCTGACCCGGATGATCGCTTCAGGCCGCTCGTGGACATCGAAGCCAAGATGCCCGTCGACACCACGAGGGAGCAGTTCAACGTGATGCTGCGGAATCTGCTGGCGGACCGTCTCGGCCTCAAGGTTCATTGGGCGACAAAGGATATCGACATGTACGCGATGGTGGTGGCGAAGGGCGGTCCGAAATTGAAGCTGGCTGCGCCGGATTCACCTCAAACAAGCGACGACGCGTACGCTTCCCCACAAAGGGTAGGAGACGACGGTTACCCCATCCCGCCGCCAGGAAATGGATCTTGGGAAGGAAAAGCGCCGGGTGGCAAGATGGCCCTGCGTGGCCACAATCAGACGGCGGAGGAAATGGCCCACTACATTGGCATGCGAACCCTCGACGGTCCGGTGGCGGATACCACGGGCCTCGCGAGCCTCACGCGCAAGTACGACTACACGATCTTCTGGTCCAATCCCGCCACGAACGCGGCGATGGGGCTTGCGACGGCCGTCGAGCCGGATGGCCCGAGCATCTTCGATGCGGTTCAGGAGCAACTCGGGCTGAAGATCGTGAAGAGGAAGACGCCGGCGCAGGTGTTGGTGGTCGATCACGTCGAGAAGAAGCCCACTGACAATTGATCCACTCAACGCCGCTCGGGGCGAGATTCTCCCAGCCTCCACGCCGGAATCGCCACCAGGCTTACCGCAAACCCCGCCAGCACGTCGGCGGCGTAGTGATAGCGCCCGTACACCGTCGCGATCGACACCAGCACCGCGTAACCCAGCATGCATGCTCCGATCCAGCGCCTTTCCGGAATGGTCAGCAGCAATCCCCACGCGGCCGAAAACGCCGAGGAGACGTGTGCGCTCGGGAATACGCTCGAATGGATGCCGTAGCCGCCCAGGAAGTACAGATTCACCTGGCGCATCACGGTCACGACGTGCGGCAGGTCGGCTCCGGGGAACAGCGTTCGCGGAGGGTCGGAGGGAAAGTAGGGGAACAGCGCGTACGCCCCCAGAGTGCCCGCCAGGTAGGCCATCCAGAGCTGGTCGGTCCCGGACTCGTTGGTTCCATGCTTCCGCCGAGCCAGAACCGCCATCGCCACCACCAGCGGCCCCACCCCGTACACCAGCAGATAACAGAATTCGAGGAATCCCGGAATCAACGGACCTGCGCTTTCGATCGCCTGGCGCCAGTGATACTGGTCCAGCAGCATCCGGTCCCACAGCACCCAGCTACGTTCCAGATGATGATCGTGCGGCGTCGCAGAGAACCAGTCCATCTCGCGGTACGCGGTCAGCACCGCGCCCAGCGGGATCAGGTCGCGCACAATCGGTTTCAGAAAGTGGGTGAGCCAGAACCCGGCCGCAACCGCGACGGCGACGACTGAGGTGCGCCACGGACGCTCGATGTAGAACGGCGCGATCAGCGCGACGTAGACGAAGTAGAGGATGGCGAGGCGCTCCGAAGGTCTGAACCTAAGAGCCGGGAACCGCGGCATCCTCCTATTTTGCAGAACTACAGCTAGCTGTGCTTGCTGGCCCAGAACAGCAGCGCGAAGACCACGACCGGAACCAGCCCCACAGCCGCGTACACCAACGCCTTGCGCGGGCCGCTCGGCCGCCGGTTGCGCCAATCCTCCAGCTCCGGACGTGTAGCCGGCGCCACTTGGTCCATGTGGGCCAGGTCCCAGGCCATCTCGTTGGCGCTCGAATAACGCTTGCGGGGATCGCGCTCCAGAGCCCGGTAAATGATCTCCTGCAGCGCCGCGGGGATCTCCGGGTTGAGCTCGCGCGGCGGCACAGGATAATTCACCAGCCGGTCGTTCATGATCAGCAGGGCGTTCTCGCCCTCAAAGGGAGGCCTGCCGGTGACCATTTCGTAGAGAATCGCGCCCAGCGCGTAGACGTCGCTGCGGGCATCGCCGCGCTTGCCCTGGATCTGCTCCGGCGAGATGTAATCCGGCGTGCCCATCAGGTTCGAGAACTTCCCGAAGGTCAGGCGCCGCGCGCCCTCTTCTCCGGCGATACCGAAGTCGATCAGCTTGATGTTATCCGGGGAGACGTGATCCTGCCCGCCGCTCGCCCTCAGCACCACGATGTTTTCCGGTTTCAAGTCGCGATGCACCACTCCGCGGCTGTGAATGTAGTACAGCGCATCGCAGATTTCGGTGGCGATCTTCACCGCGCGCGCAATCTCGATGCGCCCTTCCTGGGCCATAAGCTCGCGCAGCAGCGGGCCTTCCACCCACTCCATCACCATGTACACGCCGCCTCGATCTTCGCGTGGGAATACCTTGATGACGCCGGGATGGTCCATCTTGCGGCCGATCTCGGCTTCTCGCCGGAAGCGCTCGAAGAACACCGGATCGCTCTCCGCGGCCATTTGCGGAGCCTTGATCGCCACCGGCTGATTGGTTCGCAGGTCGGTGCCTTTGAAGACCGACGACATGGGGCCCTGGGCCACCACGCCGTCGATCCGGTAGTGTTCGATCTGTTCGCCTTCTTTCAGCTTCGCCATATTACTTCCCGGGGCCTTTTTCAATGTTTAGCGGGGAACTGCTGATCGAGCGCCAGGTTCAGCATCAGCACGTTGACGCGGGGCTCGCCCAGCACGCCGGCCGTGCGACCCTCTACATGCCCATCCACCAGCTTTTCCAAAACTCCCGCATCCAGCCCGCGAGCAGCCGCTACGCGCGCCACTTGCGCCTGGGCCGAAGCCGGGCTAATGTGCGGATCCAGGCCACTCCCCGACGCCGTCAGAAGATCGGCCGGAATCGGGCCGGAGAATCCTGGGTTGTCTTTGCGGAATTTTTCCTCGTCGCTCTTGATGCGGTCGATCAGCTTCTGATTGGTCGGACCCAGGTTGGACCCGCCCGATGCGGTCGAATCGTATCCGTCCGAGCCGGCCGCGGATGGCCGGGGATGGAAATATTCGGGTTTGGCGAAATTCTGCCCGATCAGCGACGAGCCCACCACGCGCCCGTTCTGGGTCACCATGCTCCCGTTGGCCTGATCGTGAAACAGCGCCTGCGCCAAGCCCGTCACCACGCCGGGATAAATCAACCCCGTAATCACGGTAATTAACAACACTGCGCGAAATGCCGGAATAATTTGTTTCCACATAAAGAACTCCCCCTATGCCAGATGCAGAGCCGCCAGAATCTGATCGATGATCCAGATTCCCGGGAACGGCACCAGAATGCCCCCTACGCCGTAAATCAGCAGATTCCGCCGCAACAGGGCCGCGGCGCCGCTGGGCCGGTATTTGACGCCGCGCAGAGCCAGCGGCACCAGCGCGATGATGATCAGGGCGTTGAAGATCACCGCCGCCAGCACCGCGCTCTCCGGGCTGTGCAGGTGCATGATATTGAGCGCATTTAATGCCGGATACGTCACCGAAAACATAGCCGGAATAATCGCGAAATACTTGGCTACGTCATTGGCGATAGAAAACGTGGTCAGCGCGCCGCGGGTGATCAGCAACTGCTTGCCGATCGCCACCACTTCAATCAGCTTGGTCGGGTTGCTGTCCAGGTCCACCATGTTGCCAGCTTCCTTGGCCGCCATGGTTCCGGTGTTCATGGCCAGCCCGACGTCGGCTTGCGCCAGCGCCGGAGCGTCGTTGGTGCCGTCGCCGGTCATCGCCACCAGCCGTCCTTCACCCTGCTCCTTCTTGATGTAGTTCAGCTTGTCGGCGGGCGTGGCTTGTGCCAGGAAATCATCCACGCCGGCTTCGCCGGCAATCGCCGCGGCGGTCAGCGGGTTGTCGCCGGTGATCATCACGGAGCGAATGCCCATGGCGCGGAGCTGCCCAATGCGCTCCTTCATTCCGCCCTTGACGATGTCCTTTAGATGGATCACGCCCAGAGCGCGGCTGCCGTCGGCGACAGCCAGCGGAGTGCCGCCTTGCCGCGAAATCCCTTCCGCGATCTCCTTGAGCTTGGCCGGAACAGTGCCGGCGTGCTCCTCTACAAAGCGCGCGATCGCCTCGGTCGCCCCCTTGCGCAGCTCGCGGCCTTCGATATTGACGCCGCTCATGCGCGTGTACGCGGAGAAGGGAATGAACTCGGCGTCTTTGTGCGAAATCTCACGGCCGCGCATGCCGTATTTCTCCTTGGCCAGCACCACCACGGAGCGTCCTTCCGGAGTCTCGTCGGCTAGGCTGGAAAGCTGCGCGGCGTCCGCCAAGTCCTCCGGACGCACGCCGGGAAGAGCGATAAATTCGACGGCTTGCCGGTTGCCAATGGTGATGGTCCCGGTCTTGTCCAGCAGCAGAGTGTTCACGTCGCCGCTGGCTTCCACAGCCTTGCCGCTCATGGCCAGCACGTTGTGCTGCATGACGCGGTCCATGCCGGCGATGCCGATGGCGCTCAATAATCCTCCAATGGTTGTGGGAATCAGGCACACCAGCAGCGATACCAGCACGGCGATGCCGGGGACAGTGCCCGTACCGCTGGAACTGACGCTATACGCCGCGAAGGGCGGCAGCGTAGCGACGGCCAGCAAAAAGATCAGCGTCAAGCCGGCGATCAGAATGTTGAGCGCGATTTCGTTGGGCGTTTTCTGCCGCTCCGCGCCTTCCACCAGCGCGATCATGCGGTCCAGGAACGTCTCGCCCGGATTGGCCGTGATGCGCACCGTGATCTGATCGGAGAGCACGCGCGTACCGCCGGTCACCGCACTGCGGTCGCCGCCGGATTCGCGAATCACCGGCGCGCTTTCGCCGGTGATGACGGATTCATCCACGGTAGCGATGCCGTCGATGACGTCGCCGTCGCTGGGAATCAGCTCGCCCGCTTCCACCAGCACCGTATCGCCGGAGCGCAGCTTGGAGGCCGGCACCTGCTCGATCAGCTTGGTGCTGAGAATCCGCTTGGCCATCGCGTCGGTCTTGGTCTTGCGCAGCGAATCTGCCTGCGCCTTTCCGCGAGCCTCCGCCATGGCTTCGGCGAAGTTGGCGAACAGCACCGTGAACCACAGCCACAGCACGATCTGGAAGGTGAAGCCGATCTCGCCGGCTCCCCGGGCCATATCGCGCAGCAGGAACACCGTGGTCACCGCGGCGCCCACCTCCACCACGAACATCACCGGGTTCTTCCACAGCGTCCCGGGATTCAGCTTCACGAAGCTGTCCTTGGTGGCGCGCATCAGAATCTCCGGATCGAACAGGGGCCTGGCGCGTACCAGCTTACGCGGGATCAGGGTTGTTAAATCGTCGTTGTTATTTTTCGGGTTTTCGAGCGCTGGTTCGGGACTTTGCATCGTCGTTGCCATATCCTTAACTCCAAATTCCACTGCTCGCCAATTGATGCAGCGCCGGCTGGACCCAGCTAAACATCTTGCCCGATTGCATCAGGAAGTGTTCCACTGCCGGCCCCAGCGACAGCGCCGGGAAGAAGGTCAGAGCCGCGATCAGCACCACCGTGCCCACAAACAGCCCCACAAACAGCGGGCCGTGCGTGGGGAAGGTGCCACTGGTCACCGGAGTCTTCTTCTTGGCCGCCAAACTTCCGCCGATGGCGATCAGCGGAATCATGAACAGGAACCGTCCGATCAGCGTCGCCAGTCCAAGCGTCAGGTTGTACCACGGCGTGTTCACGCTGATGCCGGCGAAGGCGCTGCCGTTGTTTTCGGTCGCGCTCGAATACGCATACAGAACTTCGCTGAATCCGTGCGGACCGCTGTTTCCCAGGTTCGATGTCGCCGGAACGCTCGATGTGGGAGCCGGCTTGGGATTGCCGGAGGCCGGATTCCAATATTGGCCCTTGTCCCAGTTGAAGGTCACCACCGAGCTGATGGCGCTGAACAGCAGGATGCTCAGCGAGGTTGCCACCACCGCCAGCATGGCCATCTTCACTTCCTTCGACTCCAGCTTCTTGCCCAGATACTCCGGCGTGCGCCCCACCATCAGGCCGGCGATAAACACGGCGATGATGGCGTACATCAGGATGCCGTAGAGGCCCGCGCCCACGCCGCCGAAAATCACTTCGTCGGTCTGGATGTTCACTAACGGCACTAACCCTGCAAGGGGTGTGAAGCTGTCATGCATGCCGTTGACGGCGCCGCAGCTCGCATCGGTGGTGATGGTAGCAAACATCGAGGTGGCCACAATGCCGAAGCGCGTCTCTTTGCCCTCCATGTTCCCGCCCGGCTGAGTGTCTGTGGCCGCAACCTGCACGCCGCCGTGCTGCGAATCAATGCCGGTCACGTTCGGATTTCCCGCCTGCTCGAAGTGGTAAATCACCATCACGCCGGCGAGGAACATGATGCTGCAGGCGGCAAAGATGGCCCATCCCTGCCGGGTGTCGCCGACCATCTTTCCGAACGTATAGATCAGTCCCGCCGGAATGATGAAGATCATCAGCATCTGCACCATATTGCTGAACGGAGTCGGATTCTCGTAGGGATGCGCGGAGTTGGCGTTGAAAAATCCGCCGCCGTTGGTGCCCAGCATCTTGATCGCTTCCTGCGAAGCCACCGGCCCTTGCGCGATAGTCTGCGTGGCGCCCTCCACTGTGGTGACTTTCTCGTAGGCTTTGAAGTTCTGAATCGCCCCGGAGGAAACCAGCAGCAGCGCGCCAATCACCGACAGCGGCAACAGAATGTACAGGATTCCGCGCCACAGGTCGGCCCAGAAGTTCCCGACCGTCTTAACCTGCTGCCGCGCGAAGCCGCGAACCAACGCCATCGCCGCGCACATGCCCACGGCGGCCGAGGCGAAGTTCTGTACCGCCAGAGCCACCATTTGCGTGAAATAGCTCAACGTGGCTTCGCCCGAATACGCCTGCCAGTTGGTATTGGTCAGAAAACTCGCGGCCGTATTGAACGCCAGATCCTGCGTCAGGGGCGTTGCGCCGTTTGGCGCATGCGCCGTCGAAAACCCTTGCGGGTTGAACGGCAGCCAGCCCTGCAACCGCTGGATCAAGTAAACAAAGAGGAAGCTCGCTAGACTGAACGCCAGTAAGCCGCCCGCGTATTGCGTCCAGCGCTGTTCGACGTCTTCCTGGACGCCGCAGAGCCGGTAACACAAGCGCTCCACTGGACGCAAAACCGGATGAAGCACGGTTCGCTGTCCTTCGAACACCCGGGTCATGTAAGTGCCCAGGGGTTTCGTGACCAAAAGCAGGATCACGAAGAAGACCAAAATCTGCGCAATGCCTATCGCTGTCATACGCTTGTTCTCGTCAAAGCGAGCTCCCTTAAAAACGCTCCGGCCGAAGGAGCGCGAAGATCAGATACCCAAACAATAAGACCGTGACCACTCCCGCGATGATGTAGTCCATATTCCTCCTACAGGCGGTCGCACGCCTTGGTGAATGCCCAAGTGAGCGCGAAGAAAATCACAGCAATAAATATGTAGAACAGGTCGAGCATCATAAGCTCTTTTCCCCCTCCACGAACAAAACCTTGTGCCCGCGATCAATCAGCCGCTGGGCCAGCCTTCGTTCCAGATTCGGCCACCAGCCTCTCAGGAAATCGGGGCCGCCTCCGATCATGACGATGCCGTCGGCGCCCAGCGCGTGGTGCAAGCCTTCGGCACGGTCGCGGCACAGCACGACGTTCACGTCGGCGTCCACTCCTGCCGCGCGAGCCGCCTCCAGCGCCCGCTCTGCAGTAAACTTCGGGTCCACGTCCGGATCGTTCAAATCTCTCCCGTAAGGAACCACCTGCGGCACGATCACCTGCAGGCGCGCCCTCAACCCTCCCGCGATCGCTGCTGCGTAGCGGAGGGCGCCCGCCGTCGCCCGTTCCGACGTGAAGGCGACATTCAAAGCCAGGGGCAGCGCGAGGCTCTCTTCTGTTTCCGTCCGGGCCGGTGTTTCCGTCCGGGCCGGGAACCCTGACAACATAGTCTGATACCGGCTCATAACATCTCTCCCACTCCTTACGTTAGGCTAGCGGTGCTAAGGATGTCCTTAAGCCTTCCTAAAAAACATGTAAGCAGCTAAGGGGCCGTTTAGGTGCTATAGGTTTAGGAAAAGACAAGGAAAAATCTGTTTACAAGGGTTTTTGGGCGGCTCGAAGGTTTGGGTGAAGCTTCGCGCGCCAGCGTCCCTGGGCGAGGATCAGGTGCATAGACCCGATCAGACTTCGTTTGTTTGCCGGCGTCTTAGACCGGCGGCACGCAAAAGCGGTAGCCCAGCCGAGGCTCCGTGATCAGGTAGCGCGGCTTGGCCGGATCGGGCTCGATTTTCTTGCGGATTTGGTTGACGAACACGTGCAGATACTCGACCTGGTCCCCGTAATCGGGCCCCCATACCGATTGCAGCAGGCGCTGGTGCGGGATGGGCACGTTGGGCGTGGCCAGCAGCACCTGCAGCAGGTCGAATTCCTTGGGCGTGAAGCGCACCTCGTGCCCGCGCACCGTTACCCGGTGGGCCGGGAAATTGATCGATACTTCGTCGAACTCGACCACTTGCGAGGCGCTGGAGGCCGAGATCGGCACGCGCCGCAGGTTGGCGCGAATGCGCGCCAGCAGCTCCGTCATGCCGAACGGCTTGGTGACGTAGTCGTCGGCGCCGGCGTCCAGGCCGGCCACCTTGTCCGGCTCGGTATTGCGCACCGTCAGCATGATGATGGCTGCTTCGCTCACCCCGCGAATTTGCCGGCATGCCTCCAGGCCGCCCATCCCCGGCATGTTCACGTCCAGCAGGATCAGGTCGAAGCGTTCCTCGCGGATCTTGACCAGCGCTTCTTCCCCGCTGCGGGCGTCGGAGACGATGTAGCCCTGCGCGGTCAGACTGGTGCGCAACACGCGCCGGATTTGCGGTTCGTCATCGACGATCAGGATTTTGGAGGGAGCGACGCTCATCCGGCTATATCGCCGGTCACCGGAGCGGCCGCGACCGCCTCCGTCGGGCCCATCTGCAAAGAGCCGGCCGGCAAGGCGGCGATCGGAAGAGTAAAAGAAAAAGTCACGCCCGCGCCCGGCTGGCTGGTCACCGTCAGCTCTCCGCCGTGCGAAGCGACAATTTCGCGGGCGATCGTCAGGCCCAGGCCGGTGCCCGGAATCCTGGAGCGCACATTTTTGCCGCGGTAGAATTTCTCAAAAATAGCGTTCAGCTCCTTGGGGTCGATGTCGGGACCTTCATTGGAAACATGCACCATAATATTATCGTTGATTCGCTCCGCGGAAATGGCGATGGAGGCTGAGGGCGACGCGTATTTGAGCGCGTTGTCCAGAAGCAGCCGCAGCACCATCACCACCAGTCCCGGGTCTGCGTCGGCCTGCGGCAGATCCGCCGGCACCGTCACGCGCACCTCGCGCCCCTCGACGAAGCGTTTGAGCTGATCCATCGCATCGGCCACCAGCTCCCGCACCGAACACGGCCGCCGGTTCAGCTTCACGTGGCCGGCTTCGATGCGCGCCACTTCAATGGTACGGTTCAGCAGAGTGGTCAGCCGGTCGGCTTCTTCATCGGCGACAGTTAACAGCTCCCGCTCCACCGGATCTTTGCCCGAACCGGTCAGCAGGGAGCTGATCGCCACCTTGATGGAAGTCAGCGGCGTCTTGAATTCGTGAGCCAGCGCATCCAGCAGCGTGGCCTTGAGCTGTTCGTTCTGCCTGCTTGCTTCGGCATGAGCGGCCACCTCCTGCGCCCGGGCCCGCTCGATCGCGATGCCGCCCAGTTGCGCCACCGCCTGCAGCGCTGCTTCGGAGAGCGTGCCCCCGGCCACCCCCAGGCTCCCCAGCGTGCGGCCGCCCAGCCGGACCGGCAGAATCGACGTCTTCGAAGCCAGCGACGACCAGGCCGACTCGGTCCGCGCCGCGTCGCGCAATTGATCGCCGGTGAGCGTGGTCTGCGGGCCGCCGCGATATACCGTATCGCTGGAGCGCTCATACAGCGCCACTTCCGGAACCTTGAACACGGTGGCGATGCTCTGTGCGATCTGTGCGCCCAGGCTGCGCTGATCGTCGCCGATCATCATGGCGCGGCTGAATTCGTACACCTGCTCCATTTCCTGGCGGCGCGCGCTGGCTTCGTCCGCTCTTCGGCGCACGCGGGCGGAAAGCTCGCTGGCCGTAACGGCGGTGATCAGGAACACGGTCAGCCCCACCCAATCCTCGGCGCTGTAGATGGTGAAGTGGCCCACCGGCGGCAGGAAGAAGAAGTCGTAGCACAACATGCTGGCAACCGAAGCCACGATGGCCTCGGGCAGCTTACCGCGCGTCGCCACCAGCAGGATGATCAGCAGGTAGGTGAATCCGGCGGTGGAGTTATTCACGTGGAAGACGCGGCCGTCGATGGCCGTCACCACCGCCACCAGTGCGAGCGCGCCCCCCAAACGATAAAGAAATCTCACGTCGTTGCCTGTGTCGTTACCTGTGTGTCCCCTATTCTAATCAAAGCGGGCGCTAAAGAATCTCTAAGCCGCCCGCATGCCCTCCGGGGCATCGTGTTTGCCCGGCAAGCCAGCCCGCAAAGGGCCGGTCGCGGACCTCGATGCCCCGGGGCAACCAGTGTTGGCTGGCCGCGGCCAGGCTCCGTTTTGCGGGCTGTTACCTAGAAGCCCGCAAAGGGCCGGTCGCGGACCTCGATGCCCCGGGGCAACCAGTGTTGGCTGGCCGCGGCCGGCGCGTCCGTTGTGCGCGAGTTCTTCAATAGTAAACTGAAGTGAACATGCCTACCACCCCCCGCCTGTCCCCCGAGGAACTGCTGCGCCGGGTCCAGGCCGAGGAGGAATACGAGCGCCGCGGCCGGCTCAAAATCTTCCTGGGCTACGCCTCCGGCGTGGGCAAAAGCTTCCGCATGCTGGACGAAGGCCGGCGCCGCCGCAGCCGCGGCCAGGACGTAGTGGTCGGAGCGATTCAACCGAAATTGTCCGAAGAACTCAGCGCGCTGCTCGAAAAACTGGAAGTGATTCCGCTGCGCGAATCGAGCGGCATTTCTTACATGGATGTCGAGACCATCCTCAAGCGCCATCCGGCTGCGTGCCTGGTGGACGGCCTGGCCTACGACAACCCTCCCGGACGTCCCAACGCCCACCGCTGGCAGGATGTGGAACAGTTGCTCCAGGCTGGCATCGCCGTGATCACCAGCGTAAATCTTCAATATGTCGAGGAGAAACGCGAAGAAGTCGAGCGCATCCAGGGCAAGCACGTCAAGGCGACCGTGCCGGAGAGCTTCCTCCGCACCGCCGACGAAATTGAAGTGGTCGACGCGCCGGCCGAATACTGCATGCAGCAGGCCGCCTCGGCCGAGATTCCCCCCGCCGAACTGGACAGCCGCCTCTCCCAGTTGCGCGAGCTTGCGCTGCTGCTGGCCGCCGACGTGGTGGATCGCCAGCTCGAAGATTACATGCACCGCCAGGGCGTGGGCCAATCCTTCGGCGCGCAGGAGCGGATCCTGGTGTGCATTACTCCGCGAGCCAACGCCGCCCGCATGATGGCGCGGGCCCGCTTCGCCCGCGACCGCTTCCACGGGGAGCTGCTGGTGTGCTACGTTGGCCAGCCCGACTTGAGTGCGGAGGATCAGCAGGCGCTCGACCACAACCTGACCCTGGCGCGCGAGGAGGGGGCCAATATCCGTATGCTCGAAGGCGCGGACCCGGTGGCCGCGATTCTGCACTTCGCCCACGAGCAGCGCATCACCCAGATCTACGTCGGTCACAGTCCGGCGCCGAACTGGTGGTCGCGCTTCCGCAAAACCAATGCCGATCGCCTGGCCAAAGCGATACGA